>CAYMOU010000006.1:0-45582 GCA_964392115.1 uncultured Defluviitaleaceae bacterium | reverse complement strand
GTTTGAGGGAAACTTTTTCTTCAGAAAAAGTTTCCCTCAAGGTTTTAATCTTTTAGTTCTATCTTTTTACTTGATTGGAGATTCAAATGTTTATAGACAGAGTAAAAATCCACGTAAAAGGCGGCAACGGCGGTAACGGCTTTGTGTCCTTTTACAGAGCAAAATATGTAACAAACGGCGGCCCGGACGGCGGAGACGGCGGCAAAGGCGGCGACATAATCTTATTGGCCGACCCGTCTTTAACCACGCTTATAGACTATCGCTACAAAACCGTATTTAAAGCCAAGCCCGGCGAGGACGGCGGTAAACTTAACCGTTTCGGTAAAAGTGCCGAAGATTTGATTATCCGTGTACCCGTAGGCACGGTAGTCCGTGAAGCTACCACCAACAAAGTCATGGTGGATATGGTAACGCCCGGAGAGCAAAAAATCCTTATTCACGGCGGCAGAGGCGGCAAGGGCAACCAACACTTCGCCACACCCTCCAGACAGGCTCCCAAATATGCACAAAAAGGCAAAATAGCCAAAGAATACGACATTATTTTGGAACTTAAACTTATAGCCGATATAGGTATAATAGGTCTGCCCAACGTAGGCAAGTCCTCTTTGCTTTCGGTTTTAACCAACGCTAACCCCAAAATAGCCAATTATCACTTTACCACCCTTTCACCCAACTTAGGCGTGGTTCGTACAAATTGGGGCACAGATTTCGTTCTGGCGGATATTCCCGGCTTGGTTGAAGGTGCCAGCGAAGGCATAGGCTTGGGTCACCAATTTTTAAGACATATAGAGCGTACAAAAGTATTGATCCATGTGGTAGACGCTTCTTCGACCGAGGGCAGAGACCCCTTAGAAGACATAGAAACCATAAACAACGAACTTAAAAATTACAATCCCCAACTTATAAACAGACCACAAATTATCGTAGCCAATAAAATGGACCTAAATTTCGAAAATATCGCAGAAAATAATTTAAACAAAATAAAAGAAATTTACGAACCCCGGGGCGTAAAAGTTTATCCTATTTCAACCGCCACAGGCATGGGCCTTTCAGACCTAATCGCCGGCTGTTGGGAAGTACTTAAGGATTGCCCTGAAGACGTGGTTTTCGAAAGCGACTACGAAGAATACCAAGAAGAAATCATAGCCGACAATACACCTATTACCGTAGAAAAAATAAAAGAAGGCGTCTTCAAAGTAACCGGCGAACCTATTTTAAAAATGCTGGGTTACACAAATATAGACACCGAAAAAGGCTTTGCCTTCTTCCAAAAATTCTTACGTGAAAAAGGCATACTTAAACAGCTTGAAGAAATGGGCGTAAACGAAGGCGATGTGGTTAAACTCTATGACTTGGAGTTTGATTATTTCGAATAAAAAACCCTCGGGAATCTTTTAACAAAAGTTTCCCTTGATTTTTGACATAAATTTACACAAAGTATAGAACCCACATAAACATCTAAAATATTAACATCTTCCGGGTTAACCCGGAATTTTTACCGGAGGTAATAAATGATAAGCAGCAAGCAACGTTCTTTTTTAAGGTCTATGGCTAACGGTTTACAGGCTACATTTCAAGTGGGCAAAGCAGGGGTAACACCCGAGTTTTGCAAAAGCATAGACGAAGCCTTGGAAGCCGGAGAGCTGATTAAACTTTCCGTGCTGGATAACTGTCCCCAAGAGCCAAAAGAAGTGGCAGAATTATTAAGCGGACGCACCCGTTCCTCGGTGGTACAGGTTATAGGCAGAAAAGTAGTTATTTTCAGACAAAACACCAAAAAACCCACCATAGAACTGCCAAAATCCAAGAAATAAAAAAATCAGTGCAAATTAACTGCAAAGGAGGGGCTCCCATGACTAAAAAAGCCCTTTTTCTTTTTATATCGACTTTGATATTTATTTGCTCGGTTAATTTTGTATATGCAGAAGAATATAAGGTTCTGAGCAATTCCTCCGGGGCTATGATTATAGAAGTGATAGACGGTGAATCTCTTAAGGTTCAGCCCGTAGGCAGCAATGATCTTGCCTTGGTTAGATTTATAGGCGTAGAGGCTTGGAACAACGATGCCACCTTGGAATACCTCAACAGCCTTTTAGGCAAAACCGCACAGCTTAGCTTTGACCAAACCTTCCCTCAAACCATAGACCGTTTTAATGCTATGTATGTTTATGTGGACGGTGCCTTGGTTAACTCAGTGCTTGTAGAGCGTGGCTTGGCTAAGGTAGACAGCTTTTTCCAAGGCTGTCAGCTGTATTCTCTGTTCAAAAACAACGAAATGCAGGCCTACCACAACCGTGTGGGCATTTGGGCCGAAGAATGGGGCACTATGAATTACGGCTATCCTTATTATGATTACGGCTATTCATATCCGGGCTACAGCTATCCGTCCTATTCATATCCCTATTACCCGACGCCTACGCCAAGTTACGGTCAACCGGTTTATTCCGGTGAATATATTAATATTAACACAGCCACAGCCTCGTTTTTAAGTTCCCGTTTAAGAGGTTTCAGCGGAGTTTTGGCTAGAGATACTGTTGATTACAGAGCCCAAAATCCCTTTAACACCATAGGCGAAATAAAATTCGTCACCGGTTTAAGCTCCGAAATATTTACCTCCAACGCCGGTATTATGACCGTTTGCACCAACATTAACAAAGCCCGAGAAACCGAATTGCTCTCCCTGGGACTTTCCCAATCCAAGGTAAGCGAGATAATCTCCGAGCGTTCCCGTACTTCTTTTAAAAATATTGATGATTTATACAACCGCTCCTTGGTTTCCAAGGCTGAGTTTGATTCAATCAAAGAATATATCTCCGTTACGGATAAAACCACTGTTGCCGCTATTTTCCCAAAAACAGCGGTCAACATAAACAAGGCTAGCCAAAGCCAATTATCCTCTACGGACTTAAACTCTTCCCAAGCCCTTTCTATAGTTGCGGCCAGAAAAAAAGGCTATTCTTTCAAACATATAGGAGAATTGGAGTTTATTCCCTCTCTTAATTTCGAAAAAGAGGACATAGACAAACTAGAGGATAACTTAACAACCCTTACAAACATCAACACCGCAACTGCGGAGGAATTACGCAGCCTTTTGGAAACCTCCGTAAACAACGCAGACATAAATAAAATCACAATAAACCAACCCTTTAAAAGCTTGGCCGACGTGGAAAAACTAATATCCAAAGACTCCTACGAAAAATTACAGCCTTACATCTACGTTGACGCTACGGCTACAAACTATATAAACCTTAACTGTGCCACCAAGGAACAATTACGCTCCGCCGGATTAAGCGACAGTGCCGCAGATTCTATCTACGCCAAACGCCTGACTATGGATAAACCCTCGGATATTCCGGTTGATGTATCCAAAGTAGATATGCGGGTAACCCTGTATACAAACATAAACACCGCTTCACGTACAGAACTTGCATCCCTCAGCACAAAACTAACACCGGCAATGCTGGACGAAATCATAGCCTTCAGAATGCGCCAACCCTTTGGCACTGTAGCAGAAATCGAAGAATTTTTCAGACGCTCCAATCGTGTAAACATCTACAACGACTTTAAAGATTATATATTGGTAAGATAAGTATTTTAAATTTCTGTAAGTCAAAACACACTTATATTAAAGTCTTTTTGAAGGGAGTTTGAGGGAAACCTTTTCTTCAGAAAAAGTTTCCCTCAAGGTCTTTCTTTTTATCTTTTTCTTAGTATAATTTGGAGTGATTTAATGTTTTTCACCCGAAAAGATTTTATCAATTTAAAAGAACTGTCCAAAGATGAAATTAACATAATCCTCAATACGGCGGAAACCATGAAGTTTGTTTTAAGCCAAAACAACAAAAAAGCACCCCACCTTCAGGGCAAAACCGTTATACTGTTCTTTTATGAGAAAAATTCCAGAACAATGCTATCTTACAGCCTTGCCGCCCAACATTTGAGCGCAAATATAGTAGATATGAAGGAATTTCCGGATACCCGTGTCAGTGCTAACCTAACGGAAATAGGCAAGCTTATCGACCAGTTGGGTGCGGATTTTATTATTATCCGCCACCCCATGTCCGGTGCGGCAAAGTTGCTTGCAGAGCATACCAATGCTTCCGTTATAAATGCAGGCGACGGCTTTAACGAAAACCCCAGCCAATCACTCCTTGACATTATGACCATAAAAAACGTCAAGGGTCATATAGACAACCTTATTGTCACCATAATAGGCGACATAACCCACAGCCGTGTTGCCATGAGCAATATTTGGGGCTTGTTAAAACTGGGCGCAGAGGTAAGGGTCTCCGGTCCGCCTACGCTTATTCCCCCGGAAATAGAGAAATTCGGGGTAAAAGTATACCACAACTTATACGAAGCCGCCACCAATGCGGATGTAATCCTACCCGCACGTATGTTGCCTATCAGCGAATACGGAATTTTGCTGCCCTCTTTCAGGGAATACACCCACAACTTTATAGTGGACGAAATTCTGCTGGAATACGCCAAGCCGGACGCTATAGTAATGCATCCCGGTCCCGTAAAAACCGGGGTGGAGATTTCACCGGCGGTTGTGGGCAGCAGCAAATGTTATATTAACGACCAAATTTCCAACGGTGTTGCTGTACGTATGGCTATTTTATATCTGATTTCCTTAAAGGGCGGTGAAAACCTTGCGGTTGCTGATTAAGAATTGCAGACTTTACAACGATTCCCATACAATCCGAGATGTGTACATCCAACAAGGTGTTATTGTTGAAATAGGTGAAAACCTGTCCTTTGATTTAGTGGATACGGTAGACGCCAAAGGCCGTTTTTTGTTGCCCGGGTTAATTGATATGCACTGTAATATTTGTGACCCGGGTTACGAAACCAAAGAGGACTGTATGTCTGTCTCCCGAGCAGCCGTTCACGGCGGCTATACCTCCATAACTGCACTTCCAAACACCTCTCCGGTCATTGATAACAAAACCGTCATAAGCTACATACTAAACAACAATTCAAAATTGTTTCATGCCAATATCTTTCCCTACGGCAGTATGACCAAGGGCCTGCTGGGCGAAGAAATAGCAGAGATAGGCGAAATGAAACAAGCCGGAATAGTTGCTTTGTCTGACGGCGGTAAATGTATCAAAGATGCAGGCCTTTTGGGCAATATCATGCTCTATACCAATATGTTTGACCTTCCTCTGATAACCACCTGCGACGACCGCTCTATCTCTGCCGACGGCGTAATGAACAAAGGCAAGTATGCCACTGCCATAGGCTTACGAGGCATACCCCGTGAAGCGGAAGAAACCATAATTGCCCGTGATTTAATCCTTGCTATGCACAACAACGCTAGGTTGCATATAAGTTTAATCAGTACCAAAGGTGCGGTGGATTTAATCCGCTTAGCAAAAGCCCGAAATATCAACGTAACATGCGATACCTGTCCTCATTATTTTACTCTTACGGAAGAAGCCGTGGATTCTTACAATACTTTTGCAAAGGTGCGGCCGCCGCTACGTACCCAAGAAGATGTACAAGCCATTATAGAAGGGCTGGTAGACGGCACCATAGACGTAATCTCCACCGGTCATTCACCGGATACCATACAAAGAAAACAGGTAGAGTTTGACAACGCTTCCTTCGGGATTTCAGCCTTGGAAACCGCCTTTGGCCTAAGTTATGATGCCTTGGTCAAGACAAACATCCTCACCCTTGAGCAATTGGTGGAGAAAATGAGCTCTACCCCGGCAGAAATCCTACGTCTACACCTAAAAGGCGAAATTAAGGTAGGTAGCGATGCGGATTTGATTATTGTTGATGTGGATAACGAATATAAGGTTGATGCATCACAATTCTCCTCAAAGGCAAAGTATTCTCCGGTAGACGGAAAAAGCCTTTACGGCAAGGTAGTCTGTACCATACTTTCGGGTAATTTAGCCTATTTGGATATAAACGAGTAGCAAGAGACTGCCCGGAAGAACACATAATGCCTTCACTACAAACAAACATTTTCACAACAATAAATCCCCTGCGTAAACAGGGGATTTATTTGCACATTATAAGGAATTTCCGTTGCAAACCAAGTTGGGCTTTACAGCGGTTTTGTTTAAGGGTTTGTATTGGTCTGTTTGAAATGTAACCACGGGCATATCTTCGCTTTTTACACGTTTTAAAATCATTGCGGTATATATGGCATCGTTTAAAGCGTTGTGGAAAGGTATATCTGTCTCTATTTCCAACAGTTCAACCGCATTTTTCAACCCTATGCACATTCCGCCGGGTCTGGAAAAATGACGGGAACTTAGGCTTTGTACGTTTATATATGATTTAGGTAAAAAATTATCGCTCAGATTATAATACAATATGTTCCGGCACAGTTCTTTTATGTCGTTATTACCCCAAACACAGAATATATTTTTGCCTTTACCGATAAATTTAATAAAATCTTTGTAACCCTGCGTAAAATCAATGCAGTTTTCCAACATAGCCTCGTCTATACCCGTAATATCTCTTACATAAGGATGTATTTTATCGTAAAGCTTGGGTTTTATCATAATATTAACCTTGTCGATAATTTCAAACTCTCTGTTTAATTTTACCGCCCCGATTTGGATAATCTCAAAGGGACATTCCGGAACCGGTTCGGTTCTTGTTCCGTCATTAAACAGAAAAGGTTGATTGTATTCAAGGTCTATAACTACATAGTTCATATAATACTCCTTTGGGAATTGTCATTGATATATCAGAGAATCAGGTATCAATTTCAGTATCAAATAAAAGTTGACAAAACAGCTAAGTTACATTATATCATATTATTGTAAATAATGAAACAACTTCTTGTTTACAAATATTGTACTTATGTTGGATATAATATATGGGATGTTCTTCCTGATTTTATTATAAAGTCTTTTTGAAAAAGGCTTGAGGAAAACCTTTTCTCCGGAAAAAGTTTTACCCAAGGTCTTAATCTTTTATCTTTAACAGGCAAATGTAAAGGAATGAGTTTTATGGTTAAAATTCTGCTGGCAGATACGGAGCCGGACTACATTAAGGGTATTAAGGACTTTGTGCTGAAAACCTTTCCCGATACCTCTGTAGCCGTCTCTATGGACCCGGAGATGGATATTCTGGGCTTTGTTAAAGAAGCCGGCCCGGATTTGATTTTTATGGACATTCGGTTTTTCGGCATTAAAAGCAACGAATTAATACGAGACATTTACGAGCGTTATCCTCACATACGCTTTATAATATACGGCAACTACAACGACGCCGAATATATGAAACGCAGCCTTGAATTCGGCGTAATCGACTATATTTTTAAGCCCGTAAAACATACGGACATACAACGCTCACTGTTAAAAGCCATAGAATATTTTAATAAGCTTGAAAAACAACAAAAACTTGAACAGCTTTTTACCGAAGGCTACAAGAAAAACACCGGCATTTTCGAAAATATCTTTCTTACCAACCTAATCAACGGAAACATTCGTAACAACGAAGAAATCCGGGAATCTTTAGACTATTTTAATTTAGACTTACAGCCACCTTACAGAGTGCTTGTCATTCGCATAGACCATTTCAAAAAAGTTATTCTCACCTTGGAAGAACAGGAAAAGCAGCTTTTATCCTATAAAATCTTCCATATGGTCAAGGCAGGCCTGGGTGAAATGAATTTCAAGGCTCACTTGGGCAGTTTAAACGCCGTAACCGTTATTCTTTCCGGAGAACAGAGACTTTCGGAAGTTATAGGCATATGCGAAAACATAAAAAACGCTGTATTTGAAAGCATCTCCGTAAAAGTCACCGTGGGCATAGGCAGAGCCTATGATTTACCTTCGGAAATCGGAATATCCTTCAAAGAAGCCGACGCCGCTTTAAGATACAGGTTCAGCATGGGTTACAACTCGGTTATTCCCATTGATTTTGCAGAACCGTCCAACAACGTAACCTATCGTTATCCATTGGAAAAGGAAGAAAAATTGGTATACACAGCCGTTGCCGGTGAATATGACTATTGTATGCAACTTCTTACGGAAATTTTCGATGCCCTACGCCTTTCGGAACCGCTGCCGGAAAAACTGATTCCGAAAATAATTACCGACATACTGATTTCCATAAGCCGCTTTGCCTCGGAACAAAACCTGCCTGTAAGCAGCCAAATAACTACCTTCTTTCCTTCGAAAGAAGTGTTTGAACTGACCGGCCCGGACCAAGCCTTTAAATACCTTGCCGAAGCTTTAAAGGGCTTTTGCGACTATATAATCAACATGAAAAACGAAAACTCCAACAACCTAATAGAGGGCGTAAAAAGATACATCTCCGAAAAATACTACGAAAGCTTTAACCTTATTAAAATAGCCAATTCTCTGCAAACCACTCCGGAATATTTAAACAAGATATTCAAAGACAGAGAGAAAAAAACCGTATTCGAACTGGTTTTGGAAACCCGTATGGAACAGGCCAAAAAACTTATGCTTACCACCAATTTTGATGATGACATTATTGCAATAAAAGTGGGCTACGACGATACCAAGCATTTCAAATCCGTCTTCAAAAACCAAGAGGGAATAAGCGTAAAGCAGTTTAGAACAAGTCATAAGTTGGATTGATGTTGAAATAAGATTGTCTACACGTCTTAACCGGTTTTAGGCTTATAAATATCAAGAATATTAAATTTTTTTGAATATTAATTTGCCAAACCGATAAATTATGGTATAATATGCTAGGCTTTAAACTATCCGGCTGAATTTTAAACACAACCTCTTTGCGGTTTCGTTTAAAATTAACCGGCAATAAAGGAGGTTATCACCGTGAAACATATCTCAACAATCACTACAAAAGTACTTACAAACTCCGTTACTAAAGGCGGTTGCGGAGAATGCCGCACATCTTGCCAATCAGCGTGCAAAACCTCTTGCACAGTAGCAAACCAAGTTTGCGAAAAGAAAGACTGAACTACAACATGAAAAGGAATCCACTGACGTTTAAAGGTGGATTCCTATGCAATTTATATTGAAATTATGATTATTTTTTTAATTATAAATAAACACAATTTACATCGCCTAAACAGGACGGTGTTTTCTTGAAATATTACCCTAATATTAATTCTGTACGGATGTTTACGGTGTTTGCAATTGCAAGCCCTATCTGTATATCATCAAGAATTGAATAATCGCAAAATCATTTATACAGTGAACTTAAATTCTGCTGTAAAATAAAAAGTGAATAAATTTGCGTTGGGTAATATTTATTTTCGAAGGGAGAAACTAAATGATTCATAAGTTCAGCATGAACGGTTTTAACATTGTTTTGGATGTTAATTCAGGAGCCGTTCATGTAGTGGATAATACGGTTTTTAGGGTTTTGGATTTTTACAATGAAAAAAGTTTGGATGAAATACTGGAGCTTTTGGAGGGGCAATACAGCCCGGGCAGCATAATAGAATCGGTGGAGGAGTTGGACTCCCTAAAACAGGAAGGGCTGCTTTTTTCCCAAGACTCCTTTAAACCTGCCATTAACCAACATTTGGCTAAGCCGGTCATAAAAGCCCTCTGTATACATATTGCTCATGACTGCAATATGAAATGCAAATATTGCTTTGCTGAAGAAGGTGAATACGGCGGCAAACGCAGTTTGATGAGTTTGGAAACAGGCAAACAAGCCGTTGATTTTATTATTGCAAATTCAGGTAACAGAGTAAATTTGGAGTTGGATTTCTTTGGCGGAGAACCGCTGATGAATTTCGAGGTTGTAAAGGGCATTGTAGACTATGCAAAGTCTCTTGAAGCCAAGCACAATAAAAACTTCCGCTTTACCCTTACCACCAACGGACTGCTGTTAAACGACGAAAATACGGACTACATTAACAAACATATGCATAATGTGGTTCTTAGCATAGACGGACGCAAGTCCACAAACGACAACATGAGAGTACTTGCCGTTGAAAAAGGCAGCTACGACATCATAGTACCTAAATTCTTAAAGTTCCTTGAAAAACGTAATCACAAGGATTATTTCGTAAGAGGAACCTACACCCACAAGAATTTGGATTTTTGCAAAGACGTTTTACACCTTGCAGCGCTTGGTTTTAAGTATATTTCCCTTGAACCGGTGGTTACCGACAAATCAAACGATTATGCCATTACCGAAAAAGATTTGCCGGTTATATACGAGCAATACGAACTGTTGGCAAAAACCATGCTTGATATGGAAGCAAAGGGCAACGGCTTTGAATTTTTCCACTTTAATGTGGATTTAACCGGCGGCCCCTGTATCAGCAAACGTGTAGCCGGCTGCGGCGTGGGTAGGGAATATCTGGCGGTTACCCCGGAAGGCGAACTGTACCCCTGTCATCAATTTGTGGGCAATACCCCATTTAAACTGGGACATGTTTCTACCGGTATTACAGAACCTGCAACCCAAGCCGGTTTTGCAAACAACAATGTTTATACCAAAGAAAATTGCAGCGATTGTTTTGTAAAATTCTATTGCAGCGGCGGTTGCTCCGCTAATGCTTTATCAAGCAACGGAGATATTTCCAAAACCTATGATTTAGGTTGCCAAATCCAACGCAAGGTTATAGAATGTGCTCTAATGATGAACGCTTACAGGTCAAGACTAAACGTTTAATGCCTGTGCCTGTCCGAAATGTACGGGCCTAATATTCATGCCTTTATGCCAATACTTGAATAAAAGCTTGGTATTAATCATGGGACAGGGTATGTAGTTGCCAAATTTTGAGATAATATTACGGTGGGAAATTACAGTTATTTTCGGTTTAGTAAAAAACCGCATTTAACTTTACCGCCGTTGTAATTTAACCCGGCTTGTATTTTTGCTATACAAGGCCGGAAAACATTATCAGCTGCAGAATAAAGGAGTGTCTTACTAATGAAGGGCAAATCAATAGCAATACTGCTTATAGTATTGATATTTGCCGTCGGTTTAAATTTGACGGCATATTACGGTTTCAGACAAGGCGTATTTACGGAAATAGTAAGAGATGTACCGAAAATCAACCCGGAAGATATAGTCTTGGAACAAGAAGATGCCGGAGACGAAGCAGATGCTTCCGCCGAGCCTACTACCGCTCCGGAAGGTGATGCCACGCCATCCACTGAACCTACTGCTACTCCGGAAGGTGATGCAACACCCACCGCAAGCCCGGAAACCGGTGACGAAGCAAGCCAAGACGAATCACCAAAAGTATCAATCGAACAAGCAGAAGACTACACCATATATTACAGAACAGATTACGAAACAAAACCTCCGAAACAAATCCTTGACGAAGGCGTAGCCGAGATGCAAAACATCTTACAAGCCAAAGGATATACCGATGTGGAAGTTAAACACAACGGTTACGGAATTTCCATTAAATCCGATAGTATCAACAGCCAAGAAATCAAAGACAAGGTAGTTGCCGATATAGGCAGCGTATCCTACGGATATTTCCTGGGTGTTAAAAATATCAAACAGGGCCTTGACTTGAGCGGCGGTGTATCCATCGTATACGAAGCTAACGGCGAACCTACAGCCGAGCAAATGGAATCCGCCATTGGTCTTATTCGCCAACGTCTTGACTATGAAGGCTACACCGAAGCGGAAGTTGCCGTTTCAGGCAGCAAACGTATAGCCGTAGACATACCCGGCGTAGACGATGCGGAAGAAGCTATTGCCCGTATAGGTTCTACAGCAAAACTGGTATTTGCTGACGAGGAAAACAACGAACTTCTCACCGGTGAACACGTAATCCAAGCCAAAAAGCAAGCCTCTCAAGATTTCGTGGGCAAAATGGAAATAGCCCTGGAATTTGACGAAACCGGTAAAGAATTGTTTGCAAAGGCTACCGAAGCAAACATAGGCAAACGCATAGCCATAATGCTTGATAATCAAATTATCAGTGCGCCCACCGTAAACGCAAAAATTACAGACGGAAACGCACGTATTACAGGCGAATTTACCCCAGAAGAAGCAGAAAACTTAGCCTCTTTGATTCGTTCCGGTAACCTTCCTTTTGACTTGAACGTTATCTCCATGAAAAACGTAGGTGCAAAACTTGGTGCCAACTCTTTGGAAACAAGCTTATATGCAGGTTTAATCGGCTTGGGCTTGGTACTGTTATTTATGTTGGTATTCTACAGAATGTCCGGCTTTGTTGCCGATATAGCCCTGTTTGTTTTCGTAGGGCTTGAACTGGTAGCTTTAAGCTTATTCGGCATAACCCTTACCCTGCCCGGTATTGCCGGTATAATTCTTTCGGTGGGTATGGCTGTTGACGCCAATGTAATTATCTTTGAGCGTATCAAAGAAGAACTCAACAGTGGACGCTCCGTTCGCTCTGCCATCAGCAACGGCTTCTCCAGAGCCTTGCCTGCTATTATGGACGGTAACATTACCACCCTTATAGCGGCTGTAGTATTGCTGATTATGGGCACAGGCCCTATCAAAGGTTTTGCCATGACTTTAGGTTTGGGTATTATTTTAAGTATGTTTACTGCACTTGTGGTTACCAAAATGATTTTAACCAACTTGGTTGCTGCGGGAGTAAACAACCCTAAACTTTACGGTGCGGCACCAAAGAAGGAGGCTTAACATGAAAATCGTACAGCACAGAAAACTTTACTTTTCCATCTCGGCAATAATCATTGCCATCGGGATAATTTTTATGATAATCAACGCTTCTGCCGGTGCAGGCGCTTTCAACTTTGACGTAGAATTTTCAGGCGGTACTTCCATAAACATAGATTTGGGACAAGACTTTAACAATGACGACATTACCCAAATAATAGCCGATACTACCGGCCAAACAAGCCCACAGGTTCAACGAATAATCGGCACAAACGAAGTTAACTTCAAGATTCTTTCCGTTGAACAAGAAACCCGTGTAAAACTCATCTCTGCCATTAAAGAAAAATACGGCTTTGAGGACGGCGCTGTTGACATAGAGGACGTAAGCTCCACCGTCAGCAACGAAATGCAACAAACAGCCTTAACCGCTGTGGTTGTATCCTGTGTTGCCATACTGCTGTATACTTCCTTGCGATTCAGAGACTTCAAAACCGGCTCCTCCGCTATTCTTGCTCTTATCCATGATGCGGCTGTGGTTTTGGCGGCTTATGCCATATTGAGAATTCCGTTGAACGTAGCCTTTATTGCTGCTATTCTTACGGTTCTGGGTTACTCTATCAATGCTACCATCGTTATCTTTGATAGGATTCGTGAAAACAAACGTCGTGCCCACAAATATTCTCAAGAAGAACTTATAGATTTATCCGTGGCACAAACTTTCAGACGTTCGGTTTATACTTCATTAACTACCTTGTTAACCGTTGCCAGCCTTTATGTATTCGGCGTAACCTCCGTTAAGGACTTTACTCTGCCCATAATAATAGGTATAATCTGCGGAACATATTCTTCCGTTTGTTTGGCAGGCTCTATTTGGTATGCAATGTCCGGAAAACCTAAAACAGTCAGATAAAACAACTAAAATATTTAGGGGACAGAAAAATTCTTCTATCCCCTAAATCTATCCTACAAAAAACCGAGCAGCCTATGTTTAATCTTGTTCGGTTATTTTTTTAATCTAAAAACCGTTACATAATGCAAATTACAATAAATAGATTTGCAACAAGACGAATCTGAGATAATGAGTGGTTTTAGATTAAAATGCTGTTGGGAAACGCTTGTCAGAAACAGCAGAGAAGTCGGAGCAATCCCCGACCCTACAACTAACCCGGAATTTATATGCTTTTTTCGATTAGGGTTAGTTTTGGTTGAGTAGAATTACAAGATTTACGGGGTTAAATTTAATTTTAATAAACCCGAAATAATTGTATATAGTATTAATGTTATATAATAGTATTACATCCCTTTAGATATTTTTTGATTTGTATATAAAAGGAGGTTCAAACATGAGGTATAAACGATTTGTTGCATTTTTAATTATTTTGGCAACGGTTGTTATCTCTCCGCAAAAGTATTACGCCGCTTACTTTTATGATATAGCCGGGCATTATGCCGAAACGGCTATTACAAGCTTGGCTTCACAGGGAGTAATTACGGGCAGAGGCAACGGCTATTTTGCTCCGGGAGACTTGGTAACCCGGGCAGAACTTGTTACCATGATCAACCGTGCCTACGGTTTCAGCAAGTCCGCAAACGTTTATTTCTCTGATGTTCCGGCTAACGCTTGGTTTCATCAGCAAATATCCTACGGTGTAGGTGCCGGCTTTATTTCCGGCTATGAGGACAACACCATTAGGCCCAATAACTTCGTTACCAGGCAAGAAGCGGCCATGATGCTGGCAAACGTTACCGGCAGACGTTACGGCAGCGGCGAAGCCAACTATTTCTACGATGCAAGCAGTATATCAAGTTACGCCAAGCCTGCCGTTGATGCCCTTTATGCCGCCGGAATTATCGGTGACGATGACGGCTCTCGGTATTTTAAACCCACGGTTAATATAACCCGTGCGGATGCCGCAGTTTGGATTTTTAGGGTTAGAGGAAGTAATGTGGGGTATATTCCTCCTGTTACCAATTATCCCTCTTACGAACCCTACCCAACATACTATCCGTCATATTCGCCTTACCCTACCTATTATCCATACCCCACATACAGACCCAACGGTACCAACGTTGAAGTCACCTCACGTACCTACGGAAACAGAAGCGGTACAACTTCTGTGGTAACCGGCAATTTGACTGTGGTGAACAAGTCCACCACCGTATACAACACCAGAGTTTACGGAGACTTGATTATAGACAAAAACGTAGGTTCCGGCGATGTTACCCTGGAGAACGTAACCATTGACGGTGTGGCTTATATTTACGGCGGCGGTACGGATTCCATTGAATTTAAAGATTGCGATATTAAAAGCATGGAAGTTTACCGCTCCAACGGAATAGTAAGAGTAATAGCCTCCAATAAAACAAATATAGGCAGCGTTGATGTACGCTCCTCGGCTGTACTTGAAGAAGACGGTCTATCCAGAGGCGGCGACGGCTTTACCGATGTAATTCTGCTGTCAAGCTCCAAAACCATAGAACTGGAAGGCAGTTTTAATACGGTTACTCTGGATGCAAACAGCTCCTACCTTGAACTTAATGACGGCTCTATAAAACGCTTAAATGTAGACGGTAAGGATTCCGAAGTTTTCTTGAATAACGACACCCGTGTTACCAACGCTTATATTAAAGCCGCTTGTATACTCACAGGCCGAGGAAAAATAACCAAGGCGGATATAACATCAAATAGTGTGGAAGCCGTTTCGGGTATTATCGAAAGTTATGCTTCAGGATCTAAACGCCCAAGTGATTATGCGGATGATTATGAAATAAATGATGTAGTTATAAGCAATACAAAACCCTCTGTGGGTTCAAACCTTACTACCACCGTCAAACCTTCCTATGCCCAAGCATATGTGGATTATCAGTGGCAAAGAAAATATCCCACATCCTCCAACTGGATTAATATCTCCGGTGAAACTAAATCTTCTTATAATGTTACATCACAAGATGAAGGTTACAGCATCCGAGTTATCGGTTATGGCAGAGGAAATTATTCTAGTTCAACCGTATACAGTTCCGCAACTGATGTTGTAACAGCGGCACAAAGTAATACTATAGATTCGGTAACTATTGAAGGAACTCCTAAAGTTGGTAACAAGCTTACCGCTAAGGTTACCCCAACAACTGCTACAGTAAGCTATTTATGGGAATCCGGTACTACCGCAACCAATATGACTACAATAGCCGGTAAAACCGGTTCTGAACTTGATATTACCGAAAGTTTAAATTTGGCCGGAAAAATAATCCGTGTAACAGTAACCGGTACCGGAAACTATTCGGGTAGCAAAAGCGCTGTAACATCAGCAGTAGCAGTGGCTGATTTACAGGTTTCAATAACATATACAGGTACATCTATTACAAAAGACACTCTTTTAACAGCAACCACAACCCCTGCCAATTCTGCATCAGCCTTTACTTGGAAGGTAGGCAACGAAACCCCTGTTACCGGCAATACCTATACGGTTAAAGCAGAAGACGCCGGAAAATCAATAACAGTAACCGCTACAGGCTCAGGGATCTATCTGGGGCAAAACCCAACAAGTTCAGCTGTGACTGTTCAAGCAGCTCCGGCTACTCCATAAATATATAATGGACACAACTAATACTAATTCCATTTAAAACAGTAGAAAAAAATTGCAAATTTTTATCCTTCATTAAATATGGAATTAGTATAATTTTAACAACATTCAGTACCGGAGAAATCCGGTACCTTTTTTTACGCTCAACTCTAAAAATAAAAATTGCAATTTACTATCCCGGGATTTATAATATAATGACAAGTATATTAATATTATGGAAATTATAGTTAAATAATTCTATACAGCATTTATTGATTGACCTGTAAATAAACCGGATGGAAGTGATTTTTTGCGTATTTATTTTTTATCACTGGGTTGTGATAAAAACACTGTAGACAGCCAAGTTATGATGGGACTGATTAATGCCGAGGGTTACACCGTAACCGACGATGAAGAATCGGCGGATATTATTGTGGTCAATACCTGTGGCTTTATAGCCGATGCTACTCAGGAAGGTATAGAGGAAATAATCAGACTGTCCGAATATAAAGAAACAGGCTCCTGCAAAGGTTTGATTGTAACCGGTTGCATGGTGCAGCGTTATAAGGAAGATATATTCAAGGAACTGCCCATGGTTGATGCCATTTTGGGCACAGGAGATTTGGGCGGTATTATCAACGTTATAAAAGAAGTGGCGAAGGGTGAAAAGGTGGCTAATCTTACCGAAGCCACGGATTTTAATTCGGATATAGTGCTTAAACGTATGGTCACCATGCCCATGTACTACGGCTATTTAAAAATTGCCGAAGGTTGCGACAATCGCTGTACTTATTGCACCATTCCAAGCATAAGAGGCCCTTACAGAAGCCGTACCTTGGAAAGCCTTACGGAAGAAGCAACCATGCTGGCAAGCCAAGGCATAAAGGAACTTATCCTTGTGGCACAGGACACCTCTTTATACGGCACAGACCTTTACGGCGAAAGCAAAACCCACGATTTATTGAGAAAATTGTCCGAAATTGAAGGCATAGAGTGGATAAGAATTTTGTATTGCTATCCCGAGCATGTTTCGGATAAACTAATAGAAGAAATGGCACGTAATCCCAAGGTTTGCAAATATATAGATATGCCCATACAACACGCCAACGATGAAATACTAAAACGCATGGGACGCACCAAAACCACCAACGCCGGCTTAAAAGAGATAATCCGCAAATTAAGATCTGCCATGCCGGAAATCAGCATAAGAACCACATTGATAACCGGATTTCCCGGGGAAACTCCGGAGCATTTCAAGAACCTTACGGATTTTGTGGAAGAAATGAAGTTCTCGAATTTAGGCGTTTTTGCTTATTCCAGAGAGGAAGACACTCCGGCTTATTCCATGAGCGGACAAGTTCCCAAGAAAGAAAAAGACCGCAGAAAAAACAAAATTATGTCCTTGCAGAAAAAGATTTCCGCCGGCTTACGCAAGCAACAAGTAGGCAAAACCTTGGAAGTAATGGTAGACGGACGCTTGGAGGACGGCGTGTATTGCGGCCGCTCCTACGCAGACTGCTACGAAATAGACGGCTCTGTTTATTTCGAATCCGACAGGGACTTAATCAGCGGAGAATTTGTTGATGTACTGATAACCGATTCCAAAGAATATGATTTAATGGGTGAGGAAGTGTTGTAAATGAATTTACCCAACAAGTTAACTGTTTTACGGGTTTTAATGATACCCATATTTTTGGTTTGCCTTTATTATACCGAATATTGGGCTGTGGTGGTTTTTGTTCTGGCAAGCCTTACAGACGCCTTGGATGGCTGGATAGCCCGAAAATACAACCTAATTACCGACTTGGGAAAATTTCTTGACCCTCTGGCGGATAAAATTTTGGTTTGTGCGGCATTAATTGCCCTTTCGGAACTGCAAAAAATACCGGCTTGGATAGTTATAATTATAATCAGCCGTGAGTTTGCAATTACCGGTTTTCGTATACTGGCCGCAAGCAGCGGTAAGGTTATAGCCGCCGGTACTCTCGGCAAAATCAAAACCATAACCCAAATGATTATGACCGTATATTTGCTGTTTAATTTTAACTTCCCTTATTCCCATGCCATAGGCTATGTTTTAATGGGAATTGCAACGTTTTTCACCGTAATTTCGGGAATAGAATATATATACAAAAACAAATCCCTGTTGGCAAATTGACCGGAGGTTGGCATGAAGGCAGAAATAATTTCAGTAGGAACAGAACTGTTGTTGGGTGATATTTTAAACTCCAACACCCAATATCTTGCAAAGGAATTGGCTCAATTGGGCGTAAGCGTTTTTTACCAATCTGTGGTTGGAGACAACAAAGAACGCATGATTGAAACTTTCAAAACCGCTTGGGAACGCTCAGACGTTGTAATCACTACCGGCGGTTTGGGGCCCACATCCGACGACATTACCAAAGAAACCGCAGCTGAATTTTTGGAAATGAATCAGGTTATACACCAAGAAAGTATGGATAAAATCACTTCTTTCTTTAATAAACAAGGGCTGAAAATGTCCGAAAACAATATAAAGCAAGCCTATATACCCCAAAACTCCACGGTTATTCCCAATCCGGTGGGCACCGCTCCGGGCTGTATAGCCGAAAAAGACGGCAAATATTTTATACTGCTTCCCGGGCCGCCTATGGAACTGTACCCCATGTTTGAAAACACCGTGGCACCCTTTTTAAGCAAACTAAGCGACTGCATTCTGTATTCAAAGACCCTTCGTTTAAGCGGTATAGGCGAAAGCTCCGCCGCAAGCATGGTTGAGGATATACTCAAGGAACAGGCTAACCCTACGGTGGCTCCTTACGTTAAAACCTTTGAAGTGACCCTGCGTGTTACCGCAAAAGCGGCCAACGTTGATGAAGCAAAAGTTATTATGCAACCTACCTTGGACAAATTGTATTCAGTTTTGGGAGAATATATTTACGGTGAGGACGAGGCTACCTTAGAAGGCACGCTAATAGAAATGTTAGACAAAGAAAACATGAAAATAGCCTGTGCAGAATCCTGTACCGGCGGCTTACTTTCCGCAAGGCTGGTTAACTATCCCGGTGCTTCGAAAGTCCTCAAGGAATCCGTTGTTACCTACAGCAACGAGTCCAAAATGAACCGTCTGGGCGTTAAAGCCGAAACCTTAGACAAATACGGAGCCGTAAGCAAGGAAACCGCTCTGGAAATGGCAGAAGGCGTGGCAAAAACTTCCGGTTCAAACATAGGCATCAGCATAACCGGCATAGCCGGCCCCGGCGGCGGTACAGAAGAAAAACCGGTGGGCTTGGTTTATATCGGTCTTTATATCAACGGAGAAAAATACTGCAAAGAATGCAATTACTTGGGCGACAGAGATAAAATCCGTAACCGCACGGTAGTCACCGCATTGGATTTTTTAAGAAGAACCTTAAAAGGCTTACCCACAAATAATTAATACTACTAATTCCATTTAAAACAGTAGATAAAAGTTTGCAATTTAGACAAAGATTCAAGGATAAATTGCAAATTTTTATCCTTCATTAAATATGGAATTAGTATAACATAAAAGAGGAGACCTTCCGTCTCCTCTACCAACCCGGTTCTACCGGATATATCAATTATTAAATTTACATACATTTTAGTAAAGGGTTGTTTAGCGTGAATTTATTTCATATGGTAGTTTTGTATAATATATGTACTTCCGAAACAACTTCTTTACCCTATTAAACCGAACTAAAGTTTGGATGTAAAATTCAGGAGGATACAATGGCTAAGAAAGATAAGAGTTTCACTACTTTAAACACAGATGTTAAAACCGATGCTGACCGCCGTTTGGCTTTGGAAACTGCAATAGCAGGCATAGAAAAACAATTCGGCAAGGGTGCCGTAATGAAGCTGGGCGAAAGCACAAAAAACGATAACGTTTCCGTTATTCCTTCAGGCTCTTTAAGTTTGGATATTGCCTTGGGTGTAGGCGGACTGCCAAAGGGACGTATAGTTGAAATCTACGGGCCTGAATCATCCGGTAAAACCACCTTGGCATTACACGTAGTGGCAGAGGTGCAAAAACAAGGCGGTATAGCCGGTTATGTGGATGCGGAACACGCCCTTGACCCGGTTTATGCCTCTAAACTTGGCGTTAACATAGATGAACTTTACATATCCCAACCGGACGACGGCGAACAGGCCTTGGAAATCGCCGAAGCCATGGTTCGTTCCTGTGCCATAGAAATAGTAATTATAGACTCGGTGGCGGCTTTAACACCCCGTGCTGAAATCGAAGGCGATATGGGCGATTCTCATATGGGTCTGCAAGCACGCTTAATGTCCCAAGCTTTGCGTAAATTAACCGCCGTAGCCAACAAAACCGGCTGTACCGTTATCTTTATCAACCAATTACGTGACAAAATCGGCAATATTTTTGCCGGCGGCGGAAACGAAACCACTACCGGCGGCCGTGCATTAAAATTTTATGCTTCAGTAAGAATAGATATCAGAAGAATTGAGACAATAAAAATTAACGATGAATTCGTAGGTAACCGCACCCGTGCCAAAATCGCAAAAAACAAGGTTGCACCGCCCTTTAAAGTATGCGAGTTTGATATTATGTACGGTCAGGGTATATCCCGCACCGGAGACGTGCTTGACTTGGCTGTGGATTTAAACATAGTCAACAAAAGCGGCTCTTGGTATTCCTACGAAGGCACCAGGTTGGGTCAAGGCCGTGAAAACGCCAAGGTATATTTAATGGAAAACAAAGATTTTCTCGTTACTTTGGAAAATATGATTCGCAAGCATTACAACCTGCCGGACTTGGAAACCATAGCCAATCAAACCTTTGAAGAAGTAGAAGAAGAAAAGCCCGAAAAACAGGAAAAAGGCAAAAAAGGCAAAGCCAAATCAAAAGATGAACCTGCCGTTGAAGACACCGCCGAAACAGCCGGTAACTCTACAGACGAAATATCTGTTTTGGACGACTTTGACGACATGGAAGACCTTGACGATTTGATTATCGAAGAAGAATAATTTGGTTTCTCAAGGGTAACAAAATACTAGCCGAAATTTTCTCCGGCAATGTTATAATTAAGCACTGTTTAATTGCCGACATAATATTATAGATTAACAGCTTATCCCAATTAAATTTCCCGGGAATAGCCGAATATAAGCATGTGAGTTCGATAAAATTAAAACCTTATCGAACTTTCTATAATATTTGAGCGTTTTTGTATAAAAATCATGCAAAAGTGTAATCATAACGTGAAAATTCCTACGTAATTTATTTGTATTGTTCCGCTCCGCCGAATTAACGTTAATATACGGCGAATCAACTTTATTACCCTTTCAATAGAATTATAAGGTCTTTATGAAAGGGGTTTGAGGAAAATTTTTTCTTCAAAAAGTTTTCCTCAAGGTTTTATGTTTTTAAAGCAAAAACGTATATATCCATCGAATCTATATGGGTAACAGGGTAAGAAAAGATAGGGTGGTGAAGATGCATAACAATTTTAATTCCATGAGAAAAAAACTTGCCAATTATTGCAAAAAAAATCAATATGACAAGGCCGTAACCTTGAGCAAAGAAATATTGAAATTCTACCAATTAAAGCAAGATAATATTTCTATGGATTATGCCAATGACTTGTTTAATCTGGCTATAGCATTTGAACAAAGAGGAAACTTTCACAGGGCAACAGAGCTGTACGAAGAATCTTCTCGTGTTGTCAACACTCACTTCGGAGAAAACGAAGCCTATGCCGATAGGTTAAATAATCTTGCCGGTGCCTACAATAAAATGGGAGACTACGAATCCGGTTTGAAGGCTGTTACCAAATCAGCGGAAATATATGAAAAAATCAGCCAATACGGACCGGGGCATTTACTTTCCATTTATAATATGGGTAATACCTATGCCGAATTAGGAATGTACGCCGATGCAGTCGAAACCCTGGAGCTTGCCAAGACCAAAACAAAAACCAAGACCCACATGGATTTTGTGGATATTTGCATTTCTTTGGCTTATGTTTATTATTCCATGGGTGACTTTAAGCGTGCCGTGTTAAACTGTACTCTGGGTTTGGATGAACAGCGAAAAATAACACCTATAGACGTGAACGAATTGTTGAGAACCGTATATTTTTTGGCACAGGTATATGAAAAAAACGAAAGCCTCGATTTGGCTATGCATTTTTATGAGGAAGCATATACCCTGCTTAAAGCCGTCGTAGGAAAATCCCATCAGCATACAATTTCCTGCGAAAACCGGATTTCCAACCTTTGTAAAAAGTTGGATAATCCCCAAAAAGCCCTGGAATATAAGTTGCTAACCCTAACACACATGAAAAGCAACTTCGGCGAGTCCTATGTTCAATACGCCTTTTGCTTGAGAGACGCCGCCATGCTTCACTATGCCCAAAAGGACTACGAAAACGCCGAAAAACTACTCCTAAAGTGCATTCGTCTGGAAAAAAAGCTGTTGGGCAACGACTCCGAAGACTTTATCACCGATTCCCTTACCCTAATATCAATTTATATCGAACAAAATAAAATTTACAACGCAACTTCACTGTTGTTGGATACCATAGGCCATCTGTCTGACGGCTTATCCAATTACGATGAATACTTTCACAAACTTTCCGGCTTATATCAAAGTCTATATGATTTAAGCAAGTTTTATTTCGGAAACAGGATATAATTGAAGTACAAAAAACAGGTGCCGCCTAGGTAGCACCTGTTTTTGTTGTTTTTAAGATATTTTGTGGTGGTAGAGGTTTTATATCTTAATATCAAAACCCTTTTCCTTGGGATTCTTTGAATTCTTGTCCTTATCTTTATCTTCCTTTGTCATTGTAACTGTACGGGTTTCGCCGCCTGAAACGTAGGTCTTGCCGCATTCCGGGCAAACCGCCGTAAAAAGCCGTATGCTTGAGGACACAACATCCTTACCCTCTTGGGAAGCCTTTGAATTCTCTCTGGAATAATGCTCACGCTCATGGGACATTACCGCAGAAGCCGCTGTAGCCGGGTTGACCTTTGTGGGCGATTTAAACGAAACCCCGGGGTCATCGGAAACATCCTGATAACGGCGATTTTTGCAGGTCTCACATTCCTGCACTTCGTTTAATTTCTTGTTTTTCACGCCGGATACATTCTCGTTTTTTATGTTCCTGTCCACATTTGGGTCGGTATTTAAAATATTTATGGGGTCATTTTGAGTTTGATAATTGCTTTGGTAACCCTCTATTCTCATAAAATCAGCTCCCGCAAGAATATAGTTGTAATTATACTATCGTAATATTATAATTAACACATTACACTGCATTTGTAAATAAAAACCATGCAATGTTCCGGAAATAAGTCTGTGTAATGCAATATACCGTAGCAGATTTATGAATAATACGCAATCCTAAAAATAGAATTAATAAGAATACTTTTTCTTATTCTACCGACCACATAATTTACGGGAGTTGAGCTTTTGAACAAGATATTATTAACAGGCGGCGGTACGGCAGGTCATGTTATACCCAACATAGCCTTACTGCCCAAGTTAGAGAAAATGGGTTTCAGCATTGTATATATAGGCAGCAAAGAGGGAATGGAAAAAGATTTAATCAAGGCCTGCAACATCCCTTACCACGGAATTTCAGCAGGAAAACTACGCCGTTATTTTAATATGAAGAATTTTACCGATGCCTTGCGTGTGGTAAAAGGTCTGGGCGATGCACTTTCTGTACTGAAAAAAGAAAAGCCGGACATAGTTTTTTCAAAGGGTGGTTTTGTGACCGTTCCTGTGGTTTTAGCCGCAAAAATGAAAAAAATCCCGGTTATTATCCACGAATCGGACATTACCCCGGGTCTGGCAAATAAAATAAGCCTGCCTTTCGCAACGGCTGTATGCGTAACCTTTCCGGAAACCGTCAAGGCAATACCCAAGAAAAAAAGCTACCTGACCGGAACGCCTATCCGCAGTGAACTTTTTGCCGGCAACAAAGAAAAGGGACTGAAATTTTGCGGTTTTACCGGCGACAAACCGGTGCTTTTAATAATGGGTGGCAGCCTGGGAGCCCAACGCATTAACGAGTGCCTATTTAAAACCTACGAGAAACTGACGGAAAAATTCAATATAGTCCACATTGTGGGCAAGGGCAACCTAAGTAATATCAGCCATTCTTCTTACAAGCAATTCGAATTTGTAAGCAAGGAATTGCCACATATTTTTGCCGCCACGGATATAATCGTATCTCGGGCCGGCGCCAACGCAATTTCGGAGTTTTTGGCCTTGAAAAAACCCAACCTGCTTATACCCCTACCGCTTTCAGCCAGCCGAGGAGACCAAATTTTAAATGCTGCCTCCTTTGAAAAACAGGGTTTCAGCAGGGTTTTGCCGGAAGAAAACATGACACCCGGCTCTCTGCTTTTTGAGGTTTCCCAACTGTGGGAAAATCGCCAAGCCTACATTCAGGCTATGGAGAATTCGGACATAAAAGATTCGGTTGCCGAAGTTTGCAGAATTATTAATGAACATTGCGTAAGTAAAAAAAAGAGGAACAAGCATGAGAATCTTTAAAATTTTTTTGATTGCTGTACTGCTGTGCGGTTGCAACGCTAACCCCACGGCCATAAAAACCCAAGGCAAGTTAAAGGTCTACACAAGCTTTCATGCCATGTGGGACTTTGCCCAAAAAATCGGCGGCGATAAAATCGACCCGGTAAACCTTATTCCCGGCGGAACCGAGGCCCATTCTTGGGAGCCATCCGCCGGAATGCTTGTAGAACTTGAAAACGCCGATGTTTTGTTATACAATGGTCTGGGTATGGAAAATTGGATAGAAAAAATTAAATCCGGCATAAACAACCCGGGTTTGGTTTATGGGGAACTTTCCGCATATACAGAAAACACCGCTGCGGAAGACCCTCATGTTTGGCTTAATCCCCAAAACGCAAAAAAACAACTGGAAGCCATAAAAAACATCTTGTCGGAAAAAGACCCCGGCAATGCCGAATATTTTAATCAAAACTATGAAACCAACGCCAAAAAAATCGATGAACTGGATAAAAAATATAAAGACACCGTGGAAAAGTTTTGCAAGAAAACCATAGTGGTTTCCCATGCGGCTTACGGCTATCTATGCGAGGCCTACGGTCTGAATCAGGTGAGTTTACAGGGGATGTACTCCGAGCATGAACCCACACCTGCTCATATGGCACAAATCGTAGATTACATACGTCTTAATAATGTAAAATGTATATTTTACGAGGAACTTTCGGGAACAAAATCTCTCGCAACCATAGGGTTGGAAACCGGTGTAGAATTGCTGCCCTTAAACCCATTTGAAGGCTTAACCGATCAACAGGTGCAAAACGGAGAGGATTATTTTTCTGTTATGGAGCAGAACCTAATCAACTTGGAAAAGGCTTTGTCTTAGGAAAGCGCAATATGTATTACGTTTACCGCTACCCCAAACTTTTGTGGGGTAAGAGAGGAAATTCGGTGTATGGAACTTATAAGGCTGAAAAACCTTTGGTTTTCCTATGAGGATACGTACATATTAAAAGATGTGAATATTACAATAAACCCGGGCGAATTTGTCTGTTTGACCGGTGCCAACGGCTGCGGTAAAAGCACCTTGTTGAAACTAATGCTGAACTTGCTAACTCCTAAACAGGGTGAAATGCTTTTTGAGGGCATACCCTTGGCGAAAAGTAAGCAGGACAAAAAAATATCCTACGTGTCCCAAAAAGCCACCGGTTTCAACCAAAACTTTCCGGCTACCGTAGAAGAAACCGTAAGACTGGGTCTATATGGTACCAAGCTTGGCAAGAATAAAAGAGAAGCCAAAACAGCCGTAGAAAGGGCATTAAGGCTGGTGGGTATGGAGGACAAAGCAAAATCTCTCTTAGGCAAGCTCTCCGGCGGTCAACAACAACGGGTTTTTATAGCAAAAGCCTTGGTAAACGAGCCAAAGCTTGTTTTTCTGGATGAACCCACCACCGGCATAGACTCCGGCATGGCCGATTCCATCTGCTGTTCCTTGGGAGAGTTAAACAAAAAATTGGGACTGACCGTACTAATGGTTACCCATGACTTAAACTCCATACATAATCATGCAACAAAAATCCTCAAATTCAACAAAAGCGGCACCATAGAGACTACGGAAGCCCTACCCAAGTAACCCCGAAAAATTCCTTAATATTGCCTAACCAACCGGTATCCCTACCGGTTAACTTCGCTTGCCTACCTTTGCCGACAAATCAAATGATAATTATACTTATGCTTGGTAACCGGGCATGTTTATAGTCAAATGCTAATTAAAGAGTAACAAAAGCGTCTATTCGCAGTGGTGAGCGACCGGTGGTTTTCCTTGAAAAACACATGAGCGATCCGTTCACGAAGAATAGCTTTTGTTACTATTCCTTGTTCATTTGAGTATAAAATGAGTATATAAAAATTAAATCCCCTACGGCTTGCCGGAATGTATTTTTTCTTCAAGCCGCAATATGTTAGAGGTGTTGCATGGATATATTTAGCTATGGTTTTATGCAACGTGCTGTTATCGTTGCCATACTAATTTCGATAATGTCGCCTTTAATGGGTACGGTAATTGTATTAAAGCGATTGTCAAACTTAGGCGAAACCCTGTCCCACAGCTGCTTGGCAGGGGTTGCCATAGGGCTGTTTTTAGGGTTTAACCCCATAGCCGGGGCAATACTTGCCGCTGTTTTTGCGGCTTACGGCATAGAATATATACGCTCGGTTTTTTCCAAATACGCAGAGATTTCCACCTCTGTTATAATGTCCCTGGGAATAGGCTTGGCCGCTTTGTTTTCCGGTTTGGCCGGCAACAAAACCGATTTCAACAACTTCCTTTTCGGTAGCATTATGGTTGTAAAGCCGGAGGAATTGTTGATAATATTATTGTTAAGTGTTGCGGTAATCCTAGTTATGCTGTATTATTACAGGGAATTTCTTTATTTAACCTTTGACGAGGAAGCCGCTGTTTTATCCGGTGTGCCGGTGAAACGCTGTAATTTTATTTTCACCTTACTGACTGCCGTAGTGGTTGCAATCTCGTCACAAACCGTAGGCGCTTTGATTATTTCGTCGCTTATGGTTTTGCCTGTGGCCTGTGCCATGCAAGTCAGCCGCAGCTATAAAAGCAACATGATAATTTCGGTGATTTACGGGCTGGTTATTACCGTGTCCGGAGTGGTTTTATCCTTCTATATGAACACAAAACCCGGCGGAACCATAGTACTTATAGGAATAGCCGCTCTTTTTCTAACGATAATAATATCAAAAACAGTTAAATCGGCTATGTTCAACCTTTCAAAAGTAAGAAATCGCAAACCCTTTATGATAAACGATACCAACCCTTAAAAGATTGGTATGCATACAAAATACAAAAGTTGGAGTGATAAAATGAAACGCTTGTTGTTCGTTTTACTGGCAGTATTTTTTTTGGTAAGCTGCGGTGAAAAAAAACCGGAAACCTCACCCGGTACATCTCCCACACCCTCAGCCGGGGTAAGCGTAGCCGGCTCTGTAAGGGATTATTTCCCCATGAAAGCCGACACCCAATATGAATTCGAAACCATAACCGGAAGAGAATCCAAACACACAGTTTACACCACCTATTTAAACGATGATACTGTTCAACGCCGCTTTGTTTACGGAGTTTATAATCCCACTGAATTAATTCAATACAAAGACGGTAAAATAATGTTGATTTTCGCAGACCCACAATTCAATTATTTTGAGCAAATTCCCAAAGAATTATATAATCGCAACGATGTATTGTTGGCTGAACCTTTGGAAAAAGGTGCAAAATGGTTTATGAACACCGATATTCAATGCGAAGTTACAGGCATAAACGTGCCGCTGGAGATACCTTACGGCAAGGTTGACGCACTGGAAGTTACCGCTACAATTACAGACGGCAGCGTGAAAAAGTTCTATTACGCAAAAGGTTTGGGCCTTGTAAAAACCCTTGACCAAAGAGCAAACGGACAAGAAGACGCTTACGGTTTAAAAGCAATTAAAGAAGGTACAAGCCTTGCCGTTAATTTAGAATTCTTTTGGCATGACCCTGTTGCCGATGAAATCAAATCCGAAACCCGTGAATTAAGCATTAACACCAATACAGATATTGTAAAACTGCTGGAATCCGAGTTGAAAAAGGGCGATAAATCCCTGTTTACACCCAACACAAAGATTAATTCCCTGGAAATATCCCGCAAAGAATCCCTGCTGCTTTTGGATTTATCTTCGGAATTTTTATCCGAAATGGTTGCCGGTTCCGGAATTGAACAAAACCTCTTACAATGCATAACCGACACCCTTGGCAAATTCTATGAAACAGACAAAGTACAAATTACTGTAGACGGTAAAAGATACGAATCCGGGCATATAGTTATGGAAATCGGAGAATATCTCAATGTTACCAAATAATCGGAGGAACTGAATGGAAACTGTCGCAACCCATGCATATACAAAGAAAATAATACAGAAATACGGTTTCCACACAAAAAAAAGCTACGGACAGAATTTTTTGGTTGATACCCATGTTTTGAATAAAATTACCGGTGCCGCAGACATAACCAAAGACGACTTGGTTATAGAAATCGGCCCGGGTATAGGCGCACTTAGCCAGAAGCTTGCTGAAAGCTGCAAGACCCTTTTGGCGGTGGAAATAGACAAGCAGCTTATTCCCGTTTTGGAAGAAACCCTTGCTGATTTCGATAACGTAACAGTGCTGAACGAAGATGTTTTAAAGGTGGACTTAGCTGCTAAAATCAAGGAGTTGGGCTTTACTTCCGCAAAGCTGATAGCCAATCTTCCTTATTATATAACCACGCCCATAGTCGCCCAATTGCTGGAAGGCCGAGTGCCCTTGGAGAAAATCGTGGTCATGGTACAAAAAGAGGTGGCTTATCGTATGAAGGCCGCTCCCGGTACGGCGGAATACGGCGCCCTTTCGCTGATGGTGCAATATTATTCACAGCCGGAAATAGTGGCGAATGTGCCCGTAAACTCCTTTATACCACGCCCTAAGGTAGACTCCGGGGTAATCAGCTTAACCGTCCGAAAAGAACCGCCTGTTATATTGAAGGACGAAAAACTGTTTTTCAAAGTTATAAAATCAGCCTTCGGGCAACGCCGCAAAACCCTTTTAAATTGCCTGTTCAATGCTGATTATTTAAGCCTGGATAAGCCTAGTTTGGAAGAAATTCTGGTAAGTTGCGGGCTTGATGTTGCTGTTAGAGGCGAAACCCTGGGATTGGAGGAATTTGCACGGTTGGCAAATGCTCTGGTCGAGTGTTTATAAAACCCGGAGATAGAATACCTTTAAAACCCAAAAAACAAATATTTTAACTAACCGTATGGGCGAACTGTGTTCGCCCGTTTTTTATGGGGCTTCTTCATAATTCTGTAGATAATTGCCTGTTGTATAGCTGTGGAAGCAGAGCCGGGGCCTTACATTTCCATGAGCGGCATTGTAAAATATATTGTATATTCGACATAATTTTCATTCATAAAAAGCAACCCCTAAGAATATAAATTAATGTGGGTTCAATGTATAAAAAATTCGTTGAACTTTTGGTTAATTTGTAGATTTTTACAGGAATATTGCCAAATATCTATACATAGCGTAAATTTTATTTGATTTGGCAGAATTTACGTTAAATTAATAATCTATACTTATTTAACAGTAAAACCGGACGGTTTTTATAGAATTATTAATTGTCAAGACATTTTAGGAATATTCAAGGGGGATTTTTTAATGTCTGAACAATATACACGTGACTTTATCACTTTAAAACAAGACAGACCCGGCTACGGCAACATGGGCAGAGAGCCTTCGGGGCGTTGCATCATAGAAAAAAAAGGAGACAACGCCAAGGTAACGGTGGTTGCCATGGGGCTTAATCCTCAGCATTATTACAAGATTTATATGATTAACGCTACCGGGCAAAGCTCCAACGCTGTTTGCATAGGCAATTTAAAATTGGACGCAAAAGGCAAGGCAGAGCAACGCATAGAGGTTGACCCAAACAACATTGCAGGCATACCTTTGGCTGATTTTAATGTTTTTGCAATTATGGTGTCCGGTTCATCGGAACCTATATCTCCGCTTGTGGGCTATAAAAAAGAAGAATTATTCTGGCGAAACAATTTCAATGAAATTGACAAGAATGCTAAAAAAGAAGAACGTAACGCAACCCAAGACGATTTTTTCCAAGGCATATTAAACTCCGACGAAAACGAGGAAGCACCACAAACACAAACCTCAGCAGACCCGTTAAACTCACAGGAAAGAATAATTCCTGTTCCTATTGTTAAACCGGTAATTCCTGTGCCGGGTGTAGGTAATCCCTTTTTACCCGAAAGACCCATTATCGAGACACCTATTATTGAAACGCCTGTTCCCGGGACACCCTTTATAGAGACACCCTATATTTATCCGCCGGGCACAATATTGCCGGAACGAGAAATACCTATAATTACCGAGCCTATAATTACCCAACCGATAATTACCGAACCGATAATAAGAATACCCGGTGTAAACAAACAATCCGGCGATTTAGGGCATGAAGCTGACTATAACCAAGGCGAATTAGACGAAGAATTCTCCGAAAAGGAAAGCCAACGGGAAAAATTCATGGAAGAGGAGAATGAACGACACCGGGAAGGCGAAGTCGAAATGCCCGATGAAACAGATGAAGAAGGTAAAATCCACAAACAAGATTTGTCTAACCGTCAATCCTCGGAACGTCTTATACAATCAATTGCCGCAGTCCTCGAACCCGGATTGGCAGAAGACGGTACGGAAGAAGAGCAAGAGGACGAGAATGAGGATGAGAGTGAAGAAGAAGGTACAGATGAAGATGATAACGAAGATGCTGAATCTTTCCTTGCCGGCAGCGTTCAGCCTAAAGACGGCACAGAACTTGTTTCTCCTTGGCAAGATAATACTGCAAACACTCAACCGGAGTGTAACCCCGAAGCAGTTCCCAAACAGTCCAACGAGGAAAAGAAACGTGACCGGTTGGATATGCACGACACATTCTTAAATATGGCAAACAAATTAAACCTGCATTTAAAAGAGCTTGAGGAACACACCAACCCTCCGCAGGCCGAACCGCCAACACCACACAGCGAAGCCACTGTAAAGAACCTTGAATATATTTTCCTGAATAACCCCGTAATGAAGCCCTTTCAAACACAACGCAGGCCTGTAAAGTGGGTGCGCATTACTGTAAAAGAGCTTGCATTGCTTAATATAAACCACTGGAAGTTTATGAATCATCCGGCTATTATTTCCGCCGAGAAAAAATACAACCACCTAATTCTCGGCATGATAGAGGATAAAACAGAAGATGATAAATACGGATATTATCTGGGTGTGCCGGATAAATATTCGCCTGATTTTAAAATAACCGCCTATCGCCTTGGCTTTATACAGTTTAAAAGCAGCGACGACAACGCACCCCAAGCCGGCGATTACGGTTATTGGCTGATGCCTGTTTAAAATTCTCCTTACAAAAGGCTTTTGAACCCAGGTTCAAGGGCCTTTTTTTGTAAAGTCTAAAACCTTGAGGGAGAAAACCTTGTTTCTACGGAAAGAAATGGTTTTCTCTCAAATACTAATTCCATTTAAACAGTAGTTAAAGTATCGAATAAGTTATAACCTCCCTCTTTCCAAAAAAGCCCAACGTTACACTGTGAAAATTATATACACATTTTCTCCAACTGTGCGTTTTGTGGTTTTTTCGTATTATTTTCAAGGAAATATTAATAGAAATTTAATCTAATCTAAATTGAAATATTTCTCATTTTATAGTAGACTGAATGTATAAATTTCCCGCAGGTTGCTTTTAGGATGAGGTGTGTTATGTTTGGGGGTATAGGCAAGAAACCGGCATTTAAAATGTCCGTCTTAATTAAAGATATAATTATTACCGTGATGATTGTTATAGTATTGTTTTTTTGTTTTTGGCCGGCTTCTATCGACGGTACTTCCATGAACCCCACCCTAAATAACGGAGACAGAATTATTCTTTCTCGTATGATGTTGTGGTTCAAAAAGCCTGCCTTTGGGGATTTGGTTATCTGCAAGATGAACGAAAAGGGTAGAAATATAGATATAATAAAACGTGTTATCGCCGTTCCCGGGGACAAGCTAAAAATCACCGACGGTAAAGTTTTTCTGAATGATAAGGAACTGTACGAAGAATATTTGGATTATGACTATACCCAAGGTTACGTTGACTTAACCCTCGGTACAAATCAATATTTTCTTATGGGTGACAACAGAGTTGCCAGCAGTGACAGTAGGGGCTTAGGCCCCTTTGACGGAAATGATATTGTTGGGCTGGTTATGTTCAGGTGGTTTCCTTTTAATGAAATGAAGCTTCTTATGCAATAATTTATAAACCTTTTTAAACGAAGGTTTAATGCCTTAAAATTTATCTATCCGATTAAATTGAAAACCCTACCAAAAGGTAGGGTTTTATTTGTTATAATAACTTATTATAATCCTCAGGATTCCAACGTTTCATAAACTCTATAAACTCTGATGAGGGCAGAGGTTTGCTGATTAGGTAACCTTGAATTTCCTCGCATTGGGCTTCTTTTAAGAAGAGCAACTGTTCCTTATCCTCTACACCTTCAGCGGTAACCACCATATGCAAACTCTTTGCCATAGCAAGTATTGCCCTAACTATTGCCCTTTCTTCTTCGCTGCTGTTAATACGTGAAACAAAGCTGCGGTCGATTTTTATTCTGTCTACAGACATCTTGTTCAGATAACTCAAGGAAGAATAGCCTGTTCCAAAGTCGTCCACGGAGATTTCAAGCCCCAAGTCATGCAAGCACTTAAATATTATGTTAACTTTGGTCAAATCCTCTACCAAGGTCTGTTCCACTATTTCTATATCCAACTTAGAATAAGATATTCCATAGGTTTCAACTGCTGTTGTAAGTACCGGGATAAAATCGTCATGGAGCAATACCTGGGCAGAAACGTTAATTGCCACTATACAATCTATGCCGTTTTCTGCAAAGGCTTTTGCCTGTTTGCAACATTCCCGTATCATCCACCAACTTAAGGGTATAATCAGGCCCGATTCCTCCGCCTGAGGTAGAAATTCGCCGGGGCTTATCATTCTTTCGGGCGAAATCCAACGCATTAAGGCTTCGCAGCTTACTATTTTTCCGGTAGCAGCCGAAAGCTTTGGTTGGAAATAAGCGCTGAACTCACTGCAGTTATCATTAACTGCCGTGCGAAGTTTATTTTCTATATAAATACGCTGCTGCATAGCCGCATGTAATTCACGTTGATATGGAACATACAATCCGGCACCCATATCTTTGGCACGGAACATGGCGATTTCTGCATTTTTGATTAGGGTTTCCGCATCCTGTCCGTCCTCGGGATAGGTACTGGAGCCTATGGATGCGCCGATTTGTATGGTTCTTTGCTTTATTAAAAACGGCTTTTTGAATAAGGAAAAGATTTTTTCCGCAAAGAAATACATCTCGGAGCTGTCGTGTATGGAATTGCAGACGATTAAAAACTCATCGCCACCCATACGGGCTACTGCCGCCTCATCGCCGAAGGTTTCTCTAAGTCTGTCGGCCAGTGCTGATATAAAGCCATCGCCGGCGCTGTGTCCCATGGTATCGTTTACAAATTTAAAGCGGTCAAGGTCAAAATAAAATACGCTTATTCTATTCAGGTTTTCTTTGGCCGAGGAAATTTCTTCTTCCAGTAGGGTCAAAGCTCTGAAGCGGTTGCTTAACCCCGTGAGCATATCAAAGGTTGCCCTAAAGAATAATTCCTCGTTCTTTTTCTCTATGGTATCTTTGGACCTTTTAATACGATTAAGCATATTGTTAATTGCCGTGGTCAAATTATCCAGCTCTTTAATTTTGCCCTTCGGCACCAATGCAGCACTTACATTCTTTAAGTCTATTACATTTACTTCATCAACCAAAGCTCCCAATGGTTGCACTATTATCCTGTTAAGATTAAGTAATATTATTCCCAATACCACGAAACAGCATAAGGCGATAATTCCTATGGTAATCCATATAAACCGTATTCCGTCTTGGTAAAGGTTTCTGGGTGATGATATGGTAACGGCTATGGTTTTGTTTCCGAATATGTCCTTCACGGCGGCATAAGAAACAACTTCCTCATTCGATGTTTTTACCAAATGTTCATCGTTATGTAAGTCTTCAATTTCATCCTCTGTAAACCCGGCGCCTTCCAAGGGCACCACAGAAAAACTTATACCTGTGTTTGCCGTTAAATAACTAACTTCTCTTTCAGTTATTATTCTACCGAAAATAAACGAACCAACACAAGGTCCGGTCTCATCGGAATGGATAACGGGATAGGAACTGACATAATACACCACTCCATTAACGGTTACAAGGCCGGCTGTACCGATTTGGGTAGTATCGGTTAGTTTTAGTTCTTCGTCTGTTTTAAAGCTGTCAACCGTTATGGGGCCTAAAATCTTATAAAGTTCGGACAGGTCAGGAAACTTTTTCATAAATTCCAGACAATTATAATCATAGAATTTTTCATAGACCCTTTCGTGGTTGACGTTCAGTATGGTTGCAAAATTAAGCCTGTAAAGCTGAAAGGGATAATCGTAAAGGTTTTCATCAACAAACCCGTCATAGTTACCTTCAACAAAGTCATAGGTTAAATCCCAACTGGACCAATCCCGGGTTACGCTGGGCAGGTAGTTCACCGAAGATTCCAAAACACTTTCGGCCAATAATACCTGCGCACGCATATGGTCGCCTTCTCTTTGCAAAAGCATGGATTGCATACTCATGTAAAATACAATGTAAAGCAACGTAAACATGCATAAAAAAACAATAGCAATATTACGAACGATCTTTATTCGAATTGAAGGTTTACCCTTCTGTTCGGACGTCAAATCGGCATCATTCCTTCCTGAATATACATAATCTGATTATATAGCAAAAAGTTAACAAACACAATGCTTTATAACTTAATAAAACACCTAATTTTCAGGGAATCCGACTGTAGGCATTATGTTTATTTATTTATCCGTATTTACAGCCCTATTATTTATCGTCAAATTTTGAAATTACATAAGAACTTTTCTGAAATACCAAGGCGAATAATTAACATAATCCTGCGAAAAATAATCCTATTACTTTAAGGGATGTGTGTATATTGAAAGCATTGGTATTTGAAGGAATGAAGAACGTAAAGGTTAAAGATGTAGCAGACCCAAAAATTCAAAACAGCGATGATATTTTGGTTAAGGTTACTTCCACAGCCATTTGTGGCTCTGATTTGCATTTATTGCACGGAATGATTCCCAATCTAAAAAAAGGCACTGTTCTGGGTCACGAAACCATGGGCATAGTGGTTGAGGCCGGAAAAGACGTAACCAAGGTGAAAAAGGGCGATAGGGTTATAATTCCCTTTCCGGTTTCCTGTGGGCATTGTTGGTTTTGTGAACATGAACATTACAGTCAATGCGATAATTCTAACGAAAACTTCGAAATAGGTGCAATTTTCGGTTACAGCAACACTTACGGCGGTTATGACGGCGGACAGGCAGAATTAATACGTGTACCTTACGCAAATGTAGGGCCGGTGCCGGTTCCCGAGGAATTAAGCGACGAAGAAGTTCTTTTTTTAACGGATATTTTGCCTACCTCTTATTGGGGTGTGGAAAATGCCGGCGTAAAACCCAATGATAAGGTGGTTATCTTGGGCTGCGGCCCTGTAGGGCTGTTAAGTATAAAATGGGCTTTTTTTAAGGGAGCAAGGCAGGTAATAGCCGTGGATTGCCTTGATTACAGGCTGGCAAAAGCAAAAGCATACGGAGCCACCACTGTAAATTTAGAGCATCAAGACCACACAGGAGATTTGGTTAAGGAATTAACCGGCGGCGGAGCTGACGTGGTGGTAGATTGTGTAGGAATGGACGGTAAAATGACCCCTTTAGAAATGGTGGAAACCGTCCTAAAACTCCAAGGAGGCTCAAAATCAGCCATAGAGCTTGCCGCTCAAGCCGTTCGCAAATGCGGCACGGTACAGTTGGTAGGGGTATATGGTGCAAGGTATAATATGTTTCCTCTGGGTGACCTTTTCGGCAGAAATATTACCCTGAAAATGGGACAGGCTCCGGCTCATGCCTATATACCTACCATATTGGACTTAATAAAAACCGGCAAGTTCTCCGCTACGGATATTATTACCCACAGGCTTTCTTTAAGCGAAGCAGAGCATGGATATGACATTTTCGAAAAGAAAAAAGAGGATTGTATAAAGGTGGTTTTAAAACCATAAGCATAGTTACTGTTTATAAAATGTTAAAGATAATTACTGTCACTACATCGTTACTGCACTTTCATAAACTATTCAGTCAAAAATCAGCCGGAACAAAAAAATAAAACACGATAAACCCTAAGTTTACCGTGTTTTTTAATATGAAGACGACTGGACTTGAACCGGTGACCCCCTGCATGTCAAGCAGGTACTCTAACCAACTGAGCTACGCCTCCAAATATTTGTGAAGAATGTCAATTTAGCCTTATGATTTTAACAAAGATATGCATAAAAGTCAAGCATAAATTGTCGTAATTCCAAGTGCATAGTTTAAGGGAGAAAACCTATCTATCTTTAAAAACAGGTATTCTCCCTAATTGTTTTAATCTACTTTAAGTCCATTAACAAACATTAAACCAAAGAATTTAATTTATCCCAAGTTAACCTACCCACTATTCCGTCCGGTACAAGCCCGTATATATTTTGGAAGGTTTTTACCGCACGTTCTGTTCCGGAACCGAAGATACCGTCAGCAGTAAGCGTTGGGATTGTGGGTTGGAATTTGGCTACTTTATTAAGCTGATTTTGAATATAAGTTACATTATCCCCACGGGAACCTACTCTCAGGGCCGCTCCGGGATAGGGCCGCTTACCTTGGCCGCTGGTTCTTTGATAAACTTCCACAACCTTATCCCAAGTTTGCCGTCCTATAATGCCGTCCGGGGTTAAACCGAAAATTCCTTGGAATATTCTAACGGCATTTTCGGTGTTTTGCCCGAAAATTCCGTCGGCTGTCAATTTGGGTATGGACGGATATGCATTGCTTATTTGATTTAGATATTGCTGCATTAAACGAACATTTTCTCCGGCAGAACCGAACCTCAAAAGTGTTCCGGGATAAGCCGGAGTACCGGGAGATGGTGAAGGTGATGGCGGCGTAGGACTTGTGGGCTCATTAACATTATTAAGTATGCCGAAATATACATTGTAAAGTCTATCCCAAGTTTGTCGGCCCACAACTCCGTCAGGGGTTAATTTAAAGGTTTTTTGGAACTCTATAACCGCTCTTTCCGTAGCTTCGTCAAAGGTGCCCGTACGATTCACTGTAGGTACGGTGGGGTAATAATCGCTTATATAATTTAAAAGGAATTGAAGGTCTTTTACCAAAGGCCCTGTTGCACCACGTCTGATGGTGGTGGTTGGCGGTTTGCCCAAGTTTTCGGTTTCTGCTTCGGCGTCCAACTCTCCAAGCTTGGTAACCGCAGAATATACATAGGACAGTTTATACCAAGTAGCTTTGTCTACAATACCGGTTTGCGGCAGGTTAAATATACCTTGAAAGACCTTTACGGCTGTAGCCGTAGGTTGTTGATACACACCGTCCACTATTAATCTGGGTATGAGCGGAAAGTTTTGACCTATACGATTAAGTTGACGTTGTATGATACGTACGTTTTCGCCTCTGTCGTTAAGCTTAATGGGCGTACCGGGATAGGATGTTTGAACGCCGCCTATGTTGTTGCTTGTGGCTATTTCAATGTCGGGCCCATAGTAGTATTTTAATATATCAAGCGGACTCTTACCTTGATTTGCCAGATACACCGTACCCCATTGGGAAAGCCCTTCGCAGGTTACGGTAGAGCCGTTGCAGTACGAGGTGAAATATGGTGCAATGCTGTTAACTTTTTTTACATAGGAATTGAAAATATTATCTACTATGGTGCTTACGCTGTCAAAAATATTTCTGCCGAATACATAAGCCTGATCAAACCTGGTGGAATTGGTAATGTCAAAGGGATAACCCCGGCTGGGATACCATTCCGTAAAAATACGGTTCAGCACCAAGGATATTTGACAGAGTATATTTGCCACCAAAGAATTTTGCGGCCATGTAGGGTAAATTTCGCTGGAGGCCACATTTTTTAAGTAATCCGTAAACCTGACCGTTACATTTCTTGCGTCCGAATCCGGGGTACCCAGATGCACTGTAATATATTCCGGTATAACCACACGGGTTAGTACCCTTGGCTCTACGCTTTGGTCGGGAACACCGCCTATAAAGGGTTCGGATGACAGCAGTGCATTTTCGGGAATTTCTATTATTTCTTCCATACCGGGAGTATAGCCGGAACGTGGCAAAGGCCCCAAACTCACCGGCAGGGTAGAATCCACTCCGTCAAAGATTTGCACCGACTGAATTTGCGTGGGCATAAACCCGGTGGCTACCACCTCCACCGTGTATTCGGCATAGGCCGGATAGCCATAATTGGGGTCATAGGTAAGGTTACCGTCCGGCGTGTACAGTATCACCCGTTGAGTATTGCCGCTTTCATCCGTTACAAGATTGTACAGCTCTATGCCGTCCCTGTCATAAACGGTAACCCTTGCATTTGGTATAGGTACTGCTCCGCTTGCTGTTGTAACTGCAACTTGCAGCGTACCTGTATGTTGTCCGTTCATATATAAAAGCCCCCTAACCGGTTCCGCAGACCAACCGATTATTTGCGGCGGCCTACTTTTAATTAAAATATAGCGGGTAATTGCATCCTTTTATAGAATTGGGTTCCTGTACATTCAGTCTAAGACTTTTCTGTTTCAGCGGTTACTATAATATAATATTTATTTTACTCTTATTTAGAGACTGTCCCGGCAAAAAAGTTGACATACAGATAACAAGGTTTGAAATCCTAATAAATATAAAAAAGGCAACAGGATTTGGCGTATTTTGTATAATTCTTTGTAAACCGGTTAGCTTGACAAGTTATCCGTCAAATAATATACTCGAAATACTTAAAATACTTACCGGAATTTGCAAATCACACAACTTTTGAAAAATTAACTGTTGTTTTCATAAAATACAAGCAGTTGAAAGGAATATATCATGAAGCAGAAGAATTCAAATATCAAACTTTCAATAGGCATGATTGTAAAAAACGAAGAAAAACACCTGAAAAACTGTCTTGAGGCTTTGCAGCCCCTGATGAAACAGGTAAGATGCGAACTTATTATTGCAGACACCGGCTCCACAGACAAAACGGTGGAAATCGCAAAGAAATATACTCAAAACGTCTTTCACTTTGAATGGTGCGGCGATTTCTCGGCTGCCAGAAACGCTACCCTTGAACGTGCCAAGGGCGAATGGTATATGTTCCTTGATGCCGACGAATACTTTCAGGACGTTAAAAAACTGGTAAACTTTTTTAATACCAAGGAATATAAGCAATATAATTCCGCTACATACATAATACGCAGCTTTGTAGATCAAAATTTTGTAATGTTTCAAGACATACGAGGCGTGCGATTAAGCCGGCGTTTACCTATGGTAAAATTTTCGGGTATAGTTCACGAAGCCCTGTTGCGTGTGGTTCCCGTAAAAAACTTGGACATGATTGTTCTGCATTATGGCTATGCCTATAAAGACGAAGAAGAAAAGCAACTCAAGCATAAGAGAAATATGGACCTATTGGTTAGGGAATACGAAGAAAACCCGGACAATATCCGCACCATACTGCATATTTGCGACGTATGCCGGCCGGAAATGCTAAAGGACTACCTGGAAAAAGGCATGAACTTGATTAAGGACGACCCCCAAAACTTCTTTTATGCCGGTATGTTTACCCGTATGACTAAATACCTGATCACCAACAATAAGTTTCAGGAAGCGGTGGACTTAACAAACGAGTATTTCGAGGCAAGAAAGGATCCCAAAACCTGCCTTGATTTGGATATGTCGGTTTATCAAAGCTTTGCTAACCTCTCCTTAAAAAAAATCGAACCTGCCTTAAAGGCTATAGAAATATATTTTGTTTTATATGACCGGTACTTAAAAGGAACCATAGATAATTCGGACAGCATAGTTTCCGTCTGTCAATTTGCCAACCACACTAATTGGCTGGAGAATATGAAAAATGCCTTCACTTGCTATGCAGAATTGGGCCAATACCACAAAGCCTTTGAAATATTTGATAAAATAGGCCTGCAAGATTTAGACGAGGAGAATTTCAAATTATGGTTGGACGACACCTTTACAGTGGCAAGAAGAAGCAAACAATATAACAAACTCTTTGACTTTTATAAGCAACTTAAGCATGAAACTTCAAGAATGGCTGTGTTTTTGGATAAACTTATAAAAGAGTATTCAGAAAACGTTAACGATAGAACGCTGTTGGCAGCCGCCTTTAATAATCTAAAATCCGCCAACGCCGATGAATTTTTAATATTCTTGAAAATGGCCGGTATGGAAGGAAACAACGAAGAATTTTTTAGCCTTTTGGACACCTTTGCTCAAAATCTTCATAATATCCCAAACCCCAAAAGCTTTTATTCCGATATTATTTATTGGACTGTAAAATACAAGCGAGACATCGCACCCTTTGCCCAAAATTTCAACAAAGAAGATATAGATGCCCAACTTTTGACCGTTGCAACAACCTACCCTGACTTTGCTGAATTTATACTGGTTTATCCTGAACCCGCCGGTTTTTGTGATTCTCTGAAAGGTTTGTATTGGTTGGTAACCGCTTATGAAAAAGCCATACTTACCATGAACAACCTGGACAAAACCTACCGCCTAGCCCTCTCCTACAAATTTACGGAGAAACTTATAGTCTACGTTACCAATGTGTATAACATGGATATGCTAAGCGAAGAAACCATATCCGTATTACCGCAAATGCACCGCTTCGGCTACTTTATAGCCATAGCAAGAGCCTATCTTGACCAAGGCGACGGTCTGCTTTATGTACAAAATCTGCGTAAGGCATTTAAAAGCTGCGAACAGATGAAGGACGTAATAATGCTGATGATAGATAATTTTAAAGAAACGCTGGCAAAGGTCTGATACTGAATTTAAAAAGCCTTGAGGGTTTGTTAATCCTCAAGGCTCCTTTTGTTTTCATCGTGTTGGCTGTTGTCGTTATTTTCGGTAAATTCGAAATCTATATTCATATTTGCAACGCTTACCCTTACCAGCTCCACTTCCACCTTATCGCCGAAACTATAGGTTTTCGGGCCGATTAATTTCATTGAACGCTCGTCAAAGGTATAATTACCCTCTAGCGAAGATACTGAAACCATACCCTCAACGGTATTGGGTAACTCCACATAAATGCCACGCTGGGTTATGCCGGTTATTATGCCGCTAAACACAGTGCCCACCTTATCTTCCATATACTGCGCCTTTTTCAAGGACTCAACCTCACGCTCACAGTCCACCGCTTTTCGCTCGTTAACGGAACATTGCTTGGCTATATCCTCAATTTTATCTTTAAGATAATTCAGGTAAGAATCACTTAAAGTCCTGTTAATTTGCCCTTTGATGATTCTGTGTATCTGCAAATCGGGGTAACGTCTTATGGGCGAAGTAAAGTGGCAGTAATGTTTTGCCGCCAAACCGAAATGTCCGATATTATGCTCGGAATAACGTGCCTGTTTCATACTGCGTAGGACTACACGGCTGATTACAGTTTCTTCCGGAGTACTTTCTATTTTAGAAAGCAAAGCCTGAATAGAACGTGGATTCTTACCGTGACCCTTCATGGTATAGCCGTGATTGTTAACGAAAATGGCCAGTTTCTGCATTTTTTCTTGGTCAGGCTCCTCATGGGTACGGTATACAAAGGGCAGTTCCAACCAGAAGAAATGCTCTGCTACGGTTTCGTTACAGGCAAGCATAAACTCCTCTATAATACCGGTCGCTATGTTGCGGCTGCGGATTTCTATGTTTAAGGGTTTGCCGTCCCTGTCCACAGTTATCAATGATTCCGGAAAGTCAAATTCTATTGCTCCACGGGCTATGCGTTTCTCACGGAGAATATTGCATAAGCTTTCCATATTCTTAAACAAAGTCAGCAAATCTGCATATTGGGAGAGGTGTTCGGAATTATCATCCGTGAGTAAGTCCGTAACTACCTCATAGGTCATACGTTCGTTTACGTTTATAACGGATTCGCAAATTTCATGGTCTACCACATTGCCGGAAGCGTCTATCTCCATAAAACAGCTTAAAGACAGCCTATCAACCTGTGGATTAAGGGAGCAAATTCCGTTGGATAATTTATGGGGTAACATGGGTATTACCCTGTCTACCAAGTAAACGGAAGTGCCACGTTTTAGAGCTTCCTTATCCAAGGGACTGTTATGGGTAACATAATGGGTAACGTCGGCTATATGCACACCCAGCTTATAATTGCCGTTTTCCAGTATTTCCAGGGAAACCGCATCGTCCAAGTCCTTGGAGTCTATACAGTCTATGGTGACCATGGTTAAGTTTCTAAGGTCAACACGGTTTTGTATATCCTCCGGCTTGACTTCATCGGGGATTTCTTCTGTTTCATGCATAACTTCTTTGGGAAAGTCAACGGGTATGTTATGTTGGCGGATTATGCTTAAAATATCAACGCCCGGGTCGTTAATATGCCCCAGAATTTCAACTATTTTTCCCTCAAGGAAATCCTCGTCGAATTTTGTGATTATCACCACAACTTTATGGCCGGCTACAGCGCCCATGGTTTCTTTTTTACGTACCAAAATTTCCTTGTCGATTTTATTGTTATCCGCCAGAACAAAGCCTCGTTTGCCTGCTCTGTAATAACAACCAACCAAGGTAGTGGACGCACGTTTGATAACCCGGTATATTTCGCCTTCACAGCGGTTTTTTCCTTCGCTGCCCTTGGTAATGCAGCATAAAACCGTATCGCCGTGCATGGCGGTGTTAACGTAGGCTCTGGGTATAAAAATATCCGAATCTGTTGTTTTTGATGTGGATACAAAACCGAAACCCCTCTGTGTGCCGTGGAATTTACCAACAACCAGGCCCATTTCTTCCGGGGTTACAATTTTGCCTTTCCTTGTAACTATAATTTTGCCTTCAGCCTGCAATTCAGCCAGTTTATCGGCTTCTATATTAGTTAAATCCATTTTTCACTCCTAAAAAGATTTCCCCAAACCCCTTTCAAAAAGACTTTATTATCTATTAGTAAGGGTGTCTGTTTTAAAGTTTATTCACTATAAATGTTATTCTGTATTTCTTTCGGAAATACAAACAGGGGAAAACTCTCAAAAGTTTTCCCCCATAGGTTGTTATTTAAAACTACCGGCTTTGACTTCGGTGTTTTTAAGGTCGTGGTCCGGAGAAGGATTGGAAAGGTTGAAATACAGGCGAGAGTCTTTGGTTACGCCAAAGTCTCTGTTAGAGCCGGTATCGGCAACCTTGTTAAAGGCTTCACGGAACAGGGCATTGTGAGCTTCTTCTCTGTTAAGCAAGAAATCAATGGTATCCCTTACGAACTTATCGTTTATTTGACGGTAGAGATATTCGTAAACAACTTTTGCACGTTGTTCCGATGCAATGTTTGACAGTAAATCGGCACATAAGTCACCTGTAACGGTAACATAGTCCGCTGTCCAAGAATAGCCGGAGGCATTGATTAAGCCCGGGCTTAGGCCCAAAAGAACATGGCTTTGGATTTCGCCGGATTCTGTTTGGGTGTAGTCCACGTCGTGGCCGTTAAGTATATGGATAGTCGTGGCAACTATTTCCATATGGCTTAATTCTTCTGCGGCTATATCCATAAAAAGGTCTTTTATGGTTTCGTCCTTGATTCTGAAACTTTGTGACATATATTGAAGTGCTGCCTTCAGCTCGCCGTTGGCACCACCAAGTTGTTCTTGCATTAAAGCGGCGTATTGGGGATTAGCTTTTTCAATACGTACGGCATGCATAAGTTTCTTGTCATGCTTGAACATATTAAAGCTCCTTTCAACAGTATTAACAGCAGGAATTATGCCAAGCAAACTTGATTGACATAATTCTTTGTCTGTTAGGATTAGTATAATACTATTGAAATTCTTTATACGCCCGGCAAGTCTTTATAATTATTTTACAACACAAAGAACCAAGGTTAAAACAAACAAGAAAAATCCGGCAACTTTTGTGTATTTTTCCAGTTTACCTTCAAAGGAGCGGCTTTTGTTTTTGTCCCAATAATTCTGAGAAGCTCCCATGCCTGTCATACCGCCCAAGCCGGCTGAACGTTTCTTTTGCATTAAAATCATAGAAATCAGAGCCAGGCAACCCACAATATAAACCGAGGATAAAATGATAAATAATATGCTCATTGTAACTCCTTTTGTGTTCGATTATTCCGGAGTAGCTTCGCCGGTTTCGGCTGTTTCTTCCGCAGGGCTTTCCGGTTCAGCCTGTGCTTTTTCGGCAGCTTTTTTGGAAAGGCTGATGCGTTTGCTTTCCGGGTCTATGGCTGTAACGGCAACCTCAACGGTTTCGCCGATAGAAAGCACGTCTTCCGGTTTTTCTATATGTTTGTCGGAGATTTGAGAGATATGCATAAGTCCGTCCAAACCGTCGGCAAGCTCGATGAAAGCACCGAAGGGTACCATTCTGACGACTTTGCCGGATACTACTTTTCCTACCGGGAATCTCTCGTTGATATTTGCCCAGGGGTTATTTTCAACTGAGCGTAAGGAAAGGGATATTTTGCCTTTTTCGGGGTTTACGGCAAGAACAGTAGCCGTAACTTTATCGCCGATTGAAAGAACATCTGTAACTTTGCTTACTCTGCCCCAGGAAAGTTCGGAAATATGGATTAATCCGTCTACTCCGCCTATGTCAATAAAAGCACCGAAATCAACAATTCTTGTAACAACGCCTTCAACTGTTTGGCCTTCTGCCAAGCCTGCAAAAACTTTTTCACGTTTTTCGTTCAGTTCTTGGGCAGAAAGAGCTTTACGGCCGGCAACTATTCTGCGGCGGTCTTTGTCAAAGTCAATTATGTTGAAGTTAAGTGTTTGACCTTTAAATTGGGTCAAATCTTCAACGAATCTGTTGGAAATTTGAGAAGAAGGAACAAAAACTCTTACTTCGTTGATTAAGGCAATCAAGCCGCCTTTTACAATATCTATAATTTTACCGGAAACAACTCTTTGCTCGGTGTATGCAGCTTCCAGTTCGCTCATGTTTTTGTTGGCGTCAACTTTCTTTTTGGATAAGGTAACGTTACCTTCGCCGTCGTTTACACGCACAACAAAAACTTCGATTTCATCGCCGGGTTTTACGTGTTCAGCCGGGTCGATGGAATTGTCGTCGGAATATTCTGACCTAGGGATTACACCGTCGGATTTGTAGCCGAGATTTACAGAAACTTCGCCGTTGGAAACCTGTATAACGGTTCCCTTAA
>CAYMOU010000005.1:0-48792 GCA_964392115.1 uncultured Defluviitaleaceae bacterium | reverse complement strand
TAGCTGTTTGGTCAAGAGCGTTCATACCGATGATTTCGTCAGCGATAATGTTGTTTACGTTGTTAACAGCGTTTTGAACGCCTTTGCCCAGGTAACGAGCTTCTTCGTCACGTAATTCTACTGCTTCGAAAGCACCTGTGGAAGCACCGGAGGGTACTCCGCAACGGCCGATGAATTGGTTGTTGTTGTCCATTGTTACAACAACTTCAACTTCAACTGTAGGATTTCCTCTGGAGTCCAAAATCTCGCGAGCGTATACGTCAACTATTTCAATATAACCTTTCATGTGTAAAACTCCTCTCGTATTTATCTTGTGGGTAACTTTATCAAACCGTGTCATTTAATACTGATTCCGCTTTGAAACAATTCTAAAACGTATTGTAAACGGGATTAGTATAAAGCTTATATCCATAGTTATTATCCCATAATTTGAAATTATTGCAACAGACTTTGTAAAATTTTCTAAAGAGGCTTGTTTCAATGAATTATAAACCCGGAATTTAATAAATATGAACAAATGCCGGCGTGGTTTGAAGGGCGAAGTGTTGCATTATGTCAGGCGGTTTATAGGAAAACTATATTAGTCTTATATAAACCGCCGATTTGATGAAATTTCCGGTCCTGAGGAACCGGGAGGTGCTTCCTCCGAAGTTACCGGAGTAAAGTGCATGAGAAATTATTTAATCAAAAGCGATTTGCCTGTCATTTCCGCAGGTTGAGCAATTTGCATCATATCAAGCAAGGTAGGAGCGATGTCGCAAAGTTTGCCGTTTTTCTCCAAACCTTTAGCTGCTTTGCAGTTAACCAAAACGAAGGGCACGGGATTGGTACTGTGGGCGGTAAAAGGTTGGTCTGAATCTTTGTCCACCATTTTATCGGAGTTACCGTGGTCTGCACAAAGGAACATTTGACCGTCTACCTCCAACAAAGCACTTAAAGCACGCCCTACACAATCGTCAACTGCTTCTACTGCTTTAACAGCCGCATCAAACACACCTGTGTGGCCTACCATGTCTGAGTTAGCGTAGTTAATAACGATTAAATCGTATTTTTGGGATTTAATTGCCTCAACCAATTTGTCGGTTACTTCATAGGCGCTCATTTCGGGCTTTAAGTCGTAAGTGGCTACCTTTGAAGAAGGAACCAGTTCACGTTCTTCGCCCGGGTTTACGTCCTCTACACCGCCGTTAAAGAAGAAGGTAACGTGAGCGTATTTTTCGGTTTCAGCAAGACGAAGTTGTTTCAGTCCCAAGCCGGAAAGATATTCGCCCAAGGTGTTTGTAAGGGTTTGAGGCTCAAAAGCAACAGATTTGTTGGGAATAGTCGGGTCGTATTCTGTAAAGGTAACAAAGTTTGTGGTGAAGTATACTCGTTCGAAGCCGTCAAAATTAGGGTCACAGATAGTACGAGAGATTTCTCTGGCACGGTCCGGTCTGAAATTAAAGAATATAACGGAGTCACCGGTTTTGATTTTGGCAACGGGTTCGCCGTTTTCCAAAATAACGGTGGGCATTACGAACTCGTCGTAAACTTTGTTTTCGTAGGATTTGTCTATGCATTCCTCTGCTGAGGAAGCAAAAACGCCTGCGCCTTTTACCATAGCGTCATAGGCTTTTTCTACCCTATCCCAGCGTTTGTCTCTGTCCATAGCGTAATATCTGCCGGATACGGTGGCTATTTTGCCAACGCCGATTTGGGCGATTTTTTCTTCCAATTCAGCTAAGAAGCCTTTGCCGGAGTTGGGAGCGGTGTCACGGCCGTCTAAGAAGGCGTGAACGTAGACTCTGTTGAAGTCGCAGCGTTTAGCAAGTTCCAATAAGGCGTAAAGGTGAGTGTTATGGCTGTGAACGCCGCCGTCTGAGAGCAGACCGAACAGGTGTAAATCAGTATCGTTAGCCTTGCATTTGTCGATGGCTTCAACAAGGGCTTTGTTGGTGAAGAAATCTCCGTCGTCTATGGCTTTGGAAATACGGGTTAATTCTTGGTAAACTATTCTGCCGGCACCGATATTTAAGTGACCTACTTCGGAGTTACCCATTTGACCCTCGGGCAGACCAACTTCCAAACCGCTGGCAAAGCCCAATTGGTAAGGATAATCAGCCAAAAGCTTATCAATATTGGGTGTTTTGGCGGCATGGATAGCGTTACCGTCTGTGTCCTCGGAGATTCCAAAGCCGTCCAAAATCATTAATACTGTGAGTTTTTTATCCATAGATGTCTCCTAACTGCGTTTAACAATGTTGACAAATTCAGGTTTTAAGCTGGCACCGCCTACAAGGCCGCCGTCTATATTGGGCATTTCGAACAGTTCTTTGGCATTGCCGCCGTTTACCGAACCGCCGTAAAGAATACGCATTTCGCCGGCTACTTGTTCGTCATATATTTCAGCAAGTACTTGTCTGATAGCACAGCAAACTTCTTCGGCTTGTTGGCTGGTGGCTGTTTTGCCTGTGCCTATAGCCCAGATAGGTTCGTAAGCCAAAACAACTTTTTTGGCATCTTCAGCGGAAACGCCCATAAGGCCTACTTTTGTTTGAAGGCGAACCAGTTCTATGGTGATGCCTTGTTCACGTTGGGCCAAGGTTTCGCCTACGCAAAGTACGGGAATAAGGCCTTTTTCCAAGGCTTTAACTGTTTTTTTGTTAACGATTTCATCGGTTTCGCCGAAATATTCACGGCGTTCGGAGTGGCCTATAATAACATATTTTACGCCCATATCCAGTAACATATCCGCAGAAATTTCGCCTGTGTAAGCACCACTGTTTTCGAAGTGCATATTTTGGGCACCTACAGCGATGTTTGTGCCTTTTACGTTATCCAAAACGTTTTGCAACGCAACGTAAGGTACACAGAAAACAACGTCTTCTGTTTGGGTGTTAACGTCGTTTTTGATTTGGTTTACAAAATCTATGGCAGCGGAGGGAGTGTTATTCATTTTCCAGTTGCCTGCTATAAGTTTTCTACGCATGGTATCGCCTCGCTCTAAGTAAAATTTAAAAGATTAAAACCTTGGGAAAGACTTTTTCTGAAGAAAAAGTTTTCCCCAAACCCTTTTCAAAAAGACTTTATAAATCAAAAAGGGTATTCAGGTCTGTTTGGTAATAAAAGAAGTTTTAAGGAATTTGAGGAAACCTGTTAAAGTTTCCTCAAATTTTATGCATATGTTTAATTATTTATTGTCTACAGCTGCAACGCCGGGTAATTCTTTTCCTTCGAGGAATTCCAAGGAAGCACCGCCGCCTGTGGAGATATGAGTCATTTTATCGGCGAAACCCAGTTGGTTTACAGCCGCTGCAGAATCGCCGCCGCCGATGATGGTGGTGGAGTCTGTCAGTTGGGACATAGCTTGGGCAATGGCAATAGTGCCTTTTGCAAAGTTAGGGAATTCGAAAACGCCCATAGGTCCGTTCCATATAACGGTTTTAGCGTCTTTAAGAGCGTCGGCAAAGATTGCTGCGGTTTTTTCGCCGATGTCAAGGCCCATGTAGTCGTCTTCGATTTTGTCGGAATCAACTGTTTTGAAGTCTGTATCGTTTTTGAATTCTTTAGCGATAACGTTGTCTGAAGGGATAAGTAAGCGAACGCCGCTTTCTTTGGCTTTAGCCATCATTTCTTTAGCGTATTCAACCTTATCTTCTTCCAAGAGAGATTGGCCGATAGGGTGGCCTAAGGCTTTAAGGAAGGTGTAACCCATACCGCCGCCGATGATTAAGGTATCAACTTTGGATAACAAGTTGTTGATAACGTTGATTTTGTCGGATACTTTAGCACCGCCAAGTATAGCAACAAAGGGTCTTTCGGGAGCATATAAAGCTTTGCCCAAGAATTCGATTTCTTTTTGCATTAAGTAACCAACAGCGGATTCTTCAACGAATTGAGTAACGCCTACTGTGGAGCAGTGCGCTCTGTGAGAAGAACCGAAAGCATCGATAACAAACATATCTGCAAGAGAAGCCAATTCTTTAGAGAAAACTTCGTTGTTTTTGGTTTCTTCGCTACGGAAACGAGTGTTTTCCAATAAAACAACGTCGCCGTCTTGCATATTTTCAACGGCTTTTTTTGCGTTTTCGCCAACTACTGTGTCATCGGCAGCAAATACTACGTTTTTGTTTAACAATTCGGATAATCTTTTTGCAACCGGTGCAAGAGAAGCGTCCGGAGTGGGGCTTTTGGGTTTGCCCAAGTGAGAGCAAAGGATAAGACGGCCGCCGTCTTTAATAAGCTTATTTAAAGTGGGCAAAGATGCCGTAATTCTGTTTTCGTCTGTAATAACACCGTTTTTCAAGGGAACGTTAAAATCGCATCTTACAAGTACTCTTTTACCCTTAACTTGAATATCGTCAATGGATTTTTTGTTTAACATGGTTTCAGGCTCCTTTTCTGTTAGCATAGTTTGAGTAGAAACAGCAGAATTAGGGGTTTGGGCAACCGTTTTAAACTAAGACGGTAGGCCTTCTCTGTATGTTAACCCCGTATTATGCAATTATCTCCATGCAAATATTTTGCATTTTTACAGCATACAACTTGCAGGATATATTTTCAACTACTTTGCGATACTTTCCTGCAATTTATTTTTATTATTTTTGTGCGAGGTGGTTTTTTTGGCAATAACTGTCTCTGCTATGTTTTGAGCATGGTCGGAAATACGTTCCAGATTGGAAATTGTATCCAGGAAAATTACCCCGACTTCGCAGTTACATTCGTTATTGGAAAGACGGCTTATATGGCTGGCACGGAATTGTTTTTCCAGAGCATCTATGTTCTTTTCTTGTGCCAAAACCAACTCGGCTATTATTTCGTCGCCTTTTTCCAAAGAGTTAATAGAGGATTCCAAGCAAGTCCTTGTCATGCGAACTATTTCCTCCAACTCCTCATGGGCAATGTCCGAGAAGTTAAGGTCGTTGTCCATCATATAAATGGCAAGTTCTGCTATGTTTTCGCAATGGTCGCCTATGCGTTCAACGTCGTTTACCGTATGGAACATGGCTGTAACGGCACGGTTTTGTGCTGTGGAAATTTCCGTACTGCAAAGCTTAATCATATAGTTGGTGATAGCTTGAGTGATGGCATCTATGTTGTTTTCGGTTTCGAAAACTATATCGGCCTTAGCACGGCTCTTTTCAACCAAAGCTTCCGTAGCCGTAACTAAACAATCCAGAGAACAACGAGCGGCAGTGGTAATTTCCTCCATGCAGTTATCTATAGCAAGGGTAGGGGTTTCCAAAATACGGTCGTCCAACTGTATAAGCATATTTTCTTTTTCTTCGGTTTCCTTGTAAGAAGCCAATTTTTTCGCCAAGTTCACAAGAACGTTTCCGAAGGGGTAGAACATAATAGTATTGGCGATATTGAAGGCTGTATGAGCAATAGCGATTTCTGTTATGTGAATTATATTATTCCCAAAACTTGGATTAATAAATTGGAAATAAATGGCCGCAAGTATACTGAATACTATGGAACCGATTACGTTAAAGAGCAAATGAATATAGGCGGCGGATTTTGCGGCTTTTGAAGCACCTATGCCTGAAATCAACGCCGTAATACAAGTACCTATATTTTGACCCATAATAATGTAAATCGCCGCATTCCAAGGCACCAAGCCCGCAAGTGCAAGTGATTGCAAAATACCGATAGAAGCGGAGCTGCTTTGAATGATGCAAGTAACCAAAGTACCGGCAAGAACGCCCAAGAAAGGATTGGAACCCAGGGTTCTGAAAAGTTCTTTAAACGCTTCCAGTTCTTTTAAGGGGTTTACGGCAGAGGACATAAAGTTCATACCTGTAAACAGCAAACCGAAGCCGAACAGAATTTGTCCGATTTCTCTGGCCTTGTCCCGTTTTGCAAACAGGGACATTATAGCACCTATGCCCACTACCAGCGGTGCAATGTGTGAAGGGCTGAAGTATTTGGTCCATTCTATGGAAGAGATCAACCAACCGGTAACGGTGGTACCGATGTTGGCACCCATAATAACCCCTACGGTTTGTCCTATACTCATAAGACCGGCGTTAACAAAGCCCACTATCATAACTGTAGTTGCAGAACTGCTTTGAATAATGGCGGTCAACCCGGCACCCATAAGTATACCAAGGAATTTAGAACGGGTAAATCTTTCCAAAAGCTTTTTCATGCCGGAACCGGCAGATTTTTGCAAGCCGGAAGCCATGGTATGCATACCGTAAATAAAAAGTCCCAGGCCTCCGAAAAAAGAAATAATCATCTTAAAGTAATCAATATCAGGCAAAATAATTCCTCCAAGGCTAGAGTGTATCTTTACCGAACCGTAATTCGGTATTTATAGGGTGTATTTTCGGCAGTCAATGAAAGCTGCCTAAGGTGAAGCAGGTATACATCTTTGGCATAAAACTGCTTTATACCCAAAAAAATATTGAGTATATTTTGTTTCCCTCGGCACAGAAAAAATATCCTAAACAACCTAAAACAATTTCCGGGCAACCGGAAGATAATTTGTTAAAACTTTGTGTGTTTGCAGGTGATGAAAGGTTTTGGCCGAAGCAAAACGAAAGGTGATATTATGATTTGACAATATTGCAAAGGATACTCTGATATGTTACCAACAAACCCGGTTAAAATAAGCCGGCTCTGTTGATAACATTTTTGGAAAGACTTTGATTTTAGTTAAACTTAAAAACGGGGTTATAGTAATCTTTGGTAAATTTAAAGATGTATTTGACGTTAGTTAATAACGGCAAATATACCTATGTAATTGTTAATAAGAATTACTCATTTTCAAGTGTTTCCTTAGGTATAAAAGGTATAAAAAAGGAAGGGCATCAAAACTTTATTTCAGAGGATTTCCGCAATTTTGGCAAAAGGCATCAATTGCGGGGTTAACCTGTGCATTACAACGTAAGCAAAGTGCAGGCCCCGGGCTTTGCAAGCCTGTGCCGCAGTTATGACAAAATACATCAACAGCTCTATTTACAGGTATCTTGCAATTTGGGCAAGCCTCACCGGGCGTATTGGCAGCGGTAGGTTGGGCCAGCTTCTGTCCGCAGTAAGGGCAGAAAACATCGCCCGGGCTTACAGTACCGCTACATTTTGGACAGGCAGAGGATGAGCCGGCTTGTTTTGCTTGTAATTCCTGTTGGGACTTAACAGTGGCAAGCAGAATGTTAAGTTCCTCGTCATAACGCTTGGTTATTTCAGCCAGTTTGCTGTTTTTTTCGTCTATTATTTGACGAAGACTGTTTATTTCCTCAATAATGCCGGTTAAATCGGAACTTTGGAAATTTACACAGTTATTATAATACTCTTTTCCCAATTTTATAAATTCCGAATTAATTGTGTTGTTTAGCTGTTCAACTTCAAGGGCCACAGCTTTTTGCAGCAGCTCTTTTTTTTCGTTAATGCTGCGTATGGCTTCTTGGGCTGCCGAACCGTTTAATAAATTTGATTCCGGGTTCATGTCTACTCCCTTTCGCATTATATTTTTATGGAATGGGTAATATAAATCATCAAAACAATTTCTCCCTAAAAGGGAGAAATTGCATTTCTGTGGGTTATGCCTAAATTTTATTAATAAAAGGAGCCTTGTAAACGCTGTGCCAGGGGCATAAGGTTGGAATAAATCTGAGAGAACGCCTCCAAAATTTCAGTATTGGTGGCCTTGCCCACATTAAAGCTATCGGAGGATTTCAAATCGGGCATAGAGACGGATTTGAATTCAACGTTGGAGTCGCAGTTTAAACTCAAACCCAAATTGCTTGAGTCGGAGAATAACCCGAAATTCAGAGTGCTTTCATAAAGGTTGGAGGATTTTTTCTCCACGTCACCTTCCATACTTACACTTACAGCTTCTCCTTCGGTACTTAGGTCGAAATTAAATGAGATGTCATCAATGTTGTTTTTGGAGTCGACTATCATAACACCTCTGAAGGCATCGATTTCGGGAGAGAAGTTGCTTAGATCAACCGTAGTCTCGAAAGAACGACCGTTTTTATCGTTTTCGGCAGTACAGCTTACAAATCCGCCGTATGCATCATAACCGTCGAAGTAAGTGACCCTTACTTCTTGGAAATAACCGGTTTCGGAAGGTTGATTTTCTATGTTTAAGACTAAGTTGTTGTCTGAATAATCGGTCATAAACATAATTTCGTTATTTATAACATTACCTTCGTCATCAATAAAAGTATTGAAATCAATCTTAAAGCCGGAGTTGTCTGACATATTAAGTTGGGCTATAAGCCCGGATAATCCGCTTTTGTATAAGGATTTGAATTGTCCTTCCGATGGTATGATTATGTTATTGCCGGAGGTTTTAAGGAGACTGCCTATTTTGTCAATATCCGAATAAATCAAAGCCATAAGTTTTTCATCGTCTTTGGCATCTTCCAAAATCTTAACCAAAATTTTTGAAATTGTTTCGCTGTCTAACCTATAAGAAATTTCCCTGCCGGTTGTATTGTTATTACTGTATGTTTTGCCTGTTTCTACTTTTACGTCGTCCGGGTTTATTTCGCTTAATACAAGGCTTCTGTATTTTTCAAAGTAGGGATCGTATGCTTCAAGATCCAAGCTTTCCAAAATAGCCATGTTTTCCGAACCACCGAAGAATGAATCAATGGCTTCGGGAGGAATATCAATCATGGAGGCGAATCTTTGGGCATCATCCTTGGACAATACCAGGCGCTTGTCATACAAATCCTCGCAATACAAGCCCAAGGCACGGTCTACAAAGCTTACGCTGACAGTGGTTAAATCCTTACTGTCATAAGTAAGGGTAAAATCCGTCGAGTGATTAAATGTTTTAGGGTCGGCTTCTTGCTTGAACTTTACGGATGTTTTGTTAAGTATATCTGCATATTCATCTAAAAATTGTGCTTCGTTGAACTTAAACTCACCGTTTGTAACATATGGGTCTTTGGTAGAGCGTTGGTATAAGTCATAAGCATTTGTGCCTTCCAAAGGTAACACGTTGATGTTAGCAAAAGAATATTCCTGTGCCAGCAAAAATTCTTCGTTTTTCGGGCGATTGGGGTCATAGGGCAATTTATTAATCTTGTGTTCCTTATCGCCCGGTTTTTGAAGCATGAAAAAAGCCGCTACGCCAATAAGCAAAACACCTACAATACTTAATACCAAGGCTAAAACCAAAGTGCTTTTCGATTTACCCTTCGGTTGAGCGGCAGCATTGTGTGTGGGCATTTGTGCTTCTTGAATAATCGGCAAGCCGGTAGTTGAACCTATGGGTTGATAATTGTCGGGTCCGGGTGTTTGAAAGTTTTGGGGAATGTTGTTTTCTCCCTCTGATACCACGGCCGTATTATCGGGTACCCCGGTATAGTTAACCGCAGGCGGTACAACAGGGTTGTTTTCTGAGCCTAAATTTACTGTCGGGGTTTCGGGTTGGTTTTGTACCGGATTTTGATTGTCGGCAGGTTTGAGTAACTCGCCGCAACCCGAGCAAAATGCCGCATTGTTGACATTTTCTCGTCCGCATTTAGTGCAAAACATATAGCACCTCCAATATTTGTATGGCAAGAAAATTAAGGTATTATTGTTCTAATTATAAACTTTAAGATTTTTTTTTGCAAGTTTTTTATAAATTACCGCTTGTTCTTTATTTTTTGACAGGAATTGCTGTATTTATTGCAGTTTTTTGAATTATCATGAGTTTTATTGAAGGAAAGAAAATATTTCCTGCATATTCCTTATTGTCTTTGGTCAAGCCGATTAACCCGGAACATCCCGGAAAACACAATATTCTCCCTGTAATGTATATTTTACGACAACAAATCCATAATAAACTTGTACTGCTCCTAAATTTAGAGAGTAATACCGATTTTTCGTAATCGGTAAAAGAGCATGGATGCTAAACCGGCAAAGTCCGGAAGGTTACCGATAACATCAAGGAGGAAAAGACATGAGTAATATGGTAATCAATACCAATGTAGGCGCTTTGAACAGCCACAGAGCCTTAAAAATGGTAGGCAACAACATAACCAGGGCTTCAGAGCGTTTAGCGAGCGGATTAAGAATCAACCGTGCGGCAGACGACGCTGCAGGTCTTGCAATTTCTGAAAAAATGCGTAGCCAAATCAGAGGTTTGGACCAAGCTTCCCGTAACGCACAAGACGGTATCAGCTTGATACAAACTGCCGAAGGTGCTTTGCAAGAAACGGAAAACATGCTTCAACGTATGCGTGAGCTTGTTGTTCAAGCCGCAAATGACACTTTGGAAACTTCCGACAAGCAAAAAATCTCTCTTGAGTTAAACCAATTAACCCAAGAAATCGATGCAACTGCAAGCAGAACGGAATTCAATAAGAAAAAACTTATTGACGGCAGTTGGGCAAACACCAGCTTGTATTTTCAAGTAGGTGCCAATGCGTCACAAGGGCTTCGTGTTAACATTGCCAAAATGGACGCCACTTGGTTAGGTGTTACCAAAGACCAGATTGGGGATATAGTAGCTGCCGGGGACAGAGTAGGAACAACAATCCAAGACACCAAAGTCTTTGTTGGGGTAGACACCCTTGACTTTGCAAATTCCAATACTTTGAAAGATGCATCCGGTGTTTACAACTTCTCTAACGGTGCTAAAATGACTATCACCGACAACGGCGTTTTCACCATGCAAGGTTTTGATAACGACGGCACCTTTGATACCAAAGATGTATTTGCTTATATACCGCCAAGTTTCTCAACTCCTGACGGTTTGAGATTTGATTATACCCCGGGCAACAATAACGGCCCCGGCGTATTAAAATATACTTCCAACAAAACTCCGGCAGTTAACGGCGACACCAAGCCCATTCAACCGCCGGCAGCCGGTAATAACCCTGCTTTAAGCACAGTTGGTATTAATCACTTTATCAGTATAGAAGATACCAACATTGCAACCCCCAACGTTCCGGCCAACATGAGATATACCTTTACAGGTACTGATATTGTCGGACATAAAACAGGTGACGGCCAAGTTTCAATCAACAGCGGTCAAACTTATACCGGTACAGAATTGGCCAATGCTTTTGGCCCCGAAGGCGGTACTATCAGCCTTGACAATTACAAAATCAAAGTTGCGGGTACAGGTATTGTTGATACAACCGTAGGTGCCATTAAGGCTCCGGTTGCTGAGGGTACACCCATCAGAACCAACTTTATATCCACTCCTCCGCCATCAACCAACACACCCACAAACCCCAACCAAATGACTTATATTTCCAATAATATATTCAAGGGTACAGCCGGTAATACTTCTATTTTGGACTTTACCGACAATGACGTTGTTACAAACTCCAGCGGTACCTATGGTTTCTCCGGCGGAGCAAAAATCACCATAAACGATGACGGCAGCTTCATTGCCTCCGGCTTTGACGCCAACGACGGAACCTACAATACAGCGGATGCTTCCGTTGCAGCTCCTGTAATATTCACTCAAGCCTCCACAGGCCTCCAGTTGGATTATACTCCGGGTGCCGCAGCAGGCCCCGGAACCTTGTCATTAATATCCAATTCAACTTCAGACTTTGTTTCGGCTGTTAGCCAAACCATAACAGCTCCCACAGGCCCTGCTCCTTCCGTAACCAATCTTGACGGTACCAAAACTCAAATAACCGTTATAGACGCTACAGGCACAGGTACAGGTACTGCCGGCGATATGTCCTATATCTTCAAGTATTCTAACAGCTTAACAGCTACCGACTCTAACGGTGTGGCTGTAGGCGGTTTTGCGGCTGCGGTTCCCAGTGGCGGCCCTGCCGTTACTGATGCCGCCCTTGCCGGATTATTATCTGCAGGCGGTGGTACCGGTGCCGGTATAATTACAGCTGACGGCATAAACATTGCAGTACTTGCAACAGGTGTTGTTGATACAGCTACTCCTGCTACAAGAGCGGCTGTTGTAGGTACAACACAAGCGGCCATCACCTATGACCCGGCTGCAACCAACAGCGGAACAGGCAATACCGGAGCCGGCGTTGTGGGCACATTAACCACAGGCAACACTGCTCCTATCATCAATATAGACGAAGGTAAATTCATGGTTAACAACCAAGTATTAACCGACTCCGACGGTGTTCCCATGGGTTCCGGTGAAGTTATCTCTCTGCTTACCACCCGTATAGACCAAGCTATAGAAATGGTATCCTCTCAACGTGCGATGTTGGGTGCTTACCAAAACCGTATGGAACACACCATCAACAACCTTGACATCGCTTCCCAAAACTTGTCCGCTTCCGAATCCCGTATTCGTGACGCTGATATGGCTATGGAAATGATGAACCTGACAAAAGCAAACGTTCTCTCTCAAGCGGCAACCTCTATGCTTGCCCAAGCAAATATGCAACCCAACAACGTTTTACAGTTGTTAAGATAATTTGTTCGAATTTATTGCAACGTTGCAAAAGCTGTCGACCGTGGAGTCGGCAGCTTTTTATATGCAGCCAAGTTGTTACGGGATAACAAAAAAATAACCACCCTTAGGGTGGTTATTCAGATTTAATCTCATTTATTTTTTCGTCTATTTGCTCTAAAGTCACCGTATTAAGCAGGGTGATGGAGCATTGTTTGGCTCGTTCGAAATGAGCCAATGCTTCGTCCGGATTTTCTTCTTGCAAGGAAATAACCCCTAAATAATAATAGCTGTCAGCCAGATTTGAGTTATATCCCACGGCTTTATTGAAAGCCTCTTTGGCATCGTGGAATTTATTTTGTTTCAGATATATTTGCCCTAAATTATCCCAAGCGGAGCCGGAATTAGGCGTGTCTTTAATGGCTTTTTGAGTACAATCCAGTGCATTGTCCAAGTCATTTTTTATTAAATACATATAACCCAGAGTGGTGAGAACATGATTATTTACATAATCGTAGCGGTTACGCATACCTTCAAGGATATGTATGGCTTTGTCGATTTCTCCCAAAACCCAATAACAAGAGCCCATGGTTAGAAGGATGTTTTTCTCGGTGATTAATTTTTTCTTCTTGATGCCTTCGGATTTTTTCAAAACCTCCAAGGCTTCCGCCGCCTTGCCTTCTCTAACCAAAAGTATGGCGTAGTTCAAATAAACGGTGGCGTTTTTGGACGATTTGGAGAGGGCACGGTTATAGATTTTCACAGCCTTGTCTGTTTTGCCGGCGATAAAGAAATAATTGCCGATAAAGGCCAAAACATGGGAATAGAAAGCCGCCAAAAGTATTACACCCAGAACCAAATACACCAATAACAGGTACGTCACAGGTAAGCGTTGGATAATAACCACATAAATATAAGTAAACACAAAGACTGCAACTATAAGGATTTTGTTTAAACTGAGGTTCTTCATTATACACCGTCCTAAGCTTGGTAACCTCGAGCTGTATTTTCTATTACTGTTTCTTGGAGCAGGCCGTTTTTATAGGTAAGGCCGGCGAATACCTGTTGGGAATTTTCCGAAACGGGTTTCGTTTGGTGGTCGCTGTGGCTTAAAATAACCCAACTTTCCAACAGTTTGGACATAATGCGTATTACGCAGGAAAGTGATTCCGGCTTTTCGGATACTTCTGCTTTTATCAGCAGTTTATTAACATAAATATAGACCGGCATTAAGTCACGACCGATTTCATAGGAAAGGTCTAGGGCGTTCATAAGCAGTTCGTTAAAACTGCGGGCTTTGCGCACCAATTTTAGGTATTGTTCTTTAGATTGGGCTTTTTGGGCGGCTTTAGCGTGGTTGATAAGCAATTCGTAATTTATAATAACCAGCTGTATAGGGGTTGCTTGTGCTATTCGCAATGTATAATCCTCAACGGAAATATTCATTTTTTACCCCCTTTGCTGTCGGCCGCATCTATGAATTTTACTATACCCGAGACCAATTTCAGAATATTTTGGGTTGTATTTTTTGATTCCATTTAGTCCCCCATAGGTTCCGAAATTTTTAAAAGATTAAGACCTTGGGAAAACTTTTTCTGAAGAAAAGGTTTTCCCCAAGTCCCTTTCAAAAAGACTTAACATTAAATTTTATTCAGATGCTGTTTCGTAGCATATTTCTTTAAGGTTATATCCGTTTTCTCGGATAAAGTCTGTGATTAAGTTTTCGTTGGATTTTAACATTTCAAGGGAGCGTTGATCGTTTGCGGTTAGGGTAAGGCTTACGTCTGAGCCTTGAAGGTCAAGCATACCTTGCACTTTCCCTAGATTTTTTGTATTTAAACTAAGCAAAATTTGTGCATTGCCGGATAGGAGATTTTCGCCGTTTACAACGTGCATATTTAGGGTAGAAACGCCGTTTGTCAGCTTTATGGGCAAGGAGAAATCCAAATCGGTTTGTTTTCTTGTAAATTGTTGGACTTTTACGGCGTTCATTGCCAGTTGTATTTCTCGGAGCAAATCCGGTGTTTGGGGTTTTGTTTGGAGCATTGCCAGTCTGTTGGAAATATCCTGCAATATTTCATCTGGAGTTATGCCCTGCAACAATTCCTCCAAGTCCGTACCCGGGATGGCTTGATTAATTTCTTCGTCATCCAAACGGTTCAGAACATCTTCCGGCGCCGTAGGGCTGTATTCATGCAACAAGCCCATATTTAGCAGGGTTTGCGGCAATACTCCGGATTCGGAGAGTTTCAATGCCTCCGGAGACAGAGCCATGCTTTGTTGAAGCAGTTGAACGGCTCGGTCAAATTCTGCCTTTTCGATATTCTTCAATTCTTTCAAGTAAATATTATCCAGAATTTGAGACAGTTTGTCAATGGGAATATCCTCGTAGCCGGACGTGTTCTTCATAATGTCCGCAAAAACAAAGGGGTGGCCTTTACGGCGAATGTTCCCAAGGGCTTTGTCTGCGTTTTCCGCCGCTGTTTTTGCAAGGGTAGAGCGGATGTTTTTTTCATCGGTTTTAACGTCCAATCCGCCAAAGTTTTCATCTGCAATGTAGTCCTTTTTGGATACTTTACCGGGGTTCTTTGCGGCTTCCAGCAGATTGCCCAAGGTGTATTCCAAGTTGTTTTTAAAGGCTACGCCCAGTGCCAAAGAGCCGTTTTTCTTGACTGTATTCAGCATTCGATATACGGCAAGCATAGATTGACGCTGTTCTTCGTTTAAATCCAAACGTTGGTCGGCAATAAGCTCGGGGATTCTGTCAGACAGGTTAACCCCGTATTCATCGCTGAATTGCTCTATATAAGCCAACATATGGTCTATGTGCATATCCAAGGGATTCAGCCCGTCCTCTATCATGGAAGCGGCTATATTGGGATGAAGGCGGTTGTAGACCTCTTGAATTTTGCTGTCTATGGCTTTGATTTCTTGGATATTTTCGGCTGTTACGTCTATTTCGTTTCGTGTTAGAACTGCGGCGGCTTTAAAGTTTTCTTCGGTGTCCTCCAAGCCTAGCCCTACAACAAAATCCTTTAAGGCGTCCTTAATTTTTCCGAAGTTGTCACCATATTTGGGGTTAGGCAGGGTTTCGTGGGAACTTACGGCTTTGGCAAATTGTACGGCTTTGTAAATGCCGTTTACGGTAAAATCAGCAGTTTGGTTGATTATTTCTCCGTAGACATTAGCCGTAAGAGGTTGAGAAAGCCGCAAAATATCGTACAGGTTGCTTATGCTTTCAACCTTTTGCTCCAAATCTGCGGAGTTTTCGCCGGTATCCCCAAACAAACCGGCATAGGATTCTTTTTCGGCTTCCCTAAGCCTATCCACCAGTTCTTGCAAGGGCATTAAATCTATCTCTAAGCCCTTGTTTATAAGCTTTACAGAGGCTTCGTAACTTAGCTTTAATTGGATTTCTGCCAGATTACGTAAAGCGGAAACGTTGTTAAATTGGCCGGTTTGAGCCGGAGCGTTGTTTTCGGCCATAGCATTTACCAGATTGCTTAAATTTAAGGTACGGTTCTGTCCGGTAAGGCATTTAATGTGTTCTTCATTTAAAAAGGGTAGTTTTTCAAGGATTTTTTCTGCTCTTTTTAAAATTTCCGCTTTTTGGTGAGCAGATAATTTGGTGTTTTCGGGATTTGTCGTATGGTTTTGAACGCCGAAACCTAAATCAAGCATTTTGACCGCATAGGGGTTTTCTCCCAATATAATAAGGTTTTTTGCGGTTTCAAGCAGAGCGTCCATATCCGTCAAGTTTTCCAAAGAAGAAAGCATCACTGCCTTATCCATGTTTTCCTTGGTTACCGGAATGTTGTTCTCTATAAATAACTTGGCAAATTTCTCGGTTTCCTTGCTATATTCTATACCTTCCTTGCGGAAAAGCTTTTTAAGCTGTGGGAGTATTTCGTTCCATTCTTTGTCGGGCATTTTGGGGTTAGCGTTGCCGGTGTCGGAAGAAGAAAATTTGGCTGTATATAGATTTTCCAAGGTAGGCTCTTTGCCGTCACCTATAAATTTAACCACAGTTGCCGGGTCAAGATCGGTTATGCTTTGGGCTTTTGATTTTACAATCTCTAAAGTTTCGTTAATTTTTTCTTTAGAAGGAATACCGCCTGCCTTGCCTAAGGTTTTGGACAGCATGGAAATGCTGATGTTTTGCAAGTTTATGCCTTCTTTTAATAATGCGTTTACAGCCGAGCGACGAAGGTTTTTACTTGCGCCCACTAATTGTTGGCGTATTCGTGCGATGGCTTGGGCTTCTTTCAGCTCTTCTTCCGAGGGCTGTGCAAGAACATTTTTGTCCTCTTTAGTAAAATTGCTTTGCTTGAACAATTCTTCTATGGTTGCGGAAGATAAGCTTTCTTTGTTTTCCGGGCCGTTGGGAAAGATTTGTTTTAGGGTTAGGCCGTTTTTGTTGTCTTTTACTTCAAAATAAACTTTGTCGCCCACGTTGCCGGAAACGTCCGAGGACTTGGCTTCTATGGTTTCGTCGTTTTCGGTTAGCATAGTGACTTTGTTATCATTTCTTTTTATAATGGTTGCGGAAATAAGGGAGCCTTTCTCCGCACCTTTTAAGACCGGAGAATATTTATCGTCTCCGACCCTATAACATTGAAATCGTGCTGTTTGTTGTACCGCTAGACTCATTTATTCACCTCTGTTCGAAGGCGGTATAGTACCCTTGGCGTGTGCCGGGAAATTTTAAAATAAGTATTATATACTATATTTAAGGTCTGATATTAGGGCTTAATCAGCTTTGGTATCAGACCTTTTGATTGTGTAAGATAAACTTAGCTTAACAATTGTAAAATTTGTTGAGGACGTTGGTTTGCTTGGGCTATTACGGAAATGCCGGCTTGATAGAGGACGTTGTCTTTGGCGTAGTTTGCCATTTCTTCGGCCATGTCGGCATCAACTATGCGAGAGAGGGCTTGGTTCATGTTAAATTCAGCGTTGTCCAGGTTGGTTATGGAATGTTCCAGGCGGTTTTGGTAAGCGCCCATTTTTGAACGTATTTTTGATATTATATCTATTGCTTTTGAAGTTGCGCCGATGGCGTGTTGAGCGCCGGCCGAGTATTGGGTGTTTATGCCGTCCAACTCTAAGGTTTTGGCGTTTATTTTGGGTATATGCAGTTCCATTTCCATGTTTTTGCCTGCGCCGATTTGTACCTTCATAGGGCCTTGCTCTATCTTGGCCAGATGGAACACATAACCGCCGGTTGCCAGGAAATCAGCGTATTTGGCTAAATCAGTTGCATAATTGGGGTCGGTTGGGTCGATTGGTTTGGCGGCATATTTCGCCGGGTCCCAATACTCGCCGTTTACGGGCAAAGCCATTGCCGGATTACTTGTGTCTACTTGTAAATCAAAGCAAAGTTCACGGCCGTTAATGTCTGTTATGGTTATGCGATTGCCGTCTGCTTTGTAAGTGGCGTTTTGTGTTAATGGGGTATCAAGATCTACTGTTGCAGCGCCGGCGGCAGTACTGTAAGTTACGGTGGTGCCCGGAATTATAAGGCTTATATCTGCGTCTTTGCCTTTATACTGTTGCACCTGTGGCGAAACTATACCCAAAGACCTAAGTAAAGCGTTATCCCCGGTAACAATTATATCATGACGAGAACCGGGATTGTCGCAAGTCATTTGGGTGAATACCGGGTAATTGGTTGTAGGGTCACCCTTGGATACGGTAATGTCACAGAAGGCGGCGGCATCTCTAAGCTTGATAAAGGCTTGGTCCGGGGTTTCGGTGCCGTCAAATTCTATTTGTATATCGTTAATTTGCATTTTTCCTGCTGCAAATTCCCATTTGTTGTTGCCGGTAGGTATAGCCATGGTAACCGGCAGGAACACAGTATTGGTGGCCAAAAATTTCGGGTCGGGAATATAGTTGGCAGGGTTTGTAGGGTCGGTTACGGTTGCCGGTGCAATGGGTTCTTTTAAAGTTTTCGGTATAACAAATTGATATTCACCGTCAAGCAGAGAATCGGACATACGAAGCACATCCACGTTTTTCTTGGTTACGTTTAAATCCACTATTCTATCGGCTTCGCTGCTTAATACCTTTATTTTGTTGTATTCGATTTTATGGGACATACTGTCAATTTCGGCGGTGAGCGAAGTTATTTCTTCTTGGATTTTTTGGGCGTCTAAGGGTTCGTTAGTGCCGTTTGCTGCCTTAACGGCCAGTTCGTTCATACGTTGCAGCATGGAGTGGATTTCGTTCATTGCTCCTTCTGCGGTTTGCACCAAAGAAATAGCGGCCGAAGCATTTTGGCTTGCCTTTGACAACCCAAGAGCTTGCATTCTTATTTTGTTGGAAATTGCTCTGCCGGCAGGATCGTCAGCGGCGGATTCCAACTTAACACCGCTTGATAGGCGTCTTGAAGTGGTTGCCATCCGGCTGTTGGTGGAGTTTAGGGAAGTAAGTGAACGTAGTGCCGGTATATTTGTATTTATTCTCATTGTTCAGCCTCCGAACATAAATTTATATAGAATTCCCGTGGCATAAAAAACCTAACAATACTATTATCTTTATTTTGACATTTTTAATTCTCGGGATATTATTTGCGAATGTTGTAAGTGAATATTTTCTTTATAACTATCGGCATAAAATTTCCCAATGTTAATAAATATTATTTTCTTTTTTTTTCCGGCATGATATAATATTGTTTCTATAAAGGGACTGCATAATTTTAGCAAAATTGCTGATAATTATACAATTTATAATAAAGCATGAAAATCTTCCGATTTTACACCCTTAATAACGGTTTTTTTGTATAAAAAAATACGGAAGGTTAATTATACATAACTACAGAAAGTGAGTACTTAAAAACAAATGGGAGTGAACTGAATGTCTATCAATTTGAAGGGCAGAAATTTTTTGACACTTAAAGATTTCAGTAAAGAAGAGATAATTTACTTAGTGGATTTGGCGGCAAAATTAAAAGAAAAGAAATCCAAGGGGATTTTCGATAAATTGTTGCAAAATAAAAACATCGCCTTGATATTCGAAAAACCTTCAACACGTACTCGCTGTGCCTTTGTGGTTGCCTGTGTGGACGAAGGCGCTCATCCTGAATTTTTAAGCAGTAATGACATACAATTGGGTGCCAAAGAAAGCATAGAAGATACCGCCCGAGTTTTGGGACGTATTTTCGAGGGCATACAATACAGAGGATTCGAACAGGAAAAAGTAGAAAAACTTGCAAAATACAGCGGTGTTCCGGTTTGGAACGGGCTTACGGACGAAGACCATCCAACACAGGTTCTTGCAGACTTGCTTACCGTCAAAGAAAAATTCGGCAGATTAAACGACATAAAATTTGTTTTTATAGGCGACGGAAGAAACAATATGGCAAATGCCTTAATGATAGGTGCATCCAAATTGGGCTTTGATTTTGCCATTGCCGCACCGCCGGCCTTGTTCCCGGATAAGGACTTGGTTAAACAATGCCAAGAATATGCCAACCAAAGCAACGGAAAAATCACAATTACGGACAGTATGGATGAAGCGGTAAAAGGCGCCCACGTAATCTACACGGATGTTTGGGTTTCTATGGGTGAAGAAAGCCAAAATATGCAACGCTGCGTACAGCTGGAGCCTTTCAGAGTAACCAAAGCCGTTATGGAGAAAACAGGCAGAGACGATACGGTTTTCATGCATTGTTTACCGGCGGTTAAAGGCAACGAAGTTACGGAAGAAGTGTTCGAAAGCCCTGCCTCTGTTGTTTTTGACGAAGCGGAAAATCGTATGCATACCATAAAAGCCGTTATGGTAGCTACTTTGGCGGATAATAGCCTAGTGAATTATCAATAAAACCGCATTTTAAATTGCAGTGATATAATAAATCCTTCCGATTAAAGAAAGGAGTTTGAAATATGAGAGTTTTAACAAGGTCCGATTTTGACGGTCTTGCCTGTTCGGCTTTATTGTTTCATGTGGGTGTGGTTGATACTTGGAAATTTGTTCACCCCAAGGATTTACAGGACGGAATAATAGAAGTAACCGCAAACGACGTACTTGCAAACGTACCCTATGTAAAGGGCTGTAAAATGTGGTTCGACCACCACACTAGCGAGCATGAAAGACTGGGTCAAGACTTTCAATTTGAAGGCGTAAGCAAACTTGCACCCTCAGCGGCAAGGTTAATTTACGAATACTACGGCGGCAAGGAAAAACTTGCTCATTTCGAAAACATGATAGTAGCCGTAGACAAGGTAGATTCCGGGCAGTTATCCAAAGAAGAAATATTAAACCCCACAGGTTGGGTGCTTTTGGGCTTTATTATGGACCCTCGTACAGGACTTGGACGTTTCCGTGACTTTACCATCAGCAATTACGAATTAATGGGCCTGCTTATAGAAGCTTGCAGAACCATGAATATAGATGAAATTTTGCAGATTTCTCATGTGCAAGAACGTGTGAAACTGTATTTTGAACAGGACGCTCTGTTTAAGGAAATGGTGGCAAAACACACCAAAGTATGCGGCAACGTTATCTACACCGACCTTAGAGGCGTTGAAACCATCTACACCGGCAACAGATTCCTGATTTACAGCCTTTACCCCGAACAAAATATTTCCGTTTGGGTGGTGGACGGCAAGGCAAAGGTAAATTGTGCCATAGCAGTGGGACATTCTATTTTGAACCGAACCTCCAAAACCGATGTGGGCAGTTTGTTGCTTAAATACGGCGGCGGCGGTCACAGACAGGTAGGCACCTGCCAAGTAGACTACGACAAATCAGACCAAGCCATAAAAGAACTTATAGACCGGATGAACATAGATGGCTAATGCACTTCAATCGGATTTTTCAAGGGAAATAATCAGGCTTGATGAGGTAACATCCACCAACGACTACGCCAAAGAATTAGCCGGCAAACCCGGTACAAAAAACGGTACGGTTATTCTGGCAAAAAGGCAAACCAAGGGACGAGGCAGAATATCACGGTTTTGGGAATCGGAGATGGGTACGGGGATTTATATGTCCGTCATACTCTATCCGGATTTAAGACCCATGTTATGCACTCCCATAACCCTCATAACTGCAATGGCGGTTTCCCGGGCTTTATCCGAAAAAACATCGTTGGATGTAAAAATAAAGTGGCCCAACGACCTTTTGATTAATGATAAAAAGCTTTGCGGCATACTTACGGAAAACAGCATTAACGGCCAAAAAACCGAGTTTTTGGTAGTGGGAATAGGAGTTAATGTTAACAATGCCTCCTTTCCCGAACAGATAAATGCCACATCTTTATATTTGGAAACCGGAAATACTTTTGACCTAGATGAAACGGTTGAAGATATTTTGCGGAGTTTTGAAATCTACTACAAAAAATTCCTTAAATCTGCTGAAACTCAAACTATATTTGGGGATTTTAAAGACGAATACCTCTCCAAAAGCCATACCATAGGCAGGGATGTGAAATATATCCTTGATGGAAAAGAACAGCAAGGTAAGGCCGTGGATATTGATTTTGACGGACGATTAATTGTGGTTGACCAAAACGGTAACGAAAGAGCCGTGTATTGGAGCGAATAGGTTTTAATCCGAATATCCAACTTGAGTATCTACAACTGCATTTATATATCAAAAAACAGTAAGGGCGAACTATGTTCGCCCGTTTTTTATATCCCGGTTAGATGTATCTAAAAACCCGAACTTAAACCCCGAAATTAATTTTGTTGTAATCCGTATGCAGATAATTCGGGCCAACACAGTTGACCCTACAATTACTCCGCTGCTACGAATATTTGTAGGGATTTTGGGGTTAAATATTAATTAAACAAACCGCCAAAAAACCCAATTCCAAAATATTTATGGGTTATTGTAAACGAGAAATTTATTTTCTATGTATAAATTCTGTATTTATATTCCATAATAACTAACGTAGAGGAAACCTCTATAATACTAATCTGCATTACGCCAATTCTATTCTACTGCTGTCTCAAGCGGTATCGTGCCCAAGCACATTCGGAACGAAAGTTCTTCTAAGAAAGAATCTGCTTCTTATATGCTTTTTTCAAACAAGTTTCATAAGAAAATATAGTGCAGATTAGTGTTATCCTATCGACTTTCGAAAGGAGGTAAGTTTCTATGGACAACAAAAACAACAACAACAATAACAGAAAATCCGAAAGAACTGATTTTGCTGACGAGATTAATTCTGAATCGGACAGGAAAGGCAAAAATAACACCAGATAATTAAAATAATTCCCATAATAACGGAATTAATCCTTCCTTAGCCGGTTCTGAAAGAACCCTTGCTTTTGCAACGTTTTTTCAAAACCGAAAGAAGTGTAAGGAATAACCCAAGCAGCTTGATAAGCCGAAGGTTGCCGGTCGTTAGGTCGGGGATTTTCGTCAAGGTTTATCAAATCCTGCAAAGACGGCTTTTAACAGACAAAGGACTGCCTTTGTCTGTTTTTGCGTTAAAGTAAATAAAAAATAATAAGGCTCCGGGAAAAACTTTTTCCGGAGAAAAAGCTTTTCCCGAACCCCTTTAAAAAATACTTTCTAATTTTTAGCAGGAAAACCGGTTATATTATAAAACCAAAACTTATTTTCTTACTTTTGCCTATTTAACCCTTTTCCTTTCCTTATTAATAAAATATTATTGAAAAAATCGCCAAAGCATGGTATTATTGCGTAAGTTAACAGCTGCACCGGATTGCTTCTAAAATTCCGGGCAAAGGCAGTATTAAAGCGAAAACAGGTGACTAATGCTAATCAGATTACAGAAATTTATGGCTTCCGCAGGAGTGGCTTCACGGAGAAAAGCGGAAGAAATCATTTTATCGGGTCGTGTAACCGTTAATTCTCAACCGGTAACGGAGTTGGGGTTTAAAATAGACGAAAAAAAAGACGTAGTGGCTTTGGACGGCAAGGTGCTGGGGCAAATTAACAACTATACATACGTTATGCTGCATAAACCCAGAGGATATATTACCACCGTAAAAGACCAGTTTGACAGACCCACCGTTATGGACTTTTTAAAGGGCATAAAAAGCAGGCTTGTTCCGGTAGGGCGTTTGGATTATGATACCTCCGGTCTGCTTTTACTGACCGACGACGGCGAACTTACCTATAAACTGACTCATCCGAAGCACCAAATTCCCAAGGTTTACGATGCTTGGCTTGCCGGCATACCTAATAATGAAAGCCTTGAAAAATTCCGCCAAGGTGTTTTGATAGAAGGCTATCGCACAGCACCGGCAAAAATACAGGTTTTAGTCAAAGACAAAGCAAAGGTTCAGGCACGTATTACCATTACCGAAGGCAAAAACCGCCAAGTAAGAAAAATGTGCCAAGCCATAAAACATCCCGTAATGAACCTAAAACGTGTTGCCGTTGGTAAGCTGGAATTAGGCGACTTAAAACCCGGCAAATACAGGCTTTTAACCCAAAGTGAAATAAATTATTTAAAATCCTTATAAATTATCCTTTTTTTCAAATGTAATAGACAGTATGTTTTTCTTATTAAATTCTTTTTAAATGGAGTTTGCTCCCAAGCTACAAAAAGAATAAATTTATTTTCATTTGTAACGATAAATCATAACAATTAGCTTTTCGTGAATTGTTATGAGGAAAACTTTTTATTTATCTGATACGGAGGTAAAAATGGCGCCTTTTACTGCTATTTTATTCAACGCTCTGGCCATAGCCATTGCCATTACCGCTCACGAGTTTGTCAAAGCCCTTACAAGTACGATTTTGGGTGACACTATGCCGAAAAAAAACGGCAGACTTTCACTTAATCCCTTAAAACACCTTGATGCCATAGGCTTTATTTTCATGATAGCGTACGGCTACGGCTGGGCTAATCCTGTTCAAACATCTGCAACCTATTATAAAGACAGAAAAAAAGGCACCTTGCTTACTTATGTCTTACCGCCGGTTTTTAACCTGCTGTTGGCTGTAAGCTTTGCCTTGGCGTTTCATACCATAGGCTTTGCAATCGTTCCCGATAGCCCTATTTTTATGTTTTTGATTTATGCGGGTGAATTTTTTTACGCTTGTGTGTCCGCCAATATTTCCTTTGCTTTGATTAATTTAATACCGGTATATCCTTTTGATGGTGCAAAAATCTTGAGCGTTTATATTTCGCCAAACGCAAGCCTGAAGATGTCTTATTCCGAAAAAATACTGCAAATCGTATTCCTTTTTGCCCTGTTTTTCGGTGTTATCAGCTCGGTTTTAGGCCCTATTAAGTTTCTGTTAATGAGACTTTTAAACGTGGCTTAATAGTATTTAATTTTAAAAACCGCCCAACCGGCGAATAAGGGGGCAACTTATGCAACAGGCACCCGAAAATTCTGTAAAGGTAAAATTGGACGTCTTTGAAGGCCCTTTTGACCTTTTGTTTCATTTGATAGAAAAACATGAAATCGACATATACCATATTCCCATAGCACAGCTAACCGACCAATACTTAGATTATTTGGGCAATATAACCCAAAACCAAATGGAGGATTTAAGCAAGTTTATGGTTATGGCGGCAACTCTTATCGAGATAAAATCCAAAATGCTGTTGCCTAAAATTCAAAATAAAACCGAAGAATCCGACGACCCTCGGGCGGAACTGGTGCAAAAACTTGTTGAATACAAAACCTTCAAAGAAATTTCGGAGGTTTTAAAGGAAAACTATCAGCTTCACCAATATTTTGTATTTCGTGAACCGGAACCGGACTTGGCGAAAAAGTTCAGCTCTACCCCGAAAATAGAGGACGTTCTTGCGGAGGTTACCGTAGATAAATTATACGACCTGTTTCTGGACTTACTTAACCGCCGAGAATTAAAAACAGACAAGGTACGTTCCGGGTTTAATTCGGTGGCGTTGGATACTTACAAGGTTTCCAACAAAATCGAATATATCTCAAAGTTGCTTACTTTAAACCCTTCCGTAAAATTTACGGAAATTTTCAACCCCGACTCCCACAGGATGGAAAAGGTAGTGACCTTTTTGGCACTGCTGGAGCTTATAAAATCCAAACACGTCACCATAACCCAAGAGGGTATTTTCGGTGAAATTCTTATCAAAAAGGTATGAATCCTATGGAAATATCTCTGATGGAATCAATTATAGAATCCGTGCTGTTTGTCACGGGAGAGCTTGTTCCCCTGGCAAAGTTCGCCGAAATTTTGGAAGAAAAACCGACCACGGTAAGGGACTGCATAACAGCCATGTCCGAAAAATACAAGGCCCAAAACCGTGGAATCCGAATTATCGAAGTAAACGACGCCTTCCAAATGTGTTCGGCACCCGAAAATTTTCTATACATACAAAAAGCCTTTGAAAAATCCAACAAAAAACACTTGACCCAAACTCTGCTAGAAACCCTCGCCATCATAGCCTACAAACAACCCATCACCAAGACCCAAATTGAAGAAATCCGTGGGGTTAACGCAGACCACGCTGTTAATAAGCTTATAGAATACGAACTGGTTACCGAGAAAGGCAGGCTTGAAATAGCCGGCAGACCTATACTTTTCGGTACTACGGATAATTTTTTGAAATTTTTCGGATTTACCACGCCCGAGGATTTGCCTAAGTTACCGGAGAAATTGACGGATCCTCCTACGGAAAATGTGTAAGCGAATCAATTTTTGTAGGTTTTCGGTGATTGGACAACGGTGGTCCCGGAACCCCGACCCTATAACTTTTTCCTTGAATAATTAATATCGGCTTTTTTTGAAAAAGGGAGTTTATGACTAATTCCGGTTATATCTACTGTTATACTAATTCCATATTTAATGAAGGATAAAAATTTGCAAATTATCCTTGAATCTTTGTCTAAATTACAAATTTTTATCTATTGTTTTAAATGGAATTAGTATTAATTGGAGTTAGTATGAGGGATAACCCTTTTTTCGCCGTATAAAGAAAGGCTTTCTCCCTCAAGGTTTTGAATCCCTACCCGAAATGAGTGATGCGGACATGGCGGCTATGTTGTTGGTCGGTGCGGTTATTATTGTAGCCTGTATATTATGCAAAAGAATATCCGATAAAATGGGTATGCCCATGCTGTTTGCGTTTATAGGCTTGGGTATGCTTTTTGGCACGGACGGAATTTATAAATTACGATTGACTGACTTGGTTTTCGCAGAAAACATATGCCTTTTTTCGCTGGTATTTATTATGTTTTACGGCGGCTTCGGCACAAAATGGCAGGAGGCAAAACCTGTAGCACTGAAAGCGGCTCTGCTGTCCTCGGTGGGCGTTATTCTCACTGCCGGTTTGACGGGGCTGTTCTGCCATTTTGTGTTGAAGTTTGACCTTTTGGAGAGTTTGCTTATAGGCTCGGTTTTAAGCTCTACCGATGCGGCGTCTGTTTTCTCGATTCTCCGTTCAAAAAAACTCAACCTAAAATATGGCACAGCCTCCATGCTGGAGGTAGAAAGCGGCAGCAACGACCCCTTTGCCTATATGCTAACCGTTATTATCCTTTCGATTATGAGCAGTCAATCCCATACCGGTTCGGTAGGTTGGCTGATTTTTACCCAAGTAGTCTACGGAGTAGCTTTTGGCTTCCTTATAGCCTTTGCCGCCCTAAGATTCTTGAAAAGCTTTAAATTCGAAATACCCGGTTTTAATGCCGTTTTCGTTTTCGCCATAGCCCTGTTCGCCTACGCCGTTCCGGAACTGTTACAAGGTAACGGTTTTTTGAGTACATATATAGTAGGTATTATTTTGGGCAACAGCAAAATGAAAGATAAACGCTCTCTGGTACATTTTTTCGACGGCTTCACCGGCCTTATGCAGATGCTTATTTTCTTCCTGCTTGGGCTTTTGGCTCTGCCCTCTCAAATGCCCAAAATATTGATTCCTGCGGCTTTAATCGCTCTTTTCCTAACATTCGCCGCCAGACCCTTGGTTGTGGGGCTTATACTAACGCCCTTTAAGTCAAAATTCAACCAACAAGCCTTGGTTTCTTGGACCGGTTTACGTGGTGCGGCTTCCATAGTTTTTGCGGTTATGGTAAATGTAAGCGATGCGTATACCAAAGACGACGTTTTCCACATAGTGTTTTGCGTGGTATTGTTTTCCATAGCCTTCCAAGGCTCACTGTTGCCCTTTGTGGCAAAGAAATTGAAAATGATAGACGAACACGGAAACGTCCTTAAAACCTTTAACGACTACAGCATGGAGCATGAGGTGCAATTCATCAGTTTAAGTATAAACAATACCCATCCTTGGCTTAATCAATGCATAAAGGACATAGTTCTCCCGCCGGAAACCCTGCTTGCCATGATACAAAGAGGCAATGATATAGTGGTACCCAAAGGTGACACCGAAATTCTGGAGGGCGACAAAGTAATCCTAAGCGCCGCCGGCTACCACGACGACAGCTACATCCACCTAAGTGAAATAACCATAGACGAGGACCATAAATGGTGTAACAAGAGCATTTCACGCATAGCAACCTCTAAGGATACCTTAATCCTAATGATAATCCGCAACGGAAAAACCGTTATTCCCAACGGAAATGTAAGCATTTTAAAGGATGATGTGCTGGTGCTATACTCAACAATGTAAATTATTACAAATTTGCAGGAAAATTGTTGGGCATTTGTAACTCTCATTAATAGGGGTGTTTTCCTGTTAATGTTAGATTGTCGATGATTATACAAAATGTACAGTTGAGAATTCTATTTTTTATGCGTGATTATTAGTTTTTATTGTTGATAGGCAAAATTCACTGTAAATTCAATATATTTTTTTTATACAAACGACTTTTGAAGGTAATTATTCGTAGGTCGTTTTTTTATTTGCGCAGAATTGTCATATAAAATAAGAGTTTTGCCGGATACCCTTAAGACCCGGTAACCGGTATTATTTCTTTGTAGTACTTTTGGGGAAATTATACATAATTTTATCCGAATAAGGGTTGTTCTTTAAGGGACTAACCTGCTGTTTCCCCGAGAGACAACGAAAACCCGAAACCAAGCCGAAATGCACCATAAAATCTTCGGCCACAAGCATTAACACAATAGGAGGAAGATAGTGTGAAAAAGAAATTATTATCATTGGTAGCCGGCGTAGCTTTAATCAGCGTATTGGCCGGTTGCGGCGGAACTCCCGCAGCTTCAGCTTCTCCGTCACCTACCCAAGCGGCTCAAAACGGTGATACCCAACCTGACGCAGGAACCCAACCGGGCGCAGATACCGGCGGAAGCAAAGGAGTTATCGCATACGCAGGTAAGACCCTTGACCATTATTTCCATACTGCACTTCATGAAAGCATAAGATACGCAGCAGAAGCCAAAGGCTACACATTTGAAGGTTCTGTTGCAAACCAAGACTCCGCAAAACAAACCGACCAATTTAACAACTTTATCTCTAAAACTCCCACAGCTATTTTAGCCAACCCTGTAGACTCGGCTTCCATGGTTGACGTAGTAGCTCAAGCTATGAACAAAGACATTCCCGTAGCCATCGTTGATACTCCTCTTGCAGGCGGCAACGTAGTTGTAACCGTTGCTTTCGACAACAAACAAGCAGGCGTTATGGCAGCGGAAGAAATAGTTGCTCGTCTTAAAGAAAAATACGGCAGCGAAAAAGGTACTGTTGTTAACGCTTACGGCGCTATGACCAGCCAAGCTTGGATGCTTCGTAAAGAAGGCTTCGAAGAAGTTATGGCTAAATATCCCGCAATCAACTATGTAGCCGTTCCCGGCGAAGGTGATATGACCAAAACTCAAGAAGGCCTTACAAACGCCATTCTTCAACACAAAACAGTTGACGCCGTTCACTGTCCTTCCGATTCACCCGGACGTGGACTTATCGAGGCTTTAAAACTTGCTAATATGTGGAAAAAAGTCGGTGAAGAAGGTCACGTTATCTTCGTTACCATCGACGGCGAACCTGTTGCGGTTGACAACATCAAAGAAGGTTACTTCGATGCTGCCATCGTTCAAGACGCTTTGTCCTACGGTCCTATCGCTATCGAATTAATCGAAAAATACACCCTTAACGGCGAAAAAGTTCCCACAACCGGAACTTATGAAAACAGCAACTACTACTGGCAAAAAGCTCAATTCACCACCAACGACTCCGGCGCTTACGTTGTAGTTCCTCCATACGTAATGAATAAATCCAACGTTGAAGACAAGAGACATTGGGGTACTATCGCTGTAGAAGAATTGGGTCTTGTATACAACTAAAAATCTGTGCATTAAGCTTATTCTGTGTTGACACCAATGAGTAATGCATAACCGTCATTGCCCGATTTCCCTGTAAAGGTAAAAGGGCAATGACTTTATTTAGCGGATATATAATTGCAGCACAAAAAAATAATCAACAAGTACATAAAGTTTTAAATAACAAAGTTAAAGTCTTTTTGAAGGGAGTTTGAGGGCGCTTTTTTCAGAAAAAGTTTCACTCAAGGTTTTCTTCTTTTTAAGTCTCTTTAGGGGTGATGTAATGAACGATGTTTTGTTGGAGGTTAATAATATCAGCAAAAGATTCGGGGCCACTCAAGCCTTAAAAAACGCCGGTCTTGTTATACGTAAAGGCACCATACATTCCTTGTTGGGCAGAAACGGTGCGGGAAAGTCCACGGTGGTTAATATTATCGCCGGCATTTTTCCTCAAGATAACGGCGAAGTAATTTATAAGGGCAAGGTTCTGAAAAACGAATCCGTATTTAAAAGACAAGAAATGGGCATACGTATGGTTACCCAACACGCCAGCGTTATTCCCGAATTAACCGTAGCAGAAAATATTTTCATGGGTCTATGGCCTAAAAACAAACACAATCTGGTGGATTGGAAAAAAATGCACCAAATGGCCCAAGACGAACTGGACTCCTACGGGCTACACGTAGACCCCGGAGCAAAGGTAAAAACTCTTAGCCCGGTGGATATGCGTAAGGTAAACATAGTCCGTGCCATGTACGGCGGTGCCGAGCTGGTTATACTGGACGAACCCACTACCGCTCTTTCATCAAAAGAACGTGAAGAACTTTTCGGCTTTATAAACGAGCTGAAAGCAAAAGGCACAGCCTTTATCTTCATAAGCCATTATTTAAACGAAGTTGTACGACTATCCGACGATATTACCGTAATTCGTGACGGTATGTCCTTCCAAACGGACGAAAAAGAAAGCGTAACGGAAGAAGCCCTGGCAAACCTTATTGCAGGCGAGGACGTTAGCCTGACCACCAGGGAAAAAATAAAAGAAAACATAGAAAACGACTTAATTTTGGAATGTAAAAATATTAATTCAAAACGGCTGAACAACGTATCCATGAAGCTGTACAAAGGCCAAATTTTAGGCATAGTAGGTTTCCCCGGCTCCGGCGCAAGAGAAATATGCCGAGCATTATTCGGGCTGGAAAAGGTCACAGCCGGTAAAATATACTTAAAAGGCAAAAAACTGGATATAAAAAACCCCAGCGTTGCACTGAAAAAGAAAATAGCCTATATTTCCCACGACAGACACCACGAAGGCATAGTGTCCATGCTTCAAATCAAAGAAAACATAGCGCTGCCCATACTAAACACTGCTCTTAAAGGGAAATTGGGGCTTTTAGACACGAGAAAAGAAACGGAAATTTCCGCTCATTACTGCGATATGCTCAAGGTAAAGTCGAATTCCGTTTACGATAAATTAAGCTCTCTGTCCGGCGGTAATCAACAAAAAGTGGTTGTTGGTAAGGCTCTCAGTTCTCAACCGGAAATACTTATTCTGGACGAACCCACGGTGGGTATAGACATTAAAAGCCGTGAAGAGATTATAGCCATTGTTGACGAACTTACAAAAAAAGGCCTGTCCGTTATTTATCTCACCAACGACTTTGACGAACTGACCCGTATCGCCGACAGATTGATTTTCTTCAACGAAGGTCAATTGGGCCACGAAACAATCAATAACGACTTAACTCAAGATGACGTTGTAAACATCAGAGACAGCCTAACAGAACAAAAACCGGAACCGGCCACAGCTTAAACAATAAAGCTTTGTATATAGTCAAATAATTTGAAAAATATACAATCACAAAATATTAAAGTCTTTTTGAAGGGAGTTTGAGGGAAACTTTTTCTTCAGAAAAAGTTTCCCTCAAGGTCTTATTCTTTTCAATGTTTTTCACAGATATGGTTCAATTTCGAAATAAAGGGGATGAAACAAATAATGAGTACCGGCACTTCAACAGAAATCAAATCCTTTAAAGACGCACGCAAAACTTTCGACTTAAAATCAGCCTTGTTAAATAACGTGGTTTGGCTACTTTTGGTTTTTTCCATATTAATCATGGGTATGATAAACCCCATTTTCTTCTCGGCGGATATTATCAGCAATATTCTTACCCAAGCAACCGTACTGGGCCTGCTGACTTGTGCTATTTCCTTTGCAATTATCATAGGCGAAATAGACCTGTCCCTTGTTGGTAACATGGCGTTTTCCGCCGCTATGGGTACTCTTGCCATAAAGGCAGGTGCGCCTTGGTTTGTGGGTGCTTTTGTTATACTTGCAACCGGTTTGGCTATCGGTTTGCTTAACGGCTTCTTAATAGCGAAAATTAAGGCTGTTTCCCTTATAGAAACCCTTGCCTTAAAAATTATCTTGCTGGGCGCTGTTATGGCTATTACCCAAGGCCGTGGCATCTATGACTTACCGGACGTTTACAAGTGGGTAGGTCAAGGTAAAATCGGCGATGTTGTGCCTTTTCTTCCCGTAGTATTTTTAATAGTTTACATATTAATGTACTTTATCTGGAACAGAACAGCCTTCGGCAGAAGCCTTTACGCCGTTGGCGGTAACGCAAACTCCGCCTATGTTTCCGGTATCAAGGTAGATAAAATCAGAATTTGGGCCTTTGGTATGGCAGGGCTTATAGCCGGTTTCGCCGGCTGGATGCTTTCCGCATACATGGGCGCCGTTACAAATACCTTCGGTACTGCTTATGACATGAACTGTATAGCGGCCTCCGTTATTGGCGGGGTTTCATTAAGCGGCGGTAGAGGTAGCGTTTCCGGCATTTTGGGCGGCGTTATCCTGCTTACGGTTATTCAGGTTGGCTTGCAAGTGTTGGGCATAGAATCCTTCTATGTACAATTCGTAGGTGGATTTATGATACTTATTGCTGTATTAATAGACGCAATTCGTTTGAAAATCCAAGGCTAAAATATAGCCAAACAACTTAATAACCGGTATACTGAGTTTTATAAATATATAAGAAATTTCAAATACTTTGAGGTAAAATTTTGTTGAAACCGGGTTTTACTATAGATTTTGATTGTTGAATTTAACATTTCGGGTGTTGGCATGAGGAAGATTTTTATATGGATAACAACTGTTATATTGCTGTATTTGTTGACCTCATGCCAAGAGGTTATCCGGGAGGAAATTAAACCGCCGGAGCAACCTACTACCATGATAGCCTTTGCCAACAAAAGCATTAATTCCTATTTCTATATTATTGTGAATGCCGCCTTGGAAATGGAGGCCAAAAACCGAGGTTGGGATTATGAGTTGGTAGTTTCGGATTATGACCATGTAAAACAAAACAATCAGCTTATAAACTTAATCGCAAGCAAGCCCTCGGCCATTATTACCAATCCCATTAACAGCGATACTCTTTCTTACGGCATCGAAAAGGCCAACGAACAGGGCATACCGGTCTGTGTGGTGGATACCCCGGCCATAGGCGGCAAGGTTATGCTTACCGTAACCTTTGACAATATGCTTGCCGGAAAAATGGCCGCTGAGGAAGTGGTTAAACGCCTGAAAGAAAAATACGGCAAACCCACCGGTGTGGTCTACAACGCCTATAACGACCTTTCAAGCCACGCTTGGAATTTACGCAAACAGGGCTTTGAATCCGTGCTTTCTCAATATGCTGAAATAACCTACATAGCCGAACCAGGCCAAGGCAACCCGGACATAATCTATAGAAACTTAAACAACACCTTATCCACAACAAAAATAGACGCCGTCCATTGCTCCAGCGACCATCAAAGCCGTGGTCTGGTTCAAGCCTTAAAAGATAACGACCTGTGGAAACCGGTAGGCGACGAAAACCATATAATTTTCGTCACCATAGACGGCGACCCCGGCTCCATAGAAGGCCTAAAAGAAAAATACTACGATGCTACCATAGTCCAGGACGCCATAAGTTACGGAAAAATCACCATAGAAATGCTGGACAAATACGTATTTCAAGGCCTAAATATCCCTACAGGAGAGCAAAAAAACGAAAACAGCTATTGGGAAACCTACACCATCATCACAAACGCCCAAGGCTACCAAGCCGTTATCCCGCCTTATGTAATGGACAGCAACAACTATTCAGACCCAAAACACTGGGGCAATATAGCCTCAAAAGATTGGGGATTTAAACACAAATAAAAGTGCTTGCATTAGTTAAATTTAACAAAGTATGGTTAATCTACATTAAAATCGAATATATGCTTTTATAATCGGCTTTTTTGGAAAGAGGGATTTCATGACTAATTCCAAATGGAATTAGTATGAGGGAGAAAACCTTTTTTCGCCGTTTCTAAAAAGGTTTTCTCCCTCGAGGTCTTATTATTTTTTTTTAGCTAAGGTGCCACTGTGAGAAAAAACTTGTTTAGCAACTTTCTTATCCCTATATTAAGAAAAACCCGTATTAAGAAAAGATTGACATGGGTGTTTTTGGTAACATCTTTGCTTTCTGTTCTGGCGGTGAGTTTTTTTTCTACTTTGGCTACCTACTACTCTATGGAGAAAAAGGCGGTCGATTATTCGGTCAACATTACCTCTCAACTTGTTAACAGCCTTTCGGTCTATCTGAACGACTTTGTGGAAAGGTTTGAACGGGTATCCGGCGATATTCGTACCCTAACGGATTTAATGGAATACGACTTTGCAAACTTTGCCCAACGTGAGCAAATCGAAAACCGTATGCGTCTAACCTTCGGCAGCATTTTCGGCTCCAACAAAAATATAGACACCGTAGAGGCAAGCACGCCACGAAACACCCGTTTTTATTTCAACACACCCATAACAAGCGGTAACGTGGATTCCCAAATAATCCGCCAGACCAACGAGGCTCCGTCAAAATCCATACTCTGGCTTACCTCTCCCAAAGAAACCAAGCTGGACTCCAAAACCTATGTAATCCTTTCGAAAAAACTGTTTTATAAGGAAGGTTATTACGGTAATCTATTCCTTTCTATAAAAAGAGACTATCTGGATGAGGTCTGCAAAAGTAACACCGTAACCAACTCGTCCAATATTATCATAGCCGACAGACAGGGCCTTATTATTTCTCACCCGGACAGTAGCCCGGCCGGTGCCCAAATAGACAACGAGATAATGTCTAACATCAACCGCATCGAAAGAAGCAATAATAAAACCCGATATTTTAGGCTTTCCAATCAGCTTATAGCCTACGGAGTTTTGCCCGGCACCGAATGGCTGGTATTAAACGTAATGTCCTTTCCCAGCCTTATGGAAAGCACCATGAACAACATCGTTGTTATTTCCGTGGTTTGTTTGGTCTTGATTCTGCTTTCTTTGGCGCTTTCCATGATAGTGACAAAAAGCATATCCAAACCGGTAAGCGAATTGGTTAACGCCATGCGAGACGATGCAAAATCCGTCACCGGCGATGTAATGACCGCAGACGACGAATATTCCAAACTTGCCATAGGCTTTAACAAAATGACCAAGCGTCTCTCCGCATTAATAGAGGACAACTACCGCTCCGAGCTTAAAAACAAGCAGTTGGAAATATACAAAAACGAAGCCGAGCTTTCTCTGCTCCAGCAGCAAATCAATCCACACTTCCTTTACAACACACTGGAAGTAATTTACTGGAGCGGTCAAATTCAAGGCAACGAGGAAATCAGCGAAATGGTAACGGCACTGGGCAATTATTTCCGATCGATTATAAACAAAGGCAGAGAATACATCACCGTGGAGCGAGAAATTGACAACGTCAGCAACTATCTCCTACTCCAAAACAAAAGATTCTCCGACCGAATTTCAATAATATGGAACGTGGAACCAACCTGCTTTTCCCTATTCATCATCAAGCCCACCTTCCAGCCAATAATCGAGGATATAATTACCTTCTCCGCCGAAAAGACTGATTCTCTCATAAAAATAGAAATAGACATCTTTTTGGACGACTGCCTTACCGTAAAAATGAGCGGAGAAAACATCCAAACCCTACCGACAGATAAAACTGCCGTTTTCCCGGGTATAGACAACGTAAAGCAAAGACTGCAATTATACTTTGGTGACAAGTTCGGAATACAGGGTATCCAATCCAAAGACCAAACCAAGGGTTGTACCTACAAGCATATCCTCATAAAAATGCCTGTGTTTGATAACCCTCCGGATGTCAATTATTTTCAGACAAGCGGTTAAGTTAAAATAAATAAAATTATTAAGTCTTTTTGAAGGGAGTTTCCCTCAAGGTTCTACACCCTGTTTAGGAAAGTGGGTCAGGTTTTGAAGAAGTGGCATATCCTAAAATTTTTAAGGTCCATGCCGGTAAAACGGCGGTTAACTCTGGCATTTGTTGCGGTTTCTCCGGTGCCGTTTTTGGTTATGTGTACCTTTATAGTTAACAGTGCGGATAACGACTTTAAAAATAAAAATTTGGAGTATGCCAAGAACTATTCCCGACAATCTGTAGTCAGCGTTAACAGGCTTTTCGAACTGTATTACGGCACTTTTGAAAGCTTCTCAAAGGACAGCGACATTCTTGCCGACGTTTTTAACTACACCCACAACCAAGTCTACCGAAAATCTGCCCTTTCCCGGCAAATCGAGAACACCATTCGCTCGGTAACCGGCAAAAGCAAGGGCATAGACTGTGCCATAATCTACACAGAAAAAAAAGACCTGTTTTACGTAGGTCTGCCGGTTATAGACGTAGAGGAATTGGACAGCTTGGTGGATTATGTATCCGACGACGATATTACCGTTAGGATACTAAAACGGGACAGTACAGCATATATGCTTCTTGCAAAAAAAATTAAGCTTCGCTACGACCAACCCGACTCCGCAATAGCCGTAGCCGTAATTAATTTGCAGTACCTGAACCAAGTCTGCAAGGCTTTTATCTCCCAATCCGTTCAGGAAATCATTATTACCGACAGCCAAGGAACGGCGGTTATCCACCCAAACGAAAACCTGCTCGGCCGAGTTGTCCCAACTCCCGAATACACCTATTCGGATACGGTTACAGCAACCGGCTTTAATATTTACAATATCTTCAAAACAGAGCATCAAAGCCAAGTTTTCACTGTGGTTTTGATTATTTTTACAGTAGGAATTATTATTTGGCCGTTGCTGATGATATTGTTTAAAGCACTGTCCGACAGCATAACCCAACCTGCCGGAGAGCTTTTGGAGAAGATGGATAAACTGGGCAGAGACGAGGATTTGGGCGAAATACTAACCCTGCAAGAAGAACCCTCAAGCCACCACGACGAAAACGCCCTGCTAAACGACGAATTTAACGCCATGGTAAAACGCTTGAGAAACTTGATTGAAACCGTTTACCTAAAGAAAATCAGCGAGCATGAATTGGAGTTCAAAATAAAGGAACTGGAGCTTAACGCTCTGCAACAGCAGATAAATCCCCATTTTCTTTACAATGTTTTGGATACCATATTCTGGATGGCGCAACTGGGCGGCAGCGATGATATTTCAGAAATGGTTACTGTGCTGGGAAGCTTCTTTAAAACCAGTACTGATTCCACCTCGATTTTTATTCCCATTGAAAGGGAACTACTGAACATAAAGTCCTATATATACCTGCAAAAGACCCTTTTGGGAGACCGCTTTGACGTTCAATGGGATATAGACGACCGCATTACCGGTTGCAAAACTGTAAAGCTGATTTTGCAGCCCATAATAGAAAACACCATAGTTCACGGCTTTAAAAACACCGAAAAAGGCGGTTTAATTACCATTCGGGGCAAAATGTTCGAGGACAGTGTGGTGTTTGAAATTAGCGACAACGGCATAGGCATGAATAAAGGCGAGCTTGAAACCTTGCTAAACGACATACACCAATCCGACGGCTTCAAAAGACACAGCGTGGGCCTGCGTAACGTAAGCCAACGGCTAAAAATTTATTACGGCGATAAATACGGCATAAAGATGGAGAGCAAACTCCACGAGGGCACTACAACTCGTATAGTTATTCCGGTAAGGAACGGCGGTGATACAGATGTATAAACTTATGATAGCAGAGGACGAGGAAATTATCCGCAGAGGAATATCCAAAAGCATACCTTGGAACGAACTGGGCTTTGAAGTGGTTTTCGAAGCCGGCAACGGCCAACAGGCACTGTCTAACATAGACAGCACCAAGCCGGATGTTCTTCTTACTGATATTCGTATGCCTGTTATGGACGGTATAGCCTTGGCAAAGTCTGTCAGGGCAAAGTATCCCAATATCGAGATAGTCATTCTAAGCGGATTTTCAGACTTTGAATATGCCAGAGAGGCCATAACACAGGGCGTTTTCGAGTATCTGTTAAAGCCCACGGATAAGAAAAAATTCATCGACTGCTTCAATCGTCTGAAAGAAAAGCTGGATAACAAACTAGCCGATAAAAACAAGCTTTTCGCCATGGGCAACAAGCTTAACGAAGGGCTTGAAAAACTCCGTGAGGACTTTTTTCTCTCTCTGATAGACGAATCCGAACCCCTAAACGTCCCGGAAGACCGCATGGAATACTTAGAACTTGACTTTAGCGGAAGTTTTTACGCCGTTTCCGTTATTTCCATAGAAAACGCCGAAGAAGTTTGGAAGGATTGGACCAAAAACCTTATGGTCTATGCCTACAAAAACATAATCAACGAAATTCTTGTAAATGCCGGCAATACCTTTGTGGCAACCCGTGGCTACCAAGAAATCATTATACTTCTGTGCCCGGAAGACGAAAAAGACTTAAAACTCATGGCAGACAAATACCTAACAAATATTGTCTACCATATAAAAAATATACTTTACAAGCAATACAACGTAAGAGTTTACGCCGGTGTAGGCTTGGCTTACCCAAAACTTGCGCAAATAAGCAAATCCTATCTGCAAGCCAAAAAGGCGTTAGATAGGGGATTTTTCCACAAGGACGAAAGCGTTTGCTTTTTCAAAGAGGGCTACGAATACGACTTCGAAAGCCGTTGGATAAAAAACTATCCCGAAGAAGCCGGCAATATTATCAACCAAATGATCAGCGGCAACTCCTCACAGGTTAAAGCCCTTTTAGAAACCATGTTTGATACCTTTATCCAACAAAAACTCAGCGTGGGTTTGGTGAAGAATTACTGCTGTACCCTCTGCCTTTTGATACGCTCCCGACTGGGCGATTTGGTAGACAGGGTAGCACCCCGCCTAACCGGCAACAACACCGAACAGCAAATTCAATCCGTCTGCTCCGAGGACGTACTCCGCAAATTTATGCAGGTTATGCTAATTGAGATAACCGAAAATATGGTCAGTCTTGAAGAAGGCGAATTTACGTACCGCCAACGTTTGGTTACCAAAACCAAAGAATACATCAAAGAGAATTACTCCCAAAACCTGTCCATAAACTACCTCTGCGAACAAGTCCATCTGTCCCAAAGTTACCTAAGCAATATCTTCAAAGCCCAAACCGGCAACACCTGCATGGAATACCTGAAAAAAGTACGCATAGAAAAATCCAAAGAACTGCTGAAAGAAACCGATATGCGTGTCTACGAAATAGCAAACACCGTGGGATATAACGACTATAAATACTTCGTCTCACAATTCAAAAAAATAGTGGGCACAAGCCCCAAAGAATACAGAGATTCTACAGCACTTACAGCCAAATCTTAATAACCTAAAAAGAAGGTAAATAAACCACATACATATATTAAAGTCTTTTTGAAAGGAGTTTGAGGGAAACTTTTTCTTCAGAAAAACTTTCCCTCAAGGTCTTATTCTTTTAAATACACATACATAAAGGAGAGATTATCCATGACTTACCCAAAAACTATGCGTGCCTTGGTGGCCTACGACGTAAACGACTATAGATTCGAAAAGGAATACCCCACGCCCGAATGCGGCCCGGACGACATTATTATTAAAACCGAGGGTTGCGGAGTTTGTGCCGGTGATTTAAAATGTCAGCATGGCGCTTCTATGTTCTGGGGCGATGACCAACAACCCTCCTGGGTAAAACCTCCGTTTATCCCGGGCCACGAGTTTGTGGGAACAGTGGTTTGCATGGGCGAAAACGTTAAAGGCTACGAAATTGGCGACCGCCTTGCCGTTGACCAAATCGTACCCTGCAACGAATGTCGCTTCTGCAAAAAAGGCCAATATTGGATGTGTCAACCCCACGATATTTTCGGCTTCCAAAGCCACGTAAACGGCGGTATGGCAGAATACGTAAGATTACCCAAAAACGCCGTTGTACATAAAGTACCCAAAGATTTACCCTTAGATAAAGCCCTGCTCATCGAACCCTACGCCTGCTCCAAACACTGTGTTGACAGAGCAGACATACAAAGCGAAGACATAGTGGTTCTCTCCGGTGCCGGCACCCTTGGCTTGGGTATGATAACCTACGCACGCCTGCGTAGCCCCAAACTTTTAATCGTTTTGGATATGGTAGATTCCAGACTGGAAAAAGCCCTGGAATTCGGTGCTGATTTAGTATTCAATCCCTCAAAAACCGACGTTGTGGCAGAAATTATGAAACTCACCGAAGACTACGGCTGTGACGTCTACATAGAAGCTACCGGTCACCCTGCAAGCGTAAATCAAGGCATGGCTATGATAAGAAAACTGGGCAGATTCGTTGAATTCTCCGTTTTCGGCGCACCTACAACTCTTGACTGGTCAATTATCGGCGATAGAAAAGAACTGGACGTTCTGGGCGCACATTTAAGCCCCTACTGCTTCCCGTTTGTAATCGACGGCATAAGCAAAGGCATACTCAAAACCGACGGCGTTATCAACACCACCTTCACTTTCGAAGAATGGGAAAAGGCTTTCGAATACGCCTCCGGCAAATACGGCGACTTGAAAGTGGCTTTAGTACCATAAACCGTTTTTGGGGATACTTTCGTAACTTATAACCCAACTACCCCATATAAACAATCTTATCGGGGTTATAAGGGAAACTTTTTAAAAAAGAGTTTCCCTTTATATATTTCTTATGATATAGTGGTAAGCAACTTTAAATATTACTTTTTATAAAGTCTTTTTGAAAGGGTTTTGGGGAAAGTTTTTCCCAAGGTCTTAATATTTTTTACATATCAAGGAGGCACTTATGTCCAAATATACAGTAGGAATAGACTTTGGCACCCTGTCTGCCAGAGCTATCTTGGTAGACGTTTCAAACGGTAAAATCGTAGCACAGGCAGACTATGCCTATACAAATGCGGTAATGGACGAATTTTTACCGGACAAATCCACAAAACTTGAACCCGACTGGGCTTTGCAATACCCTCCGGATTACATAGAAGCGGCATCAAAAACCGTTCCCAAAGTACTGAAAGAAGCCGGGGTATCTCCGGACGACGTAATAGGCGTGGGTACAGACTTTACAGAATGTTCCATGCTGCCCACCAAGGCAGACGGCACACCGCTTTGCTGTGTACCCGGTTTCGAAAAAAGACCTCATGCTTATGTAAAATTATGGAAGCATCACGCCGCACAAGACGAAGCAAATATGCTGAACCAAATTGCAGCGGAACGCAACGAAGATTTCCTTGCTTGTTACGGCGGAAAAATATCCTCCGAATGGATGTTCCCAAAAATCTGGCAAATTCTAAACGAAGACGAAGAATGCTTTAAAGCCGCCGACAGATTTATGGAATGTGCCGACTGGATTACCATGCAATTAACCGGTGTAGAAATGCGTAACTCCTGCACCGCCGGCTACAAATCCATCTGGCAAAAAAACACAGGATACCCTTCAAACGATTTCTTCAAAGCCCTAGACCCCAGACTGGAAAATATCGTGGATGAAAAAATGTCCCGTGAAATCTACCCCTTAGGCACCCTTGCCGGCTACATCACCGAAAGTAGCAGCAAATGGACAGGGCTTAAAGTGGGCACTCCGGTTGCCGTAGGCGTAGGCGACGCTCATTCAGCCGTTCCCGGTGCCGGCATCACCGACCCGGACGTTATGCTTATGGTAATCGGTACTTCCGGCTGTGACATGATGTGTACGGAAAAAGACGTAAAAGTTCCCGGTATGTGCGGAATCTGTGAAGACGGTATTCTACCGGGATATTTCGGCTACGAAGCCGGTCAATCCTGCATGGGCGACCATTTCCAATGGTTTATGGACAGCCTTCTCTCAGAAGAACTGTTACAAGCCTCAAAAGCCGCCGGCAAAAACAAATACGCCTACCTAGAACAACTTGCCTCCGAAATCAAACCCGGTGCATCGGGACTTTTGGCTCTGGATTGGTGGAACGGAAATCGCTCTGTTTTGGTAGACGTAGACTTAACCGGTTTAATCATGGGTATGACCCTAAATACCAAGCCGGAAGAAATTTATAAGGCTCTTATCGAGGCCGTAGCCTACGGAAAACGCATGATAGTTGATACCTTCGTGGAATACGGCGTAAACGTGGCAAAACTTATGGCAACCGGCGGCATAGCCGAAAAAAGCCCCTTCATAATGCAAACTTTTGCGGACGTTATGAACAGAACCGTTTACGTAACAGCCGTAGACCAAGCCACAGCCATGGGCGGTGCAATGTGGGGCGCTGTTGCGGCAGGCAAAGAAAAAGGCGGCTACGACAGCATAAAAGAAGCCGCAGAATCCATGGGCGGCGGTGTTCGTGCAACCTATACCCCTAACCCCGAAGCTGTAGCCGTATACCAAAAACTTTACGAACAATACGTAATCCTTCACGATTATTTCGGCAGAGGGCAAAACAACGTAATGAAACTGTTGAAGGAGATTAAACGTGAAAATCGCAGATAAGGTGTTTTCACCGGAAACCAAGCTTTTCGTGTTCGATATGGACGGCGTAATTGTGGACTCCGAGCCTATGCATTTACGCTCCAAACAAGAACTTCTGGCAAAACTCAATATGAAAACCGACCGTGATTTGTTCTCCTTCATAGGCAAACCCACCGAGGATTTCTGGCGACAAATGCTGGTGGACAACAACCGCAGCGGCAACGTGGAAGAAATTATAGAAATGCAAGATGCCATGATTGTGGGCTATATCAAAGAGCAGGGCTTAAAACCCATATCCGGCATTTTGGAAATAATAGAACTCTGCAAAGCCAAGAACATTAAAACCGCCGTGGCTTCATCATCAAATCGCTCTCTGGTTTACGGCGTTTTGGAATATTTCGATTTAGTGAAACACATGGAAGTCATTGTTACCGGTAATGACGTTTCCAACAAAAAGCCGAACCCCGAAATATATCTTAAAGCCATAGAACAATGCCACTGCTCACCCCAAGAATCCGTTGCCCTGGAAGACTCTAAAAGCGGTGTAACCGCCGCAAAAGCCGCAGGTATGCTTACCATAGGCTACCGCAACGAAAACTCCGGCAACCAAGACCTATCCTTGGCGGACTACATAGTAGACGACATCCTAGAAATAACCCGCTTTTAATCAACTATCCAAACAAAAAAGGAGGTTCAATGCCAAATAAGCATAGAACCTCGTTTTTTTGTTTCAATTGTTCGTACAGCTTTTTATGATCCCCAAATTGTAGGGTCGGGGCTCTGCTCCGGCAGCCATACAATCACGAAAACCTATAACACAAATATTAATTATTAAAATCCTCTGTTTAAACGTTCCAATCTTCTACCCAAACAGCTCTCTGGCCACCGCTACCGAAGCCATAGCATCCTTCACGTAATAATCCGCACCTATCTTTTGCGCATAATCACCGGTCAAAACCGCTCCGCCTACCATGATTTTTGTATCGGGGCTTGCTTCTTTAAGGGACTGTATGGTCTTTTCCATGTTACCCAAAGTTGTGGTCATAAGCGCACTTAATCCAACCAACTTAACCTTGTGTTTTATGGTTTCTTCGGCAACTCTTTGAATTTTCACGTCCTTGCCAAGGTCTATAACCTTATAACCGTAATTCTCCAAAACCACCTTAACAATATTCTTGCCTATATCGTGAATATCGCCTTCCACCGTAGCCACCAAAACCGTACCCATATCACCGGCGGCATTTTCCGGAATACGGCTCTTTAGCACCTCAAAAGCCTGCTTTGCAGCCTCTGCCGATTGAAGCAATTGCGGCAAGAATATCTCACCTTTTTCGTACCTCTGACCAACCTTATCCAAAGCAGGTATCAATATTTCGTTAACAATGGTCATAGGCTCTTTTTCGTCTAAAACAGCTTTTACCGCAGTTTTAACCTCGTCCTTCAAACCGGATTGTATCAAATACGAAAGGTCCTGTTTTGGCTTATCTGCCGGGCTTTTTTCAGCGGATGCCGCTGCATTTGAAAAGCGGTTGATATAATCATTACTGCCCCGATCTATATTTTTAAGCTGATGATAACAAAAAACCGTATCCGTCATTTCCTTTACATTTGGGTTTATTATTGGCAAATCCAACCCATTAGCCAAAGCCAACCCAAGAAATACCTGATTCAGCTTTTCCCTCATGGGCAACCCAAAAGAAATATTTGAAACACCTAAAGCTGTCTTAACGCCAAGTTTTTCTTTAATCAACGCCAGAGCCTTAACGGTTTCATAGGCTATTTCCTGTTCTGCACCGGATGTAAGGGTTAAACAGTCTATAATAATATCCTGCTTGGGAATTTTGTATTCCAAGGCCGTATCCACAATTTTTCGGGCGATTTCAAGGCGTTCCTCGGCGGTTTTGGGTATACCCGTAGAATCCAAGGTAAGGCCCACTATAGCCGCACCGTATTTTTTTACTATGGGCAAGACCGTATGCAGGCTTGAATCCTCGCCGTTTACGGAGTTCACTATGGCTTTACCGTTATAAGCACGCAAACCGGCTTCTATGGCCTCTACGCTTGAGGAATCTATTTGCAAGGGTAAATCCAATACGCTTTGTATATTCTTTACCACCTCAACCATGGTTGCTTTTTCGTCTATGTTTGGAACGCCCACGTTAACGTCCAAAATATCTGCCCCGGCTTCTGCCTGTTCTATGGCTTGCCTTATTATATAGTCTGTGTTGCCGTCTATAAGAGCCTGTTTAAAAAGCTTTTTGCCGGTGGGATTGATTCTTTCGCCTATAATCCTTACACGGTCTATAACCACGGTTTTCGAGTGGGAACAAACGGCACTTAGGGTTATTTTTTCCCTACGTACGAGTTTTAAGTTTTCTGTCGTTTTTTTTAGCTTTTCTATATATTTGGGATTTGTTCCGCAACAACCGCCAACTACTCCGGCGCCGGATTTCAGGATTATTTCCATCTGTTCCGCAAATTCGTTTTCGTCAGCGTTGAAGACTTCCTTACCGTCCACGTTTTGCGGTAGTCCGGCGTTTGGCTTAACGATTATGGGCAGATTGGTGTATTTCAACAGTTCCTCAACCATGCCTATCATCTGCTTTGGCCCTACGGAACAGTTAAAGCCTATATAATCAACGCCCAGACCCTCTAAGGTTAAAGCCGCCGAGGATATGGAAGTTCCCAAAAAGGTACGCATATTTTCTTCGAAGGACATGGTGCAAAACACCGGCAAGTGGCAGTTTTCCTTGGCAGCAAGCACGGCGCATTTTGCTTCGTAAAGGTCTGTCATGGTTTCGATAAATATAGCGTCAACGCCTTCTTTTGCACCGCAGAGGATTTGCTCCTTGAAAATCTCATAGGCCTCGTCAAAGCTTAAAGTGCCCATAGGTTCGAATAATTCGCCTATAGGCCCTATATCCAAGGCTATAAAACCCTTGCCCTCTGCCGCTTTTTTGGCATTGTTTACGGCAGCGGCTATAACCTCCGCCACACTGTAACCGGAGCCGGCAAGCTTTCGTGAGTTTGCGCAGAAGGTATTGGTCAAAATCATATTAGAGCCGGCGTTTATGTATAACCGGTGTACGTCTGTAATTTTCTCCGGCTTGCTAAGGTTTAAAAGCACGGGGTTTTCGCCTATAAGGGAAATATCTTGCAGCATGGTACCCATGGCACCGTCTAAGATTAAAATGTTATTTTCAGTAAATTCTCTAACGCCCACATTTTTTTCCGCCTTTTCTGAAATTGCATTCCTCGTATAAAATACAGCTTTTGCACATATCTATTTGGGATTTTACCCCGGTAATGCCCATTATGGCCGTGATGCTTTTTCTCGGCAGCAGTATGCTGTTTGAAGTGCAATACAGGCCTATACTCAGCCTTGCGTTTAACACGTTTAAAATATTGCCCTGTAGATGTAACGGCAAATCGCCGTAGCCCGGGCTGTAGCGTTGGGTTAGGGTATGGGTTTGTTCCAATTTGTCCTGCAATTTGTTGCATTCGTCCTCTATCATGGCGCCGGCTAGGGCGTCCATAATTATGGCATCGGATAAGGATGTTTTTTGGGTAAACAGAAGCAGATTTTCTGCCTCTATACCCAGAGTTGCCGCCAATATAACACATTCTTTGGAATGTTGCAAGAGGTTTACTATATCTTTGCCCGGAAGGGTTAAATTGGTGGTGGCCACATCTACCCGGTTTTCATGGACTTCTATAGGGAACAGTTTGTAGGTGTAACGAAAATCGGCCTTTTCTCGAAGCATTCCGGTTATTCTGTTGATGTCGGCTGTAAGTTGTTCCGTTAAATTTTCGGGTTTTAGTCCCAGGTACTTTAGTGCTTCTTCTAACATAAAGTCAACTCCGTTAAAAAACTGCGTATATTCCAAAACGACCTTAGGAGAAAACCGAAAACGGTTTTCTCCTAAGGTTAGGGTGGTGGAAAAGATATAAAGACCTTGAGGGAAACTTTTTCTGAAGAAAGAGTTTCCCTCAAACTCCTTTCAAAAAGACTTTAACATTATATAGTTGAATCTTACGATAATGGTTTTGAATTAATTCTATTCAAACATTGGCGTAGAAAGGTATCTTTCGCCGGTATCCGGGAAGATAACCACTATATTTTTGCCTTTGTTTTCTTCACGATTAGCCAGTTGCGTAGCTGCCCAAAGTGCCGCTCCGGAGGATATGCCAACAAGCACGCCTTCGGCTTTGGCGATAGCCTTACCTGTTGCAAAGGCATCTTCGTTGGAGACGGTGATTATTTCATCGTAAATATTTGTATTTAAGGTTTCCGGAACAAAGCCTGCGCCTATGCCTTGAATTTTGTGAGGGCCGGGCTTTCCTTCAGAAAGAACCGGCGAAGCGGCAGGTTCAACTGCCACGATTTTAATATTGGGGTTTTTGGATTTTAAAAATTCACCTACGCCGGATAAGGTACCGCCGGTGCCCACACCTGCTACGAAAATATCAACCTTGCCTTGGGTGCTTTCCCAAATTTCAGGGCCGGTGGTGGAAATATGAACGGCCGGGTTTGCGGCGTTGGTAAATTGGCCGGGTATAAAGCTGTTGGGTATACCGGCCGCAAGTTCGGTTGCTTTGTCTATAGCGCCTTTCATGCCTTTTGTGCCGTCTGTAAGCACAAGTTCCGCACCGTAGGCTTTAAGCAGGTTTCTTCGTTCTATGCTCATGGTTTCGGGCATGGTTAAAATAACTTTGTATCCACGGGCCGCCGCTATCATTCCCAGGGCTATGCCGGTGTTTCCGCTGGTGGGTTCTATTATAACCGAATCCGGCTTGAGTAAGCCTTTGTTTTCGGCGTCGTCTATCATGGCTTTTGCTATTCTGTCTTTTACGCTGCCGGCGGGATTGAAGTATTCTAATTTTGCATATATATTTGCGTTCAGTTTGTTTTCTTTTTTATAGTTTACCAGGTCAAGCATGGGTGTTTTACCTATTAAATCAGTTATAGATTTATGCATCATATAATTTCATCTCCCAATATTGTATTTAAAATTATTTTCTTATTTTGGGGTATTTTTCTTGTTTTTTGCCGGATATACAACATCTTCATTATACACCGGAAAGCCGGTGAGTTACAAATAAAAAAATTATGCGATTATATATACCAAAAGAGTTGATTGCAATAATTTATGAGTCGAGTTTGGTTATATAATCGCATAGGAAGTTACTATATTTGTTTAAAAGCCTGTTCCAAGTCGTAGATTATATCGTCTATATGCTCTGTTCCTATGGAAAGGCGTATGCTGTTGGGCTTGATGCCGCTGTTTTTCAGCTCGTCTTCGTTCATTTGAGAATGAGTGGTCGAAGCCGGGTGGATAACAAGGGATTTTACATCCGCCACGTTTGCCAGCAAGGAGAACAATTGAAGATTATCAATAAAAGTCTTGGCTGTTTCGGCGTCTCCTTTAATTTCAACGGTAAAGATGGAGCCGGCACCGTTGGGAAAGTAGGATTTATAAAGCTCATGGTCGGGATGAGATTCCAAGGAAGGGTGATTTACCTTGGTTACCTTGGGATGTTTGTTTAGGTATTCCACTACTTTTAAGGCGTTGGATACGTGTCTTTCCACTCTTAATGAAAGAGTTTCCAAACCCTGTAAAAACATAAATGAATGGAAAGGACTAACGGTAGAGCCGGTGTCTCTCATTAAAGTGGTACGAATCTTAATAATATAAGCAAGATTTCCAACGGCTTGGGTAAACACTACCCCGTGATAGCTGGGGTTAGGTTGAGAAAGCCCCGGGAATTTATCGTTTTGTGCCCAGTCAAAATTACCGCTGTCCACAATCACGCCGCCTATAACCGTACCGTGACCGCCTATAAATTTAGTGGCTGAATGAACAACCACGTCCGCACCGTGTTCGATTGGTCTAAGCAAATACGGCGTTGCAAAGGTATTGTCCACTATTAAAGGAATACCGTTTTTATGGGCTATATCAGCCACTACCTTAATGTCGATAACGGTAGAATTGGGGTTACCCAGACTCTCTATAAAAATAGCCTTGGTATTTTCTTTAATTGCATTTTGGAAATTTTCCGGATTACTGCCGTCAACAAAGCTTGTTGCCACGCCGAATTCCGGAAGGGTATTGGCAAAAAGATTGTAAGTTCCGCCGTAGATGGTAGCGGCAGAAACTATATGGTCGCCTGCACGGGCAATGTTTTGTATGGCGTAAGTAATAGCAGCAGCCCCGGAGGATGTAGCCAAAGCGGCGACACCGCCCTCTAAAGCGGCAATACGTTTTTCGAAAACATCGGACGTAGGGTTCATCAAACGGGTATAGATATTTCCGCCTTCGGCCAAACCAAAGCGTGCCGCTGCTTGGGCTGAATCTTTAAAAACGTAAGAAGTAGTTGCGTAAATAGGTACAGCTCTTGCATCTGTAGCTGTATCCGGTTGCTCCTGACCCACATGGAGTTGGAGAGTTTCGAACTTATAATTACGGTTTGTGTCCATATTAATCCTCCGTAAAAGTAGTTATTACTTTATTCATATCGGTTAAGTATGATTATATCACCGGAAACGGTTTTGTCAAGAGCAA
>CAYMOU010000004.1:0-52079 GCA_964392115.1 uncultured Defluviitaleaceae bacterium | reverse complement strand
AGGATAATTTGCAAATTTTTATCCTTCATTAAATATGGAATTAGTATAAAGCAATTTTTGAGATTAAAGGAGTGTTATCAATGATAGAAGATAAAAAAATCCATTCTCGTCATTCTGTTGTTTTGGATAAAAGGGCAAGTATTACCGTAACCGGTGTATTGGACGTCATTTCTTTTGACGAGGAAAGCATACTTACGGAAACTGACATGGGTGTATTGGTTATTAGAGGAAGTAACCTCCATGTAAGCAAATTAAACCTGGAGACCGGAGATTTGGTTGTGGACGGTGAGATTTATAACATTTCCTACGAGGATCGTGCTGTGGGTAAGGGCAAGGGCTCATTCTTCGGCAGTTTATTTAAGTAAGGAACAAAGCCTATGATTCTTTCTATGTCGCAACAATCGTGGCTTTTTATTCTGAATGTGGGTCTGGGCTTTTTAATCGGGTTTATTTATGACCTGTTCAGGATAATCAGAAAGCTTTTTAAACATCCGAATTTTCTCACCAATATTGAAGACGTGGTTTATTGGGTAGTGGTTTCGTTTTTGGTGTTCTGCTTTATGCTGAATAAAAATTACGGCGAAATACGGGCTTTTTCCATAATAGGAACCTTAATCGGCAAGGTTTTGTATTTTTTGACTGTCAGCCCTTACGTTATAAAAATTACTTTGAGTGTTATTCATTTTGGAACGGCCATAGTAACCAAAACCGTGTATTTTCTTTCGATTCCCATTAAGTTTATAATAAAAATTTTGCTGGCACCTTTTATTTGGTTAGGCCGTCTTTTTTATCCCTTGTTCATAAAAATTTCTAAACCTTGTAAAAAATTCTTGCATGGAACGAAAAATTATGCGAAAATCAAGAAAAGGGCGATTCTTAAAGACATTAAAATACTCATGAAGAAAACATAGAAATGTGAACCTGAGGGAAACTTATTGCTGCAAAAGTTTTCCTCAGGGTTATATTTTTAATCTTTCACAAAAGAATTGGTATAAGGCCAACTTATCGGAAGTGATAACATGAAGAAAAAATTAAGAGTAAAGGTGTATCTGTTCTTTTGGCTGATAATTGTTGCTTTTTTTGCATCCATAATTTATTTTCAGTGGGACAACTATTTGATGTTTGCCAAAGAAGCCGAAAACATGAATAAACTCATAAAAGAAGAAGAAAAAAAGGCAGAACAACTTACCCAAGAGCTTAAAACCATGGGTACGGATGCCTTTGTGGAGAAAATAGCCAAGGAACAACTGGGGCTTGTATCCCCGGACGAGGTTTTGTTTTACCGAGAGTAATTTGAAAGAAACACCTACAGTATCTTACATAAAATTTGTCTTGCCTGTTTGACCTGCTTGATGTATAATTTTGTCAAGTGTAATACGGCCCGTTGGTCAAGGGGTCAAGACGTAGCCCTCTCACGGCTGAATCAGGGGTTCGAATCCCCTACGGGTCAAAATTGAGACTTGTTTTAGGACAAGTCTTTTTTATTTTTGGTGATTTTGTTGAGCTTTTTTTGAAAATAATATTCTTCCGGGACTTCCGTTTAAAAACCTCCGTTTACCCCAATAATTTGACCGGTTAGATAAGCACATTTTTCCGTGGATAAAAAATACACCAACTCGGCTATTTCCTCTGCCGAACCAAATCTGCCCATGGGTATGCTGTCCATAAGAATGTCTTTTTCTTCTGTGGTTAAAAAACTGTTCATTTTGGTATCTATAACTCCGCAGGCTATGGCATTTACCTTTATATTGCTGGGTGCCAGCTCCTTTGCCAAGGCTTTTGTAAAGGCGTTTATTCCGCCTTTTGTTGCGGAGTATACGGCCTCCATGCTTGCACCTTCGCTACCCCAAATAGAGGAAATATTTATTATTACTCCGGATTTTTTGTTTATCATAGCCGGCATAGCAAGGTGACAGGTATTAAATACCGAATACAAATTGGTTTTCATCAGTTTGTCCCACTGTTCCGGTTTCATATCATTGAATAAACCTATATGACTGATACCTGCATTGTTAACCAAAATATCAATAGGCCCAAACCGCTCTTCTATTTTCTCAAACAAAGCCTTGGTCTGCTCATAATCCGAAACATCGCAAACATAGCCCTCTGTGTTGGGGTTGATTTGCCTTAGTTCCTGTAATTCCTCTTCCAAGGTTGTTACGCAGGAACTGCAATTTGTAATAACGTTATAGCCTTCTTCCGCAAATTTTCGGGCTACAGCCTTGCCTATACCTCTGGATGAACCTGTTACCAGTACTGTTTTTTTCATATTTTCCCTTTCCGATAAAATCAATTGATTTTTTTGAGAAACACTGTATAATGGTAATAACGTAATGACGAATATTTTAAGCCGTTTAATTCTGTTTGTGCAACAGAAAATTTAATATAAATTATAAGATTCCGGCTTGAAATCAAGACACCGGAGGAATTTTAATGTCAGAAATAGTGACTCTTCTTAGCAGTTTGGTGAGTTTGGTATTTTGTATGCTTATGGGCTACATCGGCTATAAAACCAAACTTATTAACGACAGTATAAATACCGGATTATCCAACATTTTGTTTTACTTAGCCCTGCCTTGTTTATTGATTACTTCCATGCAAAAAGACTTTACCCCGGAATTGCTGACGGATTCAATAATAGTATTTTTCGTATTTCTGGCTGTTTACGCTGCCGGTTATATTTTTTGCCTTATATTCTGCCCTATGCTGAAAATTCCTAAGGATAAACGAGGAATATGGCAGTTCGGTACCGCATTTCCCAACGTTACGTATATGGGATTGCCGGTGATTTCCGGGCTTTACGGCAGTGACGGAATTTTTTATGTTACTATTATAGCTATAGCCTTTAACCTTTTCGTTTTTACCTTCGGTGATAATATAGTTTTATCGGGAGTATCCAAGCAAAAAGGCTTGGGTATTAAGCATCTGCTAAAAAATCCTCCGTTTATAGCTACCTTTGTGGGATTGTTTATGTTTGTATTTTCAATAAAATTGCCGGAAAGTTTAAATAACGGCCCGGAAATGCTGGGAAGTATAACCATGCCTATATCTATGGTTATTATCGGGGCTTCCTTAGCGAAAACTCCTTTAATTAAGACCTTTCTTGCCGGTAAGCTTTACTTTGCGGTTTTTGTCCGATTAATATTGGTGCCGGTAATTTTTTATTTGATTTTATGCCCATTTATAAGCAATCAAGTATTGCTTGGAACCATAACTTTGATAGCAGCCATGCCTGCTGCCTCTCTAACGGCTATTTTTGCTGAAAGGCTAAATTGCAATACAGAGCTTGCTTCTCAATACGTGGCTATATCCACCATATTGTGTGTAATAACAGTTCCCATTCTTTCTTTTATTATTTACAGATAATACCTTTGCAAATCTTATTAATCAAGATTAGTACAAGTTATTGACCAAAGCTGTATTGAACAGCTTCTGCCAAGGAGAAAATCATGTCTGAAAAATTCAAGTCAGAGCAAGTACCGCCGAATTTATTGTTGAAGTTTTCATGGGACATTTTTATAAAGCATTTTCCTTTGATACTTTTCATATGCCTACTGGTTTATATACCGCTTTTCGCTATAATTTATATGGAACCGGCCCGGTTGTTTTACCTATGGCTTAACATACCCCTAAGCTCCCAAGAAGCCGCAGCTTATATAAACATGGTGGTGCAGGTGGTTTTGTTTGGGGTCTTTCATCCGTTGATTGTAGGTGCTGTAACAGCTATTTGCCGCTGTGAGGCAGAGGGCAAAAAAGTCACTTTGTATTCCGTTTTGGATGCTTCCCTTTTGCTCTGGGGTAAGCACGTTTGGACGTCTTTATTATATTTTGTAACTGTGATTTTGGGTTCGATGCTGATTATACCCGGAATTTTTGCTTCGGTGGCCTTTTATTTTTTCCCACAGGTTACGGCATTGTCCGGTATTTCGGGCTTGAAGGCCTTAACGGTATCTTTCAGCGTGGTTAACGGGCAATGGTTTAAAACGGCAATCGTCTTAAGCTTTGCCGGAATGGCCTCCTATGCGGTGGGTCTGCTGTTTGTATCCATGTTACCCGAATCACAAGAAATCAGCGTTATAATCTTAATCCTTATGGATGTAATTGTAAATACAATTAATGTTATATTCAGCATTTTTTTAAGCCTATGGTTTTTAAACAACTATATGCTTAAAGTCCCTACAGAACCTAAGAAAGATTAATAGTCCCACCGGAAAATTTATTCCATAGCATTTGCATTATTGCAGGCGTTATGGAATTTTTACATATTTTACTAATTCCATATTCAATGAAGGATAAAAATTTGCAAATTATACTTGAATCTTTGTCTAAATTGCAAATTTTTATCTACTGTTTTAAATGGAATTAGTATTATTCACTTTGTTTGGGGTTTCGGCATAGATTAGTATGTTGTTAATGCAAACTTTACAAATGATAAAGGAATAATATCAAATAGTAAGTGAAAAAAACATCATTAAAATAGGAGACATAAATTCATGACAACAAAAACCGGTGAAAATAAAGCATTTTTCAAACTGTTGTTTACGCTGGCCATACCCATCATATCTACCGATATTTTAAACGCCTTTGTCAACTGGGTAGACACGGTAATGATAGGCGCAGCGCTGGGAATAAATGAAATAACAGCCGTAGGTATAGCCAATCAAATATTCTTTTTGTATCTGTTTATAGTCTTCGGGGTATGCTCCGGCTCGGCAATATTTTTTGGGCAGTTTTGGGGTAAGGGCGACCATGACGGCGTGCGAAAGGTAATGGGCATATGTTTTGCAATGTCCACAGCTTTTTCCTTATTGTTTCTGACAGGTATTTTACTATTCCCCGGAGAACTGTTACGCATTTTTTCATCAGACAAGGAAGTTATAGAAATAGCCACCAGATACATAAAAATTGCCGGCTTTACATATGTAATCGTAGCATTTACGGCAACAATTAACTTCGCATTAAGATTTACCGGTTATGTTAAGCTTTGCCTTATAACAACCGGTATAGCCATAGTTTGCAATATTTCGCTAAATTATCTTTTTATATTTGTGCAACAAATGGGCGTGGAAGGTGCGGCTTGGGGTACGGTAGTCGCCAGAAGTATAGAACTGATATTGCTGATAGTTCTGTCTTATGTGATAAAAGCACCGGTTGCAGGAAAGATAAAATCATATTTTTCGGCAAGCTTCAGATTTTTTATGGACTATTTCAAGGTAACCTCCTTTGTAATCTTAAACGAAATAATTTGGGCTACCGGTATTTCGGGCTATATAGCCCTTTACCAAAACATAGGTACAGCCGGGCAGGGTGCTTTTCAAATAGCCAATACAGCACAGCAATTGTTCCTAACCTTCGGTATAGGCGTGGGTACAGCCTGTGGGGTTATGATTTCTAACGCACTGGGCGCAAAACAACGCAGTACAGCCATTAAATATGCAAAGAAATGCATGATATTTGCTCCCTGTTTGACGGCTGTAATGAGTACTGTATTGGTTATAGCGGCTCCCTACATAGCAAACCTGTATAAAGTAGACGAAGTGGTTAAGCAACACGCTGTATTAACCATGTATGTAATTTCCGTAGGTATGATTATAAAAGTAATCAACTTTGCCTGTATTGTTTCCATACTCCGCAACGGTGGAGATTCCTTATTCGGGTTTGTGGTAGATGCTATTTCCGTATGGTGCGTGGGTATACCCATGGTATATTTGGCAACCTGCGTTTTTAATATGCCTATTTACCTGGCAGTTGCCTTTGCCTTTTCCGAGGAGGCTGTAAAGCTTCTGGTTTGCCTGGCAAGGGTAAAAAGAAATCGTTGGGCAAATTGTTTGGTTGATAATCAACTCTAGGGTAAAATATATTAGGGATTTTATATTCGGCTTTTTTGGAAAGAGGGAGTTCATGACTAATTCCAAATGGAATTAGTATGAGGGAGAAAACCTTTTTTCGCCGTATGAAAAAAGGTTTTCTCCCTCAAGGTCTTTATCTTTATTATTCAGGACGGTTTTCATTAACCGTCTTTTTTCTATTGTTAAGAAAATACTATAAATTTTAGTCATACGCCTTTGCTTAGATTAATAAATATAATTAAGCTATAAAATAAAGTTAATGCGGAGGCATTATGAAAATTATCAGTATTCGCAAAGAAAAGATAATGATTTACATATATTTGGTGATTATTTTAATCGGAGTAATTACTACTTGGGCCGGGGACTCTGTGCAGACTTTCTCTATGCCCGTGGCGAAAAAAGTTATTCTTATAGACCCCGGGCACGGAGGTATAGATTCGGGCAAAATCGGTGATAGGGATACCTTTGAAAAGGATATAAATTTACAAATCTCCAAAAAGTTGCAGTCTTATTTGGAGCAAGGCGGTTCCTATGTTTTGATGACCAGAACCACCGACGAGGCCTTGGGGCCGGATAAATCCTCGGATATGGCAAAACGCCGAGGTTTGGCTAACAATAACGAGGTTGATATATTGGTGAGCATACACCAAAACGCCTATGCCTCCGCCAGTGCAAAAGGTGCGCAGGTATTCTATTTTAATACCTCGGATAACAGCAAGCTTTTGGCGGAATGCATTCAATCTGAATTAACCACATACCTAAAACAAAAATCCAGAGGAGCCAACCCTAACAGCAGTTACTATGTATTACGGAGAACAACAGTACCTGCGGTTATCGTTGAATGTGGATTTTTAACCAACTGGAACGAAATGAAAAACCTCGAAAGCTCTAAATACCAAGACAAGGTGGCCTGGGGTATATATATGGGCATAATAAAATATTTCGAAAGCATAGGTTGATGTTTAAAAGGATTAGACCTCATGGGAAACTTTTTTCTGTAAAAAAGTCTTCTCCAAACCATTTTCATAAGGACTTTATAGTTTTTAATTAAGGGTAACCTTTTTATTTTAAGTTAAACACACGCAAAAAGGAGAGAATTGGATTCTCTCCTTTTTCGTTTATTACATTCCTTTTAGTATACTTGCAAATTTTGTATATTGAGACAGCCACATTAAATCTACCGTTCCGGTAGGGCCGTTACGTTGTTTTGCGATTATTACTTCTGCTTGGTTTTTCTTTTCGGTTTCGGGGTTGTAGTATTCGTCACGATACAAAAAGGCAACTACGTCTGCGTCCTGCTCAATAGCACCGGATTCACGCAAGTCGGAAAGCATGGGTCGGTGGTCATGCCTGGTTTCGCAGGCACGGCTTAACTGTGAAAGTGCAATAACCGGTGCCTGCATTTCTCTGGCCACGGCTTTAAGAGAACGTGAAATTTCAGAAATTTCTTCCTGTCTGGAGCCGCTTTTTCCGGAGCCGGACATAAGCTGTAAGTAGTCTATCATAATAAGGTCAAGACCCTTTTCCAGTTTCAAACGTCTGCATTTTGCTCTAAGTTCGTTTACCGTAATACCCGGGGTGTCGTCTATGTAAATTTGCGATTTGGAAAGAGGTTCCAAGGCTTGAACGATTTTTGTCCAGTCCTCGTCTGTCAAATCGCCGGTACGTAGTTTCTGTGAATCTACCATAGCTTCCGAACAAAGCAAACGGTTAACCAACTGTTCCTTGGACATTTCCAAGCTGAATATGGCTGTGGATTTGCTGTTGCGTATGGAAACATTCTGGGCTATGTTCAAGGCGAATGCGGTTTTACCCATAGAGGGTCTTGCGGCTATTAAAATAAAGTCAGAGGGCTGTAAACCGGCTGTTTTTGCATCTATATCCACAAAACCGGTGGGTAGCCCCGTAATTTTTTCTTTGGATAGATAAATTTCCTCTATACGGTTGATTGCATTAACCAGAACATCATGTATATGGGCAAACTCCGAGGAATTTCGTCCTTGGGAAATCTCAAAAATGGACCTTTCGGCCTGTTCCAAAATCAAATCCACCGGTTCTTGAGCGGCATAACCTTTGCTTAAAATTTCGCCGGAGGATTTTATCAGCTTTCTGAGCAGTGATTTTTCTTCGATAATTTTGACATAGTGTTTGATGTTTGCCGAGGTATAATATCCGTCCGCAAGGGTGGTAAGATATTCCATTCCGCCGATTTGGTCAAGTACACCTTTTTCAGACAGTTTGTCTTTCAAGGTAACCGCATCCACCGGGATATTTTGCTGAAATAACTCCACCATTACGTTGAAAATTGCACCGTTGTTGGGATAATAAAAATCCTCACCGCTGATGGCTTCGAAAGCCGAAACCACAGCATCCGAGTCAAACAGCATACAGCTTAATACCGCCTGCTCGGCCTGAGAATCGTTAGGAGGTACTCTTTGTGTATCCATATTATCCTTCCACAATTTCAACCATTAATTTGGCTGTAACCTCCGGATGCAGCTTAACGTCTACTTCCTTTTCACCAACTGATTTTATGGCATCGTTTATTACGATTTTCTTTTTGTCTATGTCTATACCCTTTTGAGCAAGGAGTTCTTGTGCAATTTCTTTGTTTGTTACAGAGCCGAACAATTTTCCGTTTTCGCCGGTTTTAACACTTATAATAATTCTTAATTTATAAATGGTTTCGGCCAGTGCTTTTGCGTCTTCCAATTCTTTTTTTGCTTTTTCTTGCAGACCTTTTTGTTTTTTCTCCAACATATTCAAGTTAGCCTTTGTTGCTTCCAAGGCAACTTTTTTGGGAAAAAGAAAATTACGTGCATAACCGTCGCTTGCTTCGATAATTTGGTCTTTCTTGCCTACGCCTTTTATATCTTCAAGTAAAATTACCTTCATTGATTATCGCCTCCGTATGTTGCTTTACTAATTCCATATTTAATGAAGGATAAAAATTTGCAAATTATCCTTGAATCTTTGTCTAAATAGCAAATTTTTATCTACTGTTTTAAATGGAATTAGTATCATTATTGCTTTAATATATAGTTTTTTTGTGTTTCTGTCAAGTGTTCGGGGTTTAGCCGGCCGGCTACGGTAAACCTTGAACTTTTACTATAGAAAGGATATTATATTAATTAACACCGGTAATTACAATTTTAAGAATAATGAGGAATGTCCCATGAAAGCTGCAAGCGGTAAAGATTACCTTAATATAGAGGAATTTCTAAGAAATGAGTTAAATATTGAAGATGAAGCTTTGATTCAAAAATTAAAAACCTCCGCTAAAACTTTGGATGACAATGACTTAAAAGAAATGTTACCCAAGCGAAGCTTACGCTCCAACAAATATACCTACGGAAAGGTTCTCTGCATAGCCGGCAGTGACAATATGCCGGGAGCGGCTTTATTGGCGGCTACAAGTGCTTACAGAAGCGGAGCGGGTATGGTTAAGGTCTGCTCAACAAAACACGTGACAGACATTATACACATTAACCTCCGTGAAGCTATATCCCTAACCTTACCGGACGAAACCGGATTTTTGGGCAAAGAAGCCTTTGAATTAGTAAAGCCGGAACTTTCATGGGCAGATGTAATTATTCTTGGACCGGGTTTGGGAAACAACGAAACCACAGCGGAATTTGTTTATAAAGTTGTAGAAAACTCTGCTTGTCCCATTATTTTGGATGCAGACGGTATTAATGTATTGGCAAAAAATTTGGGATTATTGAAAGATTTGAAAGGTCGTTGTGTTATTACTCCACATTTCGGAGAGATGAGCCGTTTAACCGGAACAACTTCCGGTTATATTCAAGATAGGGTTTTAAACACGGCTTTGGAATTTTCTCATAAGCACGGAATAGTTACCCTTCTTAAAGATTGTAAAACCGTTATAGCTAATCACACGGGAAAGGTTTTTATAAACAACACCGGAAACCCATCTATGGCAAAGGCAGGTTCCGGTGATGTTTTAAGCGGAATAATTGCCGCTTTGGCGGCTCAAGGAATGGAATTGTTTTCTGCCGCCGGGGTAGGTGCTTACATTCACGGCAAGGCAGGTGATTTGGCGGCAGAAAAGATCGGGCTTTACGGGGTTTTGGCTTCGGATATAACTGAATATATTCCCAAAGCCTTGACAGCTTCCTAAATTAACAAGATATGTAAGGATACTCCCAATCCCACAGCAAGCAAAATCAATTTTACCCAAAATTGGGAAATAAAGAACGAAGAAATAATCAAGGTAATCCACAAAAAGATCAATGACTTAATTTTTACCGATTTACTTACCGGTGTTTTATTCCTGTAATTGCTTATATAAGCACCGAAGTATTTTGACCCAAGTAATTTTTGGTATATTTTGGGGCTTACGGAGCAAAAACATGATGCTGCCAACAAAACAAAGGGAGTTGTGGGCAAAATCGGTAGAAAAATGCCTATAAATCCTAAAAGTAAGCTTATGTACCCTGTAGATAGCAATATAATTTTTTTCATGTTTTAATCTTATTTCTCCTAAGCTAAAATATTCGAAAAATCTGAAATTTCTTTCGTTATGTACCAAATTTACTGTTGATTTTTAAACACACTTATGTTAGGATAGGTACTTGTATATAAAAAATACCCGTTAATAAAGCATTTCGACATTTTAACAGGTATTCCTTGCTTTCGTCAAGAAGGCCTATAGTCCAAAAGGAGGAAACGAACTTGAACAAGTATGAATTGGCTGTAGTTTTAAGAGCTGACTTGGAAGAAGACAGCATGAAAGCCGAATTTGAAAAAATTCACAAATTGATTGCTCGCTTTGAAGGAACAATCGAAAAAATCGATGATTGGGGAAGAAGACGTTTAGCTTACGAAATCGAAAAGCAAACCGAAGGTTTCTATAGCTTTATCACCTTTACCTCAAACGCTGCGGCTCCTGCCGAAATCGAAAAACGTATCAGAATCATGGAAAACGTATTGCGTTTCTTAATCGTGCGTTTGGAAGCTTAGCAAGCTGTTTTCCGAAGGATATTGTCAATTGCGTTTATTTAGGTAGCAAAATCGTCTATTCGAAACGGTGAGTGTTGGTGTGGGTGTTTTCTTAAAACGCAGGAACGAACCGTTTACAGAGAATAGATTTTTGTTACTGCCTTATATGCAATTGGCTATAAAGATTGGGGGATTGACATTGAATAAGGTTATACTCATGGGACGACTAACCAGAGACCCGGAAATACGCTATTCTCAGTCCGCTGAACCTTTGGCTATTGCTAGATACGGCTTGGCTGTCAACAGACGCTTTAAAAGACAGGGCGAACCGGACGCAGACTTTATAGATTGTGTAGTTTTCGGCAAACCTGCCGAATTTTGTGAAAAATATTTTAAAAAAGGTATGATGATTTGTGTTTCCGGTCGGTTATCCGTCCGAACTTGGGAAGACAACAACGGTCAAAAACGTAAAAGTACCGAAGTTGTGGTAGACGAACAAGAATTTGCCGAAAGCAAAGCTTCTTTCGAAAACCGCAGCGGCTCAAGTTCAGGCTCCGGTAAACCCGCACCTTCCGCAGACCCCTACGGCTACGGAGAGCCCGGCGGATTTACCGAAACCGACGAAAATATAGATGACGACTTACCGTTCTGATTAGGAGGATAAATATGATTCAAAAAAAACGCGGACGCAGAAAAAAACGTGTTTGTGCTTTTTGTACAGATAAAATCAACTACATCGACCACAAGGAAGTAGCAAAGCTTAAACGCTTTGTATCCGAACGTTCCAAAATTTTACCCAGACGTATTACAGGCAACTGTGCAAAACATCAACGTGCTTTGACCATCGCCGTAAAACGTGCAAGACACCTTGCTTTAATGGCGTTTACATCCGATTGATAATATAGTTTATTTTAAAGCCCGAGATTATCGGGCTTTTTTTATTGCCCAAAATTCGCAGGGTTCGACCTGACGATTTTTCGGTAAATTATATATTTTGTTCATAAAAGCAATCTATACTAATAAAATATATTACGGCAGATATTGCGAATAATAAAGAAAACAAGCATATTTCGGCGTTATACTAATTCCATATTTAATGAAGGATAAAAATTTGCAAATTATCCTTGAATCTTTGTCTAAACAGCAAATTTTTATCTACTGTTTTATATAATTAGTATTATATCATATGAATAGGCTTATTTAAGATAAAACGGATAGAGGTGAAAAATGGAAAACAGTTACATCGTAAGGCTAAAGGATAACCAATTGTTTTGTTTTTATTACGTTAAGGGCAGAGGGCTGTTGTACAAAACTTATGAACACAACAAATGGGTAAGAGAAAAAATCCTGCTGGAGCAGGGCAGAGAAAACTTTACCGTTACCATAGACGATAAGGGCATTATCTATCTTTTATGCCAAGACTCTATGGGTGATGTGGTTTTGTTGACTAACGGAGAAGGTGATTGGGTTAGCAAGGTTATCTTAAAAAATCAATCCACAAAGGTTCACTCCATACTGCTTAAACCCATTATAACCGAGAAGGGAATATGCTTAATTTACAATGTTCCTGCGGTTGAAGAAAAGGCAAATTACATAGTCTTCCAAAACCTGGACGGCGACGGCCGTTGGAGCCCGGCACAGCGTATAGACAGATTTACCGGTATGAATAACCAAATGTTTCAGGTGCAACACGTTACTCGAGAACACGTTCTGCTTTTTTATTACAACAAAGCCATGGAAAACAACATAGGCTACAGAGAGATTACTCCTACAAAAGTGGGCAGTTACAATAACATTTACACATCCGTAAATCAAATACAGGATGCTTGTTTTTTGACCACGGATAATGCCATTCACGTTTGTTACATAGTAAAAAGTGTATTCTCAAGCCAGTTGATTTACAGAAAAAAAGAGGACGAAGGCTTCAGTCATCCTATAGTTATTGCAGAGTCACAAAAGCTGGATAACTGTATAATGTTCTATGTGAAAAATACTCTCTACATAATGTACGTAAGCAACGGACAGCTTTTCGAAACCCGTACCGAGGACAGAGGAAAAACCTTCTATCGACCGGCTCGTTATCGTAATAAATTCTGCTTAAACCCAATGAAGGCTAATTATATTTCTCTTGTGCCTCAGTCAGAGGATAATTTCTATTGCAGGGAACTATACGTGGACAGAAGCCATCCTTGGGACATACAGGTGTTACCCGATAAAAACGATGACTTCTACCCTGCCTTGACACCACTTATCAGACCGGCTGATGCCGAGGCGTTGCAAAGCCAACCCACGGCCGTAAAAAAGAAACCGGAAATTCAACCTCAAATTTCCGATGATTTAAGCGAAAAATTGTTCAGCTTAACAAACCAGGTAACAAGCCTGCAAAGGCAAATTACCGAAAAAAATGACCAACTGTTGGAAATAACCTCCATGTTAAAGGAACGTAACGAGGAAGTTCGCCAAATTGAGACAGAGCGGAAAAATTACTATTTAAAAAGCTTGGACGAAAGAAACGAATTGTTAGACAGAATCAAATACCTTGAAGAAAAAAACGAGGAATATTTGCTTCAATTAAGCAAGCTTAAAGAAAGAAGTGAGGAACTGTATAAAAAGACCGTCAGTGCCGAAATTAATCCGGAAGAAACACCGGTGGACAATTCCTCTGAAAACACCGAAAATACTACCGAAAGTCCTGCCGAAATCGAAAAACCCCAACAAACAAATGATAATCCTCCCGAAAATGAAGTTACGGAGAATAATGGCTGATAAAGCTGATTACAACATTTCATACTTCCCTCACAGATAGGAGGATTAACAATGAAAATTTTTTTAGACCCCGGCCACGGCGGAAGCAACCCGGGCGCTGTCTCCGATATAACCGGTGAAAAAGAATCCGAAATTAATTTGGATACAGCCGTCAGAACCCAAAGAATTTTAGAGGAGCTGGGGTATACCGTCAAGCTATCCCGAACAGGTGAAACAAATTTAAGCCTAACCGAGCGTGCAGAGGCAGCAAACGCTTGGGAGGCAGATTACTTTGTAAGCATACATTGCAATTCCAGCGAAGACTCCGCCGTTACCGGCTCAGAAACCTTTTTTTATCGAAAGGGCAGTGCCTCGGAGGGTTTTGCACGAATGGTTCAGGAGCAATTGATTATTCAAAACGGTCTTAATGATTTGGGCATAAAATCACGTAACTTTGCCGTACTAAGGCTTACCAAAATGCCGGCTGTTTTAACAGAGTTGGGTTTTTTGACAAACGAAAACGATGCCGAATTGCTTAGTCAACCGGATTTCAGAGAAAAATGCGCCCAAGGCATAGCAAACGGAGTATGGATGTATATTAATCAAATTTGAACAAGTTATTGACAATAGGGTTTATTTAAGTAACAAAAATCGTCCGGTCGAAATGGTGAGTGTTGGTGTTTCTTAAACACAGGAGACGAACCGTTTATGGAGAATAGATTTTTATTACTATCTATGTGCAATAGTCTACAAACCGGTTTTTGTCATATTAATATTAACTTTAATTGCATTTTGGGTATTTATTGGTTATTCCGGTTGGGTTTTGTTTTTTTATCTCTACAACCCGGCATAGAAATTTATATTCTTTAAGAAATTTTTAAATATAATTTACATATTAATTGCTGTCTTAGAATTTTTATGTGATATTTGCCGCTTTCCCCGGGGAAGCGGTTTTTTGTTTTATTTTCGCCAAAAAACTGTGCTTTTCTTCTTTATTTATAAACTTATTACCTGAACTTTAAGTTAAATTTACATATTAGATCCGAAAAAAAATTAATAAACCGCTCCTGTCCTTTTTTAAGTGACATAAACAATATAGTTAACAGTTAATTTAGCGTAATAATGCATTAATAGAAAATTTGCACAAATAACCTTAGCCTTTTGATTAAATTATGTATTAAAAGTTATATTCAATTCATATATTGTATTTTATCAATAATTATTATATAATATTAAAGTATTGCCAGTGGAAAATTATACTAATCCTTTTCAGTAGGTTAAATCATAAAGAGGAGAGGTTATTGCTTAAAAAACGCAGGTTCTTAGTATAAATCTAAGCATATATATTTATGAAAATTATTATTTTGGAATTTTATTTATATTTATAGCCATAAAGATGTTGGTACTTGCCGTTTTGACAGGAGGGCTATTATGAAAATATTTACTAAATCCTTTTTATCGGAAAACAGAAAGCTGATAATTATAGTACTTCTTTTAACTCTTGCAATGCTGATTTCCGTCTTCTCAGCTTTTACCATTGAATCAGCCAAAACAAATGCAAGAATTGAAGACTTGCTTAATAAGGATATGGAAAGTTATCTTTCTGCAATAAATTCCAAAATGTCCAATTATTTAACCCTTGCAAATCAATCAAACCACTTCACCTCAATTCGAAAATTGCTTGGTGAAGTTAAATCTAAGGATGAAATAGATGAATACCCCTATTTATCGGACATCGTAGATGAACTTGATTCTATTTTGCAAACCAACAGTGAATTGTCGTTAATATGGATAGCCAGTTTAAATGGAAACTTTTACATAGACAATTACGGCAACATCAATGATGACGAATGGGACATCAGGCAAAGACCCTACTATCAAAAACTTATTACTCACAATAATGCATTTATAGCCGAGCCTTGGGTTTCGGCCTCCTCACATGCTATGGGATACGGCTTGATTAATCCTATCAGGGACGACAGAGGAATATTAATAGGGCTTGTTGGGTTTGATTTTAACTTCAATATTATACAGAACCTTATAGAAGAAAAGCTTATTACCGATACACATGAGGTTAGCTTTCTTTCCGCCGACAATACCATTGTTTATGACCACAACTTGGACATAGCGTTTGAGTCTTATGACAAGCTGGCCTACCCACAAGAAGTTCTGGATATGATAAAGAATAAGGAAACAGGGCTTATTCAGGTTAACGGAAGAGACTGTAAGGTTATGTATTTAATAGAAGATACCTCTATCCCCGGCTGGAGATTCATTCTTTCCGACACAAGAAACGTCTACAAACAACGGGTTATAGATATATACGGATCAGACCAAGAAGTGCAGCTGACCGTAATCCTGTCTTTGTATGTGGTTTTGATAGCCTTGGTATTTTTCAAACTTTCTCAAAAAGAAAAGCTTAAAAACCTTGAACAGTTTGATTCACTAACCGGTCTGCCCAATACAAAGATATTTGCTCAAACAGTCATAAAAACATTATGGGAAAATCAAAGTCGTGAGTATGTCCATGTTTGCTTTAAGGTTAGAAAAATCAGTCTATTAAACGAAATGTTGGGGCATCAAAAGGGAGACGAACTGCTGAAATTTATCGCAGGTTCTTTGAATCAATTTATTAGCAAACACGAATACTGTTGCAGAACTTCCGGCACCAGGTTCGCCATGTTATTGGAATTCTCCGATAAAGCATCGCTTTTGGCAAGGCTAAAAGATTTTGATACCAAAATAGTGTCTATGAGGAATCTTGCCAACAGAAGCTTTTTGATACAACTGGCTTACGGTTGTTATGTGGTTCCCGAAAAGGCAGACGATTATTCTCATATAGCCTCTTGTACCGATATGGCTGTGGACAGATTGTTGCTTCAAAACAACTATGAAAGCACCTTTACCTTCTATGACGACAAACTGAAGGAACTTGTTTCATTTGAAAGGGAACTTGAAAGTCAAATGGAAGAAGCTCTGGGAAACAACGATTTTGTTATACATCTCCAAGGCAAGTATCAGTTAAGTACATACAAGCTAAAATCAGCCGAAGCCTTGGTCAGATGGAACCACAGCACCCGAGGTATGTTAGCACCCGGTAGCTTTATTCCTCTGTTTGAAAAGAACGGCTTTATATGCAAAATGGATATTTACGTACTGGAGCAAGTCTGCAAGGTTTTGAGAAAATGGATAGATTTGGATTACGAACCCATACCTATCGCTATCAACCTTTCCAGGGTTAATCTACAAAACGATAGACTGGTTGAACAGGTTATAGGTATCTTAGACAGATACAAAATACCCAATGAATTAATAGAAATCGAAATTACCGAAAGTGCCGTTACCGAAAACATGGAAAACCTTATAGAAATTATAAAACGTTTTAATGAATACGGCATTTCCACCGCCATAGACGACTTCGGCACAGGATATTCCACTCTGGGTACGCTTAAACGCCTTAATATTGACTCTCTTAAATTTGATAAAGATTTCTTTGTGGACGCCCATGAAAATCCAAAAAGCAAAGCCATAGTAAAAAACATAATAGCCATGGCAAAAGATTTGAATTTGGTTACAGTTTCGGAAGGTATAGAGACAGAATCTCAAATCAATCTTTTAAAAGAAACAGGTGGGGATTTGGTACAGGGTTTTTATTTCTCCAAACCTATACCCGTGGAAGAGTTTGAAAAGTTTCTTGTAAAAAAATCTTAATTGTTTCGTGACATAATACATTCTACTTTTTTCACTTATAGCAAAATAATAGGAGGTTAATACCTCCCGGGGGTTGTTGTATGAAAAATTTGAAGATTAACACGAAAGTAATGTTAAGTTTCTCTGTTGTTTTAATGGTGCTGATAATTTGCGGTATGGCGTCTGTTTTCAACATTTTTAATTTAAGAGATTTAGTTGACGAATACAAGGGTTACAGCATAGACAATACCGAATACCTATGGCAGCTAAGGCGCAGTTTCGTAGCAACCCAAAGGGATTTGCTCACATCTTTGGCAGCTACCGAGCCCGACCAAATTCAGGCCAATATTAATTTGACTCAGCAGCACATAAACAATATTAAAAATACCATTGCAAAATATAGGACAACTATGCGTACCAACGACCAAGGGTTGTTGGACGGATTAACCAAGCTACTGAACAGCACCGATGCCAAAAAAAATCAAATTTTGGACTATGCAAGAGAAAACACTCCGGAAGCCGAAGCAAAGGCCTACCCTCTTTTTCTCGAATATAAAGATGAATTTGATACAGTAGTAATCGAAACTGTGGAGCGTTTATCCCAAGACCAGGCCGCATACGATGATGCCCAAGCCGAAGAAGCTACCAAAACAGTTCAAAACGCTGTAACCGTAATAGTTTTATCTATAGTTTTACCCTTGATATCTTTGATTATCATTGTTATATTTATCAAGAAAAATATAGTGAAGCCCATTACAAAATTGGAGCGTACCGCTAACGAGATTGCTAAAGGAAACCTGCATATTAACATGAATACCCATTCCGACGACGAAATCGGTATGCTTATACGCTCTATACTAAAGATAAGGAACAATGTTTCTTACCTTATAGAGCGAATCAATATTATGTCCGGTGAGTTCTGCGACGGAGACTTGGATGCTCGCATACCCGAATATCTTTTTGAAGGCGAATTCAAAACCGTAGTCACCACCATCAATGACACCTTTGCAAGCGAAATTAATGATTTGCTGGATATTTTCTCGTACCTCAATGAGTTTGAGAACGGAAATTTTGATGTGGAAATTAAGCAGTACCCCGGCAAAAAAGTTATAGTTACACATACCCTGACAACCTTTAGGGAAAACCTTAGAGCCATCAACAATGACATACTTAAATTAATAGAAGCTGTAAATGTGGGTAAATTGGACGCCAGAGTTGATGTGTCCGTTTATAAGGGAGATTGGCGTAATCTAACCACAGGTTTAAACAAACTTATGCAAGAAATTCAAGTCCCCATAAAAGAGGTAAGCGGCATATTAAAAGAGCTTTCTCACGGTAATTTCAGCGTTGCCGTACCTAAGAATTACCACGGGAATTTTGCTGCAATGATGCGTTCCTTTGAGAAAATGATAAACTCCACCAAAAGTTATATCAACGAAATTAAGCAGATTCTTGGCAGTATTTCCGAGGGTGACCTGACAAACGAAATAACCCGTGAATACCTTGGGGATTACACGGAAATTAAAAATTCAATCAATCAGATTAATTTCTTCCTTAGAACCACCTTGAAAGATATAAAATATTCGGCAGACAGTGTATTATCCGGTGCAAGGCTTATTTCCGAAAACTCTGCATCATTGGCTGCCGGAGCAGAAACCCAAGCAAGTTCAATACAGGAGCTGGATGCATCCTTATCCACCATTAATCAGCACACCTTAGAAAAGACACAAAAAGCAAAAGTTTCCGATGAATTATCCAAAAAGTCCATGGTCAGTGCCAGAAAAGGCAATGAGCAAATGATAAAAATGCTCAACTCTATGGAGGGTATTAAGGAAGCTTCCAAGAATATTTCTCAAATAATCAAGGTTATAGACGATATAGCCTTCCAAACCAATATTTTGGCTTTAAATGCCGCCGTAGAAGCCGCACGTGCAGGTCAGAACGGCAAAGGCTTTGCCGTGGTAGCAGAGGAGGTTCGCTCCTTGGCAGAAAGAAGTTCCAAGGCTGCAAGGGAAACATCCGTACTTATTGAGGATACCATTGCAAGGGTAAGCGACGGTACACTTATAGCCACCACCACCGCAGATGCTTTGAAACTGATTATTACCGACATAAGCTCCGTTACGGAAATTATAGACGACATTTACCAAGCCACAGCCGAACAGCTGGAGGAACTCAATCAAATAACCTCCGGTATAGGTCAAATATCGCAAATTGTTCAGAACAACTCATCATCCTCCGAAGAATTTGCGGCAGCGGCTCAAGAATTAGATAACCAATCAGAAGCTCTGACCAAACTGGTTTCTGAATTTACAGTATAACAAAAAAGGACTTTATCCAAAGATAAGGTCCTTTTTTGTTGGAATGCAGCAAAAATTTTGAAAGAATAAAACCTTGAGGGAAACCTTTTCCGGAAAAAAGTTTCCCTCAAACTCCCTTCAAAAAAACTTTATAATAAAAGAATGCTTAATCAATGCGCATGTTAATTAGACAGTGAAAATTATTTATAGCAAGTATCTATTACTTTCAGCATATCGGCCGTAAGGGCTTGCATAAGTTCATTTGCTTCTTGCTCGTTTTTGGTGCATACGCCGAAGTAAACTTTAATTTTAGGCTCTGTGCCGGAAGGTCTTACGCAGACCCAACTTTCATCCTCCAACCGGAAGTAAAGAACGTCTGATTTCGGAAGGTTAATTACCGTATTTGTACCGGTAAGCTTGTTGTATTCGGTTAAATTGCTGTAATCACGCATTAGGTCTACTTTGGAGCCGTTAATTACCGCAGGCGGGTTTTCTCGTAGGGCTGCCATAATCTTTTTAATGTTGGAAAGACCCTCAAGCCCTTTTAAGGTGATGGATTCGGTGTATTCCTTTGTGTAGCCGTATTTTGCGTACATTTCGTTTAAGGCATCTACCAAAGTCATATTACGAGATTTAAGCTGAGCAGCAAGTTCACATACCAGCATGGTTGCGGATACGGCATCTTTATCACGGCAATGAGTGCCGGCCAGATAGCCTATGCTTTCCTCGAAGCCGAATACAAATTTTTTGTCTCCGGTTATTTCAGATTCCAAAATACGAGCGGCTATGTGTTTAAAGCCGGTTAAAACGTCCATGTAGTCTACTTTGTAATTTTCGGCTATTTTGGAGGTGAGACGTGTAGAAACTATGGTTGAAATAACCATTGCGTTATCCGGTAAATTTCCCTTTTCGGAACGACCGGACAAGATATATTCCGTAAGTAATTGCCCTACCATATTGCCGGTAAGGAAGATATATTCTTTGTTATGATTAACTACAACACCCACACGGTCAGCGTCCGGGTCTGTGGCAAGAATAATGTCTGCATTTACTTCATTAGCCAGCTTTAAAGCCAAGGCAAAGGCTTCGTGGGATTCCGGGTTGGGGTATCCTATGGTGGTAAAATTGGGATCCGGCTCGGTTTGTTCTTTTACAGTGTGTACGTTGGTAAATCCGGCGGATTTAAGCACCTCACGAACGGGCATATTGCCGGCACCGTTAAAAGGTGTGTAAACTATGCACAGGTCCTTGGCTCCGGGTAAGTTTTTGTTAACGGAAAGAGCCAGCACCTCTTTGTAAAAGGCTTCGTCGGTTTCTTTTTCTATATAATTAAACAGCCCGGCTTTTTCCGCCTCTTGTTGGTTTGCTACCTTAATTTGAGAAAAGTCGGTTATTTTATTTACTTCGTCGATAATTTCAACGTCTCGGGGTGAGGTTACCTGACCGCCGTCTGCCCAATATGCTTTGTAGCCGTTATATTCCTTGGGATTGTGGCTTGCGGTAATTACCACGCCGGAGATACAGCCCAAATGCCTGACCGCAAAGGACAACATGGGAGTAGGTCTTAATTCCCTGAAAACATAGGTTTTAATTCCATTGCCGTTTAATACCAGAGCAGTTTCCAAGGCAAACTCTTTTGAAAGTCGTCTGGAATCGTAGGCTATGGCTACGCCCATGTCTTTAGCTTGGGCTTCCTGTTTAAGTATATAGTTTGCCAAGCCTTGTGTAGCCTTGCGAACGGTATAAATATTCATTCTGTTTGAACCGGCACCCAGTATTCCTCTTAATCCTCCTGTGCCGAATTCCAGGTCCGTAAAGAAACGATCCTGTATTTCCGCATCGTTGCCTGACAATTGCTCCAATTCTAAGCGAGTTTCCGGGTCAAGCAAGGGGTCATTCAGCCATTGATTGTATGTCTCCAAATATTTCATATGCACCATCCTGTTTTTTCAGATATTAGTACTTATAGGTTATTTTAACCGCTTATAAATTTATATATTATTACTCAGTATACTGCAAAAACAACTCATTACAAGAGAATTTGCGGAAAATTCACCTGCTGTTTTGAGTTTCTTTAATTATAAAATAAGATACCAAGATATTCAAGTAAAATACGCCGGCCTTGGAAAATTTTAACTTATACTGCTTTTTGTGCATTGACATAAAATTAATTAATTCAACGAATAGTGATGATTTTTTCCGGTTTCATTAAATATTTTTAGGTTTTCTATTGAATTTTATTAATATTTTGCTATACTGGTTACAAAACAGAATATCTCGTATTTACATAATACATACAGGGAGTGTAATCCAATGTTAACAGGCAATATAATCGTTGGGCAATCCGGCGGACCTACAGCAGTTATCAATTCCAGTTTGGCAGGTGTTTTTAAAACAGCTAAAGACAGAAACGCCAAAACCGTTTACGGTATGAGAAACGGCATTCAAGGCTTTTTAGACGACAGATTTATTGATATGTCCAAATACATTTCAAACGGACTCGACATAGAATTACTCAAACGCACACCTTCATCTTACCTTGGTTCTTGCAGATTTAAACTACCGGACCCCGAAAAAAACGAAGAAGTATTTGTTGAAATCTTTAAAAAGCTCAACAAATTGGAGATAGAACATTTCTTCTACATCGGCGGCAACGACTCTATGGATACCATTAAAAAGTTATCCCACTACGCTAAGGCAACAAACCAAAAAATCAACTTTATGGGTGTTCCCAAAACCATAGATAACGATTTGGCCATGACCGACCATACTCCCGGTTTTGGTTCCGCATCAAAATACATTGCCGCTGTTATGAAAGAAATTATCAGAGACGGCAGAGTTTATGATGTTAATAACGTAACCGTTGTTGAAATAATGGGAAGAAACGCCGGCTGGTTAACAGCGGCGGCAGCTTTGGGAAAAACCGAAGAATGCGACGGCCCTGATATGATTTACCTTCCGGAAATGAGCTTTGACCCGGAAAAATTCATACAACAAATCAAAGAACGTCAATCCGAAAAGAAAGCACTGGTTATAGCCGTTTCCGAAGGGTTAAAAACCGCAGACGGTAAATATGTTTGCGAATTGAGCAAAGAAAACGTATCCCAAGATTCCTTCGGTCATAAAGCCTTAGGCGGTACTGCTTGCTTCCTTACCGACTTTATCTCTCAACGTTTGGGCTGTAAAACACGCAGCATAGAATTTAGCACTTTGCAACGCTGTGCTTCTCATATAGTATCCTTGACCGACGTTAACGAAGCATTTATTGCCGGAGCCCAAGCCGTTAGAGCAGCATTTGACGGTGAAACCGCAAAAATGATTATCTTCAAACGCCTATCCAACGACCCTTACGATATAACCACCGGTGCCCACGACGTAAACGAAATAGCCAATGCGGAACGCATTATCCCAAGAGAGTGGATTACAGAATGTGGTACAGGCGTTACCAAAGACTTTATCGACTATGTATACCCCTTGATCCAAGGCGAACTGTCACCCATAATGGCTGACGGTTTACCCAGACATTTGGTATTACCCAACAACGTATAATATTATTTTAAACGAACAACCTTTCCTCGGAAGGGTTGTTTTTTTATGTATAAATATAGCAACAAATCTAAATAATAGTATCAGTTTAGAGCGTTTAAATATTTATTATATAGTCCTTTTGATGGTAGTTTGAGAGAACCTTTTCTACAGAAACAGTTTCCCTCAAGGTTTTTCATTTCAGTTTTTACTATCTAACCAAGAAATGACGGTGAATACATGAATATAAGCAGCATACTTGACGTTAATATCAGCGAACTGGACTTGCGATTTAAGGATGTTCAAGATGTGGTAAAACGTAAAGTCAAAATAGGCGATGGGTTTAAGCAAGAAGTTTACTTTTTTTATCTTGATATGTTGGTGGATAAGGACTTTTTGTCTGAACATATACTCTCAAACTTGATGCTTACTATAAGACAGATACCGCCTACTTATGCAGAAATTAAAGGCGACATCTTAGAGGCCATCAAAAACGGAGGGCTTCCCGTAGTTGATGTTAGAGATACCGAGGACATGGACGACGCCGTTAAAAGCATACTTAGCGGCGATACTATTATGTTTTTGGAAGGCTACGCTAAGGCTGTTGTTCTTTCCACAAAGGGTTGGCCTAACCGTGGCGTGCCTACGGCAGACACAGAGGTTGTTATTCAAGGTTCAAAAGATGCATTTTCGGAAGTTTTCCGCATTAATACCATGCTTATCAGACGCAGAATCAGAGACACCGCCTTGAAAATGAAACAAATGCAGATAGGCAGGCGAACAAAGACAGATATAGCCGTAGTTTACATGGAAGGTATAGTCAGACCGAAAATTCTGGAAAATGCCCTTAAACGCCTTGAAAATATAGACATAGACGGCATTACCGACAGCGGATACATCGAACAACTTATAGAGGACGACTGGCGTTCACCCTTTCCGCAGGCACAGGTTACGGAAAGGCCGGATAAGGCCGCTTCAGCCCTTCTGGAGGGTCGCATAGTAATAGTTGTGGATAACTCTCCTTTTGTGGTAATAATTCCGGCTACGTTAAATACTTTTTATCAATCTCCGGACGATTATAATCAACGCTGGGAAATTTCCTCTTTCATACGGTTACTTAGATTTATAGCCGGTTTCGCAGCCCTTGCCTTACCCGGGCTTTATTTGGCTATGGCGGTTTATCACCCTTCTATGATACCGTCCCTGCTTGTGTTTAAAATGGCCGGAGCAAGGCAAACCGTGCCTTTCCCGGCTGTGTTCGAAATTTTGCTGATGGAAATAGCCTTTGAATTGTTGCGAGAGGCCGGAATACGTCTACCTTCACCCATAGGCAGCACAATCGGCATAGTTGGCGGTATTATTATAGGTCAGGCGGCGGTTGAGGCCGGCTTGGTCAGCCCTATAGTGGTAATTGTTATTGCCATAACGGGAATATGCGGTTTCGTTATTCCTCATGTAAGCTTGGTTAATGCCTTTAGAATACTGAAATATTTAATTATCCTGTTAACCTCCTGCCTAGGCTTCTTTGGCTTCTGGCTTGCTATATTGTTGATACTGATACATTTGGTTACTTTGAAAAGCTTCGGTATTCCTTATGTGTTTCCCTTTTCTTCATCTGAAACCAACGGCTATTCAGACCTTAAAGACAGCATTTTCAGAATGCCCTTATTTATGATGAAAAAAAGGCCCGTTTTCTCAAACCCGGACAATACTACCCGTTTGCGTGTCAAACAAAGCGGCAACAAGCATAAGAAGGAGTGATTGAATGCTTTTCTTAAACGATAAAATCTCGGTAAGACAGCTACAGGTTCTGCTGATTTTGGATATATTCGGAACCGGTGTTATAGTCTTACCCCGTAGGGTAGCGGAGTTTGCACAACAGGACGGATGGATAGTAATTATCATAGCCACCTTAATTGCCGTGTTATATGCTTATTTAATATCAACCATAGGCTCTATGTTTCCCAAGGAGGGCTTTGTGTCCTATACGGGAAAAATACTGGGCAAACCCTTGGCTTGGATTATAGCCTTGGGATTGGTAGTTAAAATAATAATCAACATCGCCATGGAAATACGCTTTTTCGGAGAAATAGTAAAGCAGACCATGCTAAGTAACACGCCATTCTGGGTAATTTGCTTTGGAATGTTGTTTGTCAGCGGTTATGCCGCCGCCAAGGGTTATGAAACCCGGGGTCGTATAGCCGAAATACTTATATTTATTATTTTCGTACCGTTAATTATTATTTTCTTGCTGGGAGCCATAGACGTTCAACTATCCAATATTTTTCCGGTATTGGTGACAAAGCCGGAAAATCTTATAAAAGGTGGATTTTTCTCCGGAATAGCCTTTACCGGCTTGGAATTTTTACTTTTGGTTTGCCCTTATATGCAAAGACCCAAGCAGGTGCGAAAAGCCGCAATTCAATCGGTGGTTGCCATAGGGTTGTTAATGGTGTTTATTACGGTAATAACCATAGGAAAATTCGGCCCATTCGACGTGGTTAGGCAGACCTATCCTGTAATAGAAATCATGGATACCATAGATATGCCCGGCTCCTTTATAGAACGCCAAGAAGCCTTTATTATGAGTTTTTGGATTATTTCGGTGTTTGCCATAGTTAACGCAGGTTTGTTCTTTTCCTCGGTAATTCTAAAGGATCTGATAAAAAAAGGCACTCATTCAGCCTATATTCTTATAACCATGCTCATAGTATTTCTTGTCTCCTTTATCCCCAAGGATATTCCCCAAGTAAGTTTTATTTTGGATTTTAGCTTTATTACCTTTGGACTTGCCTATTTTTTCGCCATACCCTTACTGCTTATTACGGTAGCCAAAATAAGAAAGTTAGGTGAGAAAAATGCGAAAGTTTAGTTTAATCCCGGTACTTTTAGCCCTGATGCTTTTGTGTGCTTGTTGGGACAAGGTTGAGTTGGAGGAACGGTCATTTGTGGTGACCGTTGGGATAGATGCATATGAGAAAGAGGATACGGGCAAAAAGTCCGAAGAAAATACGCCGGAAGCCGATGCTCGACTGCAAAATAAAGCCATGCAACCCATGAGCGACGGCGGTAAGACAAAAATCGAAGCGGATGATGAAAGTAAGAATAACAAAGACAGCGAAAGTAAAAAACAATATAACTCCGACGAAAAAGACAACAACTCCAAATCCGACAATAAGAAAAAAGAATCTCCCGATCAAGCCCATAAAAAAACTCTAAATACCAAAATCGGCAATGAAGCCACGAAACGTTTTTCCATAAGCTTGGCATTGCCAAACATGGCTGTTTTGGCTGAACGTGGTGGCGGAGAAGGTAAGAGCAGGTTTATAAAAAAGTCAAGCAGCGAGACCGTATCCGGGGCTATGACCACAACGGACAGTTATTCAAGCAAAAAGCTATATTACGGGCAAACCAAGCTGGTTGTTTTCGGCGAAAATGTTTTGAAGGATGAAAAACTCTTTAGAGAAGCCGTTGATGCCCTTGAAAGAAACAGGCAAATCAGCCGAAAGGTAATTATTCTGGCGGCAAACGGAAAAGCCTCGGATATAGTGGAAGCGAAGGTAAATTCCGAGCCTATGATAGGTTTGTTTGTCAGCAATTTTTATAAAAACAAGCAATTCTCAGTGGCTGTTACCTTCCGTAAGGATTTGGAAAGTCTGGTCAGAAGTTTACGTGCCTCCGACACGGTTGTAATTCCGGAAATCAGTTTGGAAGGCGAGGAAATAGTTCTTAAAGGTGCTGCTGTAGTCAAAAATTATAAGCTGGTAGGCACGCTAAATGATGTGCAAACTCGAGGATATTTATGGGCCAGAGGCAGAGGCGAAGGCGGAGAAATCTCTTGCAGCCACAAAGGTGATTTTATTCCGCTAAAGGTCGAAAAGGTTCGTGGGGATATAGGTTTTGACAATACCGAAGACTTTTTAATCAGCCGAATAAAACTAAATGTTACGGGAAACATTCCCGAATTTAAAATGGGCTTGGAAAAGTTAGACCAAAAGCGACTGAATGAACTGCAAAAGGTCTACGAAGGAGCCATAAAAAAAGAAATCCTCGACACCTGGGATGTTTTTAAATACCACAACGCCGACGGCCTTGAATTAAAGGACTTGCTTCGAAAGAAAAAATACGACCTTTTCAAAAAATACGAAACTGACTGGGACAAAGCCTTTGCTGACATGAAAGTTGATGTTGAAGTTAAGGTGGAAATCGTAGGAACCGGTTCTATAACATAAAAATCAAGTTAACGTTCTTTAATAAATAGTATAAAATATTCCCACAGGTTTAATTATCTACGTAAAAATTAACAGGCATTTTCCGATTTTGGGGATGCCTTTTTATGTGGCAAGATAAAAAGGCAAAGAATATATTAAACTACGTGGTTAGCATAATTTGAAAAGAGGTAAGATTATGTGCGGAATATCAGGCTTTAGTAATTTTAATCAAAACTATGAAGCAGAAAACAAAAAATGGATTGACATTTCGGTAAATATGAGAAATTCTCTGTCACACCGAGGTAATGACACCACAGGCTTATACTTAGGCAAAAATGTGGGTTTGGTACAGAACCGCATGGTGGTTAAGAATACCACCGGCGGAATGCAGCCCTTGGTAAGAACCGTAAACGGCAAGGAATACGCCTTAATAGCCAACGGCGGTTTATTTAACGCCCGGGAGCTGAAACAGAAATTAACGGGCTATACTTTTGAAGACTCAAGCGATGCTGAAATTATTCTGTACGGCTACTTGGAATACGGCATTGATTTTGTAAACGAACTTAACGGAAATTTCTCCTACGCTATATGGGACGGCAAGGACGAAAAATTGGTTTTGGTCAGGGACAGAGTTGGCGTAAAACCTTTATTCTACAGCGTTTATGACAACACCTTGGTGTTCGGCTCGGAAATAAAGGCTTTGTTTCAATTCCCGGGAATAGAACCGGTTATTGATTTGAAAAGCATGAAGGAAGTATTCGGCTTAGGCCCGGCCAAAAGCAACAGCAGCGGTGTTTTCAAAAATATTTATGAAATAAAGCCGGGGCATTTTGCAATTTACTCCAAAGACGGCTTCCGTGAAGAGCAATATTGGCAATTCCAGAGTGCGGAGCATAAGGACAGCTACGAGGAAACCTTAGATAAAATCTCCTACTTAATCAGAGATGCGGTTAAGCGCCAATCCGCAGCGGATGTGGAAGTTTGCAGCTTCTTGTCCGGCGGGGTTGATTCCAGCATAGTAACGGCTCTTACCTCAAAATACTTGGGAGAAAAGGGCAAGAAACTCTCTACTTATTCCTTTGATTTTAAGGACAACGACGTTTACTTTCAATCCAACGCCTTCCAACCTCATCGAGACCGACCCTTTGTGGAAATAATGTTGAAGGAATACGACTTGAACCATACCTTCTTGGAGTGCAACGAGGCTGAACTGGCAGATTTGCTCTATAAGGCTGTGGATGCAAGAGATATGCCGGGTATGGCTGATATAGACGCCTCTCTCATGTACTTTTGCTCCTTGGTGGGCAAAAATCACAAAGTAGCCATGACCGGAGAATGTGCCGATGAAGTTTTCTGGGGTTATCCTTGGTTCCATAAAAAAGAGTTGATAGACCGGGATATTTTCCCTTGGTCGGGCAATATAGAAACCAGAACCATGCTTTTGAACGAGGATTTTAAAAACAAACTGCAACTCCAAGATTTCGTTAAGTCACATTACGAGGATACGTTGAAAGAAGTACCTAGGCTGGACGGCGAATCACCTTCCGATGCACGTCTGAGAGAAATAAACTATGTAAATATACGTTGGTTTATGCAAACCCTGTTGGACAGAATGGACAGAATGGGCATAGGTGTGGACGGCAGAGTGCCTTTTGCAGACCACAGACTGATGGAATACTTATGGAACGTTCCCTATTCCATGAAGTGCAAAGACGGAGTGGTTAAAAACCTTTTAAGGGAATCCTGCAAAGATTTGTTGCCGGATGAACTGATTAACCGCAAAAAAAGTCCTTTCCCCAAAACTTACAATCCCAATTACGAAAACCTGTTAAAGCAAAGAGTATCCGATATAATAAACAACCCCAACTCGCCGGTTTATCCGCTTATTGATAAGGCGAAGGTATTGCAATTCTTAGATGCTCCGGCCGAATACGGTAAGCCCTGGTTCGGTCAATTAATGGCGGCACCACAGCTGATGGCCTACCTAATTCAAGTTAACTACTGGCTGGATAAATACGGGCTGTCATTAAATAATATTTAAACATGAAAAAGCTGTCGAAAAATCGACAGCTTTTTTTATCCCACAAGAACTCTGCCTTCGGGATAATGTATAGAGTTATCGCCTGTTATTTGTCGTATGGTCAAGGCCACAGCCACAGTAATAGGGCCTAGTCTGCCGAAGAACATACACACGCAAATAATTAGTTTGCCTATTACCGAAAGTTCAGGTGTAATGCCCGTTGTAAGCCCTACAGTACCTACAGCCGAAGCAACCTCAAACAGATAATCCAAAAAGCTAAAGCCGGGTATGGCTTTTTCTGTTATAGAAAGTATAACCGTTGCCACACTTATTAAAGTCAAGTTCATCATAACAACTGCCAGAGCCTTTTGCAGAATATAGGAGGCAATGTGTTTGTTATGAACCTCTATTTGATTTCTACCTCTTATAACGGAAATAATGGCAAGCAGGATTATTGAAAAAGTAACGGTTTTAACACCGCCGGCCGTACCGCCCGGAGAACCGCCTATAAACATAAGCACTATGGTTATGAATTGAGAAGCAGGCTCCATATTAGCTTGATTTATAGTGTTGAAACCGGCGGTACGAGTGGTTACGGATTGGAAGGTTGAAGCCATACCCTTGTCAAAAACGTTCATTTGGCCGATGGTATTGGGGTTGTTGTATTCTATAATAAAAAACAACAAGGCACCTAACACTATTAAGCCAAGGGTTAATTCCAAAACTATTTTTGTATGTAAACTCAGCCTATCAAAAACAGTTTTGAAGCTCAAACGCCCTTCGCTTTTAACGGTTTTGACGGTTTTAATTAAATCCAACCACACCGTAAAGCCAAGGCCGCCGAAAATAATAACCAGCATAATCACCCAGTTTACCACAGGGTCTGTTACAAAGCTTTCCATGCTGTTGCCTATAATATCAAATCCGGCATTGCAAAACCCGGAAACCGCATGAAACAGCCCTGACCATAAACCGAAAAACACCGGTTGTTGATGCATAAAAATAAACCAAAGCCCCAAAATCAACGCCGCTATGGCTTCGCATAAAAAGGTAACTATGCAGACATTACGTGCCAAGCGTACCATACCGGTCAAGTCCTCTTGATTAAAAGATTGTTGAATTACCAGTCGTTCTCTTAAAGTTATGGTTCTGCCGGTAAAGATAATCACAGTGGTAAATATGGTCATCAGGCCCAAACCGCCAACTTGAATCAGCACCAGTATAACCATCTTTCCAAAGGCACTCCAGTGCATGGCCGTGTTCACAACGGTTAGGCCGGTAACACAAACCGCCGATGTGGACGTAAAAAAAGCATCCAACAACCCAACACTTTGATTATCCCTGGAGGCAAAGGGCAGTGCCAGCAATATGGTCCCTACAAGTATTACAAACAAAAAACTACACACTATAATCCGAGTAGGCTTTAAACTGAAAAACCTTTCCAAGGCACTTTTCCGTGATTGAGTATTATCGGTACTCAAATAATCATCTCCATAAAAGTATCATTCCGAAGGTATAAATATAACATTTCTTTTAATTATAATTTGATAAATTATATCACAGTATAAATAAAAATAATACTATTTATTGGAATTCTGTTAACTCTCGGTTATTTTCATTTAAAATAACGGTAGTATTGTTTAACAAAGTTGTAATGATTAAAATATTGGCATACAACAATTATGATTTGCAATTATTAATGTATGTATTTATTGTAGTTTGGTATAAATTAGTTTTATTTTCAATTTATTTTAGATAAAAAGCAGTGTTCGGTTTAGAAACCGGTTACAGTTAATTTGTTTGCTGACCCAAACACCTAAAAATGCTCCTAACAATAGTTTTTACCCCGTCATAAAGACAATAAAAAAGCCCTGACATGGTTATACATATCAGAGCAAAGTTTACTACATATTTTTAATTCTGTTTACAGCTTCGATGGTTTTTTCAGCATCACCGAAGGCGGTTAAGCGAATATAACCTTGTCCGCAAGGGCCGAAACCTACGCCGGGTGTGGTTACTACAGAGGCTTCTTTTAAGATTTTGTCAAAGAAAGCCCAGGAATCCATTCCGTTGGGTGTTTGAGTCCAAATGTAAGGTGCGTGTACTCCGCCGAATACGGTATATCCGGCATCTGCCAAGCCCTTTCTTATGACTTTGGCGTTATTCATATAGTAAGCGATGTTTTCTTTGATAGCCTTTTGACCGGCTTCGGTGTAAACCGCTTCTGCTGCCTTTTGAATAATGTAGGAAACACCGTTGAATTTAGTGGACTGACGACGTAACCAAAGAGCATTGGCACTTTCGCCTTCAATCTTTAATTCTTTGGGGATTATTGTATAGGCACAACGAGTACCGGTAAAACCTGCTGTTTTGGAGAAAGAGCGGAACTCTATGGCGCATTGTTTCGCACCATCTATTTCATATATAGAATGAGGTATGGAATCGTCTTGGATAAATGCCTCATAGGCAGAGTCATAAAGCAACACGGAGTTGTTTTTAATGGCGTATTCTACCCATTGTTCCAGATATTCTTTGGTTGCAGTCATGCCGGTTGGGTTGTTGGGAAAGCAAAGATAAACCAAATCAGCTTTTTCGGTAGGAATAGCCGGTAAGAAGCCGTTATCGGCTGTGCAGTTCATGTATACGATATTGCTCCATTTGCCGTCAGCGCCCAAGTTGCCTGAACGACCGCTGATTACGTTGGAGTCAACATAAACCGGATAAACAGGGTCACAAACCGCAACAACATTGTCTGTATGGAAAATGTCGATAATGCTGGAGGTATCACTTTTTGCACCGTCGCTTACGAAAACTTCGTCTGCGGAAATGTTAATACCTCTTACTTTATAATCAAATTCCACGATTTTGTTTCTCAAAAATTCGAAACCTTCATAGGGGCCGTAGCCTTGGAAACCGCTTAAAGTGCCCATTTCGTCCGCCGCTTTGTGCATTGCGTCCACTATAGGTTGGGGTAAGGGTCTGGTAACGTCGCCTATGCCTAAGCGTATTACTTGTTTATCCGGATTTTCGGATACGTATTTTTCAACTCTTTTGCCGATTTCCGCAAAAAGATAATTACCTGGTAATTTTAAGAAATTGTCATTTACTCTTGCCATTTTAATGCTCCTTAATAAAATTTAACGGTTTAAGTTAAAATGTACTAAAATAAATTACAATTAATACATAAAGCATTGTATCACTGGAAATTTATTTTAGTTTTATTATAGTTAAACCACATTTTCATATGAATTACAGGGTTTCGCCGTCAAAAACAAATTCCGCCGAGCCTGTCATATATACATTGTTGTCATTTTCGTCCCAATTGATTAATAACTCTCCGCCCTTTAAGATAAGACGCATTTCTCTCTTGGCTGTTTTACCGGCTTTAACCGCCGCTACTAGGGTTGCGCAGGCTCCCGTACCGCAGGCAAGGGTTTCGCCGGCGCCTCTTTCCCAAACACGCATATGCAGTCCTTCGTCGGTCAGCACAGCGAATTCGGTGTTGATTTTTCTTGGGAAAAGTTCATGGGTTTCGAACATGGGGCCTATATGTTCAAGGTTAAGATTATGTAAATCTTGAACATCGTCCATGAAAATTACCGCATGAGGATTACCCATGGAAACACAGGTAACCTTATATTCTTTACCGTCTACGGTCATTGTTTCGTTTGTAAATTCGGGCTTGGTGCATACGGCCGGGATTTGCTCCGGAATAAAAATAGGAGCGCCCATGTTTACTTTAACTGTGCTTACCGCTCCGTCAACCACGGTAAATTCCAAGGTTTTAATACCGGCAAGAGTTTCCACGGTTACAGCTTTTTTATCTGTAAGTTTTTTGTCGTACACGTATTTACCTACGCAACGAATGGCATTGCCGCACATTTCGGCTTGGCTGCCGTCGGAGTTAAACATCTCCATTTTAAAATCGGCAACTTGGGAAGGACAAATTAACACCAAGCCGTCGGAGCCTATACCGAAATGTCTGTCGCTGTATTTCACGGCAAGTTTTCCGGGTTCGGTAATTTTTTCTTCAAAGCAGTTTACGTAGATATAGTCGTTACCTGCTCCGTGCATTTTAGTAAATTTCAAGATACCGCCTCTTTCATGTAATTAAAGACAAGACCTTGAGAGATTTTTTCCGAAGACGAAATTTCAAGTAAATTAAAATTGCAGTAACCTTTTTTTGAGGAAAAAATCGTTGAAGCGTTCGAATTTTTTCCTTAAAAAAGCTCTCTAAAATTAGTAATTTACCGCTCCTCAAGCTCCCTATAACATTATTTCTTTATCTATCAATAATTAATTAAGTACTTTTGCAGTTCCCATTGGGTGGTACGCAAGGCGTATTCCTTGTATTCGGCTTCCTTGGCTTCCACGTAACGGGTATGAATATGTTCGCCTATGGCGTTTTTAACGAACTCGGAATTCTTGGTTAATTCTATGGCTTCCAGCAGGGTTGCCGGGAGGCTTTCTATGCCCATTTCTTTCCGTTGTTCTTCTGTAAGGTGATAAACGTTGGTATCCACCGAATCCGGGGTTTTTAGATCACGCTTTATACCGTCCAGACCGGCCGCAAGGCATACGGCTATTGCTAGGTAGGGATTGGCTGACGGGTCGGGGCAACGCAATTCTACTCTGGTGCCGGCACCTCTGGTTGCGGGTATACGTATTAACGGACTGCGGTTTTGTGAAGACCAGGCTATATAACAGGGTGCTTCAAAACCGGGAACAAGACGTTTATAGGAGTTAACCAAGGGGTTGGTTATGGAGGTCATTTCCTTCATATGGGTTAGTAGACCGGCTATGAAGTTATAGGCTATTTTGCTTAATCCCAATCGGTCGCTTTCGTCGTAAAAGGCATTTTTACCGTCTTTGGTAAGGGACATATTAATATGCATACCCGAGCCGGCCGTGCCGAAGATGGGTTTGGGCATGAAGGTTGCGTGCATATTATGTTGCCTCGCTATGGTTTTAACCACCAGTTTAAAGGTCATAATTCTGTCTGCAGTGGGCAAAGCCTCTGCATATTTAAAATCTATTTCGTGTTGCCCTTTTGCAACCTCATGATGAGCAGCTTCTATTTCAAAGCCCATTTCTTCAAGGTTTAGGCATATATCCCGTCTTACGTATTCGCCGTTATCCAGCGGAGCCAAGTCAAAATATCCTGCGGCGTCATGTGTAACAGTGGTCGGCGCACCGTTAGGTTTGGTGTTAAACAAAAAGAATTCGCATTCCGGGCCTACGTGGAATTCATAGCCCATATCTCTTGCTTCTTGTAAAACCCTGCGTAGTACATATCTTGGGTCGCCGGTAAATGGTTTGCCGTCCGGTAAATAAACGTCGCAAATCATTCTGGCAACTTTGGCCTTATTAGGGCCCCAAGGCAGGATGTTAAAGGTGGAAATGTCCGGATATAGGTACATATCGCTTTCTTCAATACGCACAAAACCCTCGATAGACGAGCCGTCAAACATAATCTTGTTGTCCAAGGCCTTGAGCAACTGAGAATCGGTAATTGCAACGTTTTTCAACATACCGAAAATATCCGTAAATTGCAGCCTGATAAACTTAACATCATTGTCTTTCACAAGATTAATAATATCCGCAGCAGTATAATTTGGCATATTCTCCTCCAATTTGGAAATCTGAATAAAACAGACAACGAGAAACCGGGAATCAAATATCTTATACTAATTCCATATTTAATGAAGCATAAAAATTTGCAAATTATCCTTGAATCTTTGTCTAATTGCAAATTTTTATCTACTGTTTTAAATGGAATCAGTACTTATTATGCAAATATTGATATAATTCTTAAAATAATTTAAGAATCCTTATGCCGCTATAAATTTTACAAGAATACAAAGCCATTGTCAAGGCGGCGAAGAAATAGGAATATATATTTCACCCAAACAAATATTCAGTACAACCCTGAAAGAAATGACATTGTAACACAACTATCCCCTACGGTTCGTTAATCACTCCGGTTTTTTGAAATTGTAGACCATTAAGTATTCTTCATCCAACTCGTCCACAATTTCGAAACCCAAGTCAAGGTACATTTTTGCTGCGTAGTTTTCTTTCTGAACGGCTAAGGACGCTCGATTGTATTTTTTCTCTTTAAGTAACTGCAACATATTTTTCATTAAAGCCGTTCCTATTCCCCGACCTCGGTATTCTTTGTAGACAGATATGGCAAATTCAGGTGTTTCGCTGTCTATATGACCGTAACCCTTGATCTCACCGTCTAAGATCCTTGTCCAAACGGCACCTACAACCTTACCCTGTATTTCGGCTACAAGGCAAAAATCATCGGGCTTGTTAAAATCCTTCACATAGTTTTGCAGTTCCGGTTTGTTTATAATTTCTCTGGGTAAGGGTTCTTCGCCTTCTTTTCGAAAGATTGCTTCGTAAACAAAATTGTTCAAAAGCTGTGCTTCCTGTGGTTTGATTTTTCTGATTGTGCAGTTCATTGAAGCCCTCCTAGGTGTTAAATATTTTGTCAAAGATTTGATTCATTTAGAAGTAAAAGTATCCCTCAAACTCCCTTGAAAAAAACAAAGGAAATTTGATAAAACTTGATACTAATCCCATATTTAATGAAGGATAAAAATTTGCAAATTATCCGTGAATCTTTGGCTAAATTTCAAATTTTTATCTACTTTTTAAATGGAATTAGTATGAGTTATTAATATAGTAATTTTAAGTATATACATTTTATGTAGATACTGTAACCGGTTTATTCTGTTGGGAGCAGTCCTTTGGGCTGATGGGTAAAAGTAAGGAGACTTTGAAATTTGCGTTATCTTTCTCTATTCTGAATTCTCCGTTATATTTTTTGCAAGCGGTCTTTATAGTATTCAAGCCAATCCCTGTGCGGTTGTTTCTTTTGCTTGAAAGGTATTGTTCGTTTTCTATTATGCAGATACCGTTGTAGCTGTTTTCTATTATAATGCCCATTTTATTAAAAACCGACTCTGCTCGCAGGCGTATACTTTTTTTGCTGTGCGGCGGCATACGCATACAGGCTTCATAAGCATTTTCTAAGAGGTTGCCGAAAATTACCGGTAAATCAATATCTGAAATAGGTCCGGCGTTGGGTACAGATACCTTAAAATCCCAATCTATAGCATTTTCTTGACATAGGTTGGCATAATGAGCACAGAGTACGTTCACCGCATAGTTTTCACAAAAAACCGGAAAGGAATCCGAAGGCATACTTTCCATATGACTTTTTAAATACTTGGCGAAGCCCTCTTTATCGTTGTTTTTGAGATATTTTTCGGCAAGTGCAAAATAATGCCGCAAATCGTGCTTTGCCTTGCGTATTTCTTGAATATGTAGGGTTTGCTGTTCGTAATATTTTGATTGCATCTCAAGCTGGCTTTCCATTACGCTTATGTCGTGTTCCAATTTAACGGCCCTGCTTATATTCATAAGCATAGCCACGGTTACATAAAAAGTAACCGGCGAAATTACGCTGTTTAATATAAAAAAGAAAGCAAAACTTTCGCCGTTGATTATTCGTTCCATAAACAATTCATAGAAGGTAACAAGAAAGGCCGTCAGCCCCAGAGGTAAAATCCATAATAACCGCCAAATTCTTTTGTTGCTTATATTGATGGAATCCAAGATATTTTTCATTAATTTATAAACAAAGGGCAGCATTACAGCATAAATACATAGGTATAAACACAAATCATGAAGCTCAAAGGTTTGCCGGTCTGCCCAAGGAAAGAAAATACCCTCCAGCACTACCTCCAAATATTCGGAAATAACCAAAAAATGCAGGCTTACAAGCAGGACGAACAATTTTTGTGTAAATGCGGCTTTTATAACGATAAAATAAGAAACCATCCATAAAATCATCATAAACACAGAAAAATATTCGCCGTATTCTTTTAACCCCATGCCCGGCAAAGAAAGATAGGTTAATACACAATTACAAACAAAACAAACGATGCCGGTAATAGTCAGAAGTTGAGTTTTATTGCATTTAAGGTTGTTCAAAAAAGGAAGAAAACATAAGTAAACAAAAGGAAAGAAGTTTATGGCATAACCCAAAAAATTAACAAAAAAATTCATCATTCGGCTTATCCGGCCCCTTTAATAAACGGAAAGGATTATTTAATTACAGCTTAATCAGCGTATACCCATGTATTTATTCCTGCCAAATTCTGTTTAGTATATAGTTGTTAAACACAGCTTTTATTTCGGTTCTTCCTTTTTGCCTAATGGGAACAAAATCACCGTTGTTCATTATAAAACTGTCTTCATCCAAGGTTTTGACCAAACTCATGTTAACGATAAAACCTCTGTGACAAGTTAAAAAGTTGCTGTCGTTAAGTTTCTTGCTTACATTGGCAAGGGTTTCGTAGCATTTTACCTTACCGGCTTTATGGGAAATCAGTATGCCGTTTCTGATGGCCTCTATGTAATAAATATCTTTGATGGGTATTTTTAGGGCTTGCCGTTGAACTGTAACTTCCAAATGGCGTAAATCCTTGTTTAACATACCCTTACAGCGTTTCATGCACTCACATACACCCTTATAGTTTACCGGCTTAACCAGGTAATGTGTTGCATGAACATCAAAACCGTCTCCTTTGTGGTCTTGACTGTAGGTAGTAAAAATAATTTTGCAATCCTCGTCGAAACTGCGAATTTTTTCCGCAACCTCTACCCCGGTAATTCCTGTCATATAAATATCCAAGAAATATATGGGATATTGTTCCCGTTCAAGAATTTCCAGCAAAGCTTCACCGGAGCCGAATTCTGTTATTTCAAAATTATAATTAAATTCTTCGGAGTATTGCAAAAGATATGTCGATAACAAATCCATATCTTCCCGACTATCATCGCAAATTACTATTTTCAAAGCAATCACTCCAACTTTATTGCCCTTCAGACATACACCGGGTAAAACTTGTGTTATATTATACCACAAGTTTCTGCAAAGTCACCTAAAACAATGTAAGTTTGATAAAATTAAAATTTATTAAAACTTTTCGGGATATTTGAGTGTTTTTTGTTAAAAATCACGCAAAAACCGTTCATAACGGGAAATTTTCCATGGATTTTATTTTGTTGGTGAAAATGAACGATTTCGTCCGGCTCACGGTAAAACAACAAAATCCTTAAAAATATTCCGGTTTGAAATTGAATAGCACTATTAATAATTGAATAGCACAGGTCGCTTGAATTAGCAGAGCGATAATATATAATTAACATAGAATCCATTCACAAAGGAGTGTTGCCGTTCAACTAATCTTATTCCAAAGCGGCTAAACATAAACCTAGTCAGGGATTATGTTCCCGAGCAAAAATCATTAATTATTCTCAACTGTAAGAAGTTTGAAAGGAAATGAATATGAAAAAAGTCACTAAATTATTTGCATTGGTTGTCAGTTTATTTTTACTGGCAATTTCTGCAGTAGCTTGCGGCCCTTCTATCCCCAAAGAAAAGTTGGATGCAATCGGAAGCAAGTACGAAACACTCGGAAAGCGTTATACTGACATTACCCTTCAATTAAAGAATGCGGGCATACTTGATCAAGTTCCCGAATTGGCACAACAATCATCTGAATTGGGTACCAACATAGCTGCTTTCGGTAAGAAAATAAGCGAAGAACTGCCTAAGATGAAACCTGAAGAAGCCGATAAACTTATCGAAGAGTTGGATAAGGCTATAGAGTCAATGAATGAATACGAAAAACTCACTCAATTTGACCCCGGCGCTCAACCTTCAGATGAAGGCGAAGCAGCCGGTGGCGACGTTGCAGACGATGCACCTGAAGAAGAATAATCTTTAGGGGTAATTGCAAGTACGAAACATAATTTCTTCATACAATAGGGAGCGATACACCTGTCATGTCGTTCCCTACCTCCTCCAAAAAAATTCTATAGATGAAATTTTTGCTTGTAAGCTGCAAACGGGTTGGCAGTTTTATAAGTGAAAATTTCGTAAACACGTTCGAAATACAAACCCATATTCTGATACTCTGAAATTTTTTAAACACTTACTCTTGTCATATGTAATGATTATACGAACAAAGGGATAGCATTCAAGCTATCCCTTTGTTGTTGTGTACTATTCGATAAATGGCAAATGCTTGCCTTTATTTAGCTGGCGGTTACGTTTCTGGTTTTGCGTTTGGGTTGTTTTCTGGGTATGGGTTGACGATTTTCGTTGTTAATAATCTCGGGTGCTGCGTTGTTTAAAACAGTATCCTTTGTGATTATAACCTTTTCTATGGTTTCGTCGGAGGGTATGTCATACATTATATCCATCATAAATCCCTCAACTATGGCTCTAAGTCCCCTAGCGCCTGTTTCACGCTCTATAGCCAACTTTGCTATTGCGGACAGGGCTTCCTCGTTAAATTCCAAACGTACATGGTCGATTTCAAACAAATATCTATATTGCTTGGTGAGAGCGTTTTTGGGTTTGGTAAGTATTGACAGCAATGCGTTTTCGTCCAGAGAATTCATGGTAACCACTACCGGCAACCTGCCTACCAATTCCGGAATCAAGCCGTATTTAAGTAAGTCTTGTGGTAAGAGATCTTTAAGAACATCATCGCTGAGACGCTCTTGCTTACCTTTGTTATCAGCACCGAAACCGATGATTTTTTTGTTTTGGCGTTGTTCAATGATTTTTTCTATTCCGCCGAAGTTACCGCCGCAGATAAACAAAATATTTGTGGTGTCGATTTGAATGAAATCTTGGTGAGGATGTTTTCTGCCGCCTTGAGGAGGAACGGAAGCAACGGTGCCTTCCAAAATTTTAAGTAAGGCTTGTTGAACACCTTCGCCGCTAACATCACGGGTAATGGACGGATTATCGGTTTTTCTTGCTATTTTGTCAATTTCGTCTACGTAGATAATTCCACGTTGGGCACGCTCAATGTCAAAATCGGCGGCTTGAATAAGTTTAAGTAAAATATTTTCCACGTCTTCGCCTACATAGCCGGCTTCGGTTAATGTAGTTGCATCAGCAATGGCAAAGGGTACATCCAGCATTTTTGCCAGGGTTTGAGCAAGCAGGGTTTTACCCACACCGGTGGGACCCACAACCAAAATGTTGGATTTTTGCAAGTCTATATCATCTGTAGTATCTTTGAAAATAACACGTTTGTAGTGATTGTATACAGCAACGGAAAGAGCTTTTTTAGCACTGTCTTGACCGATTACATAATCGTCCAAAAAAGCACGAATTTCGGCAGGCTTGGGTACTTTAAACCCTTCTGCGGATACGTCTTTAATTTCTACTCCATCTATCTCCAATAATTCATAACACAGGTCTATACATTCATTGCAAATATAACTGTTTGGTCCTGAAATAAGCTTTCTTACGCTATCTTGAGTTTTGTTGCAGAAAGAGCAACGAAGAGTCTTTCTGTCATCAAATTTTGTTGCCATTATTTGCCTCCTTTAATCCAACACCGATTATTAATAGAAAGACTTATACAGTCGTCCTATAAGAGATTTACGTAAATAAACCGAAAACCGCCGGTATATAAACAAAAATCGTGATCGGTATCTTTATCTGACCTACCCTAAGCCAAAGTTTCAGTCTTTTTCGGTTCAAGTTATAAGGGTCTATTTATTTTATTTTTATGGTTTATATTCTATTACAGAATAAACCGGTATTCAAGCTGTTATCAATAATTTACCAATAAAATTACGACGATTTTTTTTATCTTTAAAAACAAACAATAAACACTTTGCATAAAACTTCAACTTGAAGAAGTTAACAAGTGTTATTGGCAAAGGTATTACTAATATAAAGGGCAGTGAGAACCGTAGTGTCCTCTCCGCCCTTACTTTTTTATTGGAACCTGTATATTATCGTTTTGTAATGATAGAGTCAATAAGACCGTATTGAACTGCATCTTCGGCAGACATATAGTAGTCTCTGTCGGTGTCACGTTCAACAACTTCAAGCGGTTTGCCGGTGTTTTGAGCCAACATTGCGTTTAATTTTTGTTTTGTTTTGATGATTTGTTCCGCATGGATTTGTATGTCGGAGGCCTGGCCTCTTGCGCCACCCAGAGGTTGATGTATTAAGATTTGAGAGTTTGGTAAGGCAAAGCGTTTGCCTTTTGCACCGCCCGCCAAAAGGAAGGCACCCATGCTTGCCGCCAAACCTACGCAAATGGTGGATACATCGGCTTTAATTAATTGCATGGTGTCATATATGGCAAGACCGGCCGTAACCACACCACCGGGGCTGTTAATGTATAAATTAATGTCTTTGTCCGGGTCTTCCGCATCAAGGAAGAGCAATTGAGCAACTACCACAGAAGCGGAAACATCGGTTACTTCTTCGCCCAGGAAAATAATTCTGTCTTTTAAAAGTCTTGAATAAATATCATATGAACGTTCGCCACGATTGGTTTGTTCTATAACATAAGGAATTAAGCTCATGGAATACCTCCGTTAAATACTTTAGTATATATAATATATCAAAATTTACAAACATTGGAAATTTTCTGTTGTTATAATTTAACAAGAAAACTGCTAATATTAAGTCTTTCGAGCAATAAGGCTTAAAATTCGGTCGATTTATGGGTATATTTATACTTTAACAGATAAAATACGCAGTAAAAACATTTACGGCCGGATGCGACCGGATACTCATTTTTTGTATAAATTATGACAATACCCGGTATATGATAAGGGAGTAGAATAATTATTATTCTGCTCCCGATTAAGTCGTAATTCTTGTGATGAGGAATTATTCGTTGGAATTATCCTCTTTGTTTTCTTCCGCAGGAGCAGATTTGCCTTCGAGGGCTACGGCGTTTTCAAGAACCATATCATAAGCCTTTTTGTTGGCGATTTCTGCTTTGATGGAAGTTTTGTCGTCTTCGGTAAGGCCGTTGATGAAGGCTTCTTTGTCAAACTTGTATTCTGCAACTATTTCGTCTATTCTTGCGCTGAAATCTTCGTCTGTGGGTTCAAAACCTTCTTTTTTGGCTACGGCTTCAAGAACCAATCCGCTGCGTACATACACTTCTGCACGTGCAAGGTAAGATTTTTTGAAATCATCAAAGGTTTGGCCGGAGTATTTCATTAACATATCCAAGGACATACCTTGTTGTTGAAGGTTTCTGTTAAACTCATTCATCATTAATCTTGCTTGCATTTCTATCATTACTTGAGGAATTTCTACTTCGGCTTTTTGGAAGAGGTTTTGCATAATAAGGTTTTCTTTCATTCTGTCGTACTGTTGAGCATTACGTTCTTTAATGCCGTCACGAAGAGAAGCCTTGTATTCTTCAAGTGTATCGAATTCGGAAACGTCTGCTGCAAAATCGTCGTCAAGGTTGGGGATTTCTTTTACCTTGATGTCTTTAACGGTAACTTCGAATTGAGCAGGTTTTCCGGCCAATTTTTCTGAGTTGTAGTCTTCGGGGAAGGTAACGTTAACAACAAAGGAATCGCCAATGTTGTGACCAACGATTTGATCTTCGAAATTGTCGATAAAGGATTTTGAACCTATGGTAAGGTCGAAGTCTGTGCCTTCTCCGCCGTCAAAGTATTCTCCGTCGATGGAGCCTTTGAAATCGATGGTTGCTATATCGTTAAATGCAACTGCACGGTCTGTAACGCTGATTAAACGGGCGTTTTTGTCACGAGCGGCTTCAAGTTGTTTGTTTACTTCGGCTTCGATGGATTCATCATCACTGCCGGGAACTTCAATATCACCTAAGTGGTATGTGATGCCTTTATATTCGTTAATAATAACTTCGGGTTTAACAAAAACTTCTGCTTGTATATCAGCACCGTCTTCTACGGAAACGCTTAATACTTGAATATCAGGGTCACAAACCGGCTCTAATTTAAGTTCGTCTACTTTTTCGCTGTATACTTGGGGAATACAATAATTCAGTGCTTCTTCAAAGAAAACATCTTTACCGTAACGCAGTTCTATAACTTTTCTGGATGCTTTACCCTTTCTGAAACCTTGAACACTTAATTGATGTTTGTTTTTGTTATAGGCATAATTTAAGCCTTCTTCGAATTTTTCGGCTGTAATCTTAAATGAAAATCTTACTTTATTTTTTTCAATCTGTTCAACACTCATGTTTATATAAATCCTCCTCAAAATAGCCTTACCCTTACTATGAGCAAGAATATTGCATTGTTAATCTAAATTCGTATTATATCATAGGGCACTAAAGATTTCTATAGTTTTTGTAAATTATACAAATTTAATTTCCCTGCAACAAATGGGGTAAAAATTCGTCAATATAACACCCTGTATTTACCGGTGCGGTAACTATCAATATGCCCCGATAGCCGGAGTTTATACAAGACTTTCCAAAAGTTTTGGCACATATATTTACACGAATAAATAACTGTATTATACTGTTAACAGTATCAACATTCAATTCACAAAAGGGTGATAAGATGAATTTGTTTCAAAAAGTAGGTGAATCATTATCATCGGCAACCAAAAAAGCCGCTAAACGCATAGACAAGGCAAAATTGGAACTGAAACTAAAGGGATATTATAAAGAAGAACGCCAACTTTATCAGCAAATAGGTCTGGATTTTTATTTGTATCACAGAAGTAATACTGAGGATGAAACCTTATCATCCTTGTGTTTGGATATAGACAATATTAAGCACCGGCAACTTAGCATAGAACGCCTTATACAAGCCTTAAACCGCCGGGAAGCCGAACAAAAAGACGGTAGATCTTCCGAAAAGAATCAGCCCGAAAACATAAATCCCAAATATCTCCAAACTAACTTCAAATTGAACAAAAACGAAAGCGACCTGACCATTACCAGAACGGAAAACGGCATACAACTCCTACGTTTTTGTCCTGAATGTCACCTGGGAAATAACCCCAACGACAGAATTTGCCGGAAATGCGGTCATGAATTTACCCGTGAATCTTGAATTTATATAAATTCCATATTTAATGAAGGATAAAAATTTGCAAATTATCCTTGAATCTTTGTCTAAATTGCAAGTTTTGTCTACTGTTTTAAATGGAATTAGTATTAGCTATAATACAAAAAACGCATCGGTTTAATTACCGGTGCGTTTTTTGTTATTGAACTTATTTAAACAATTGTTGCATATCAGAAATCCGTACGCCTGATATTTCTGGAAAGCATTTTTTGGTAACCTACCCACTGACCTTGAGTGTGATTGTTTTTAATTAAATCCTCATACATTTTAACTTTTGCGTCCAAATTATCGGCGCAGTGCAAAATAAATGCTTCGATGGTTTTGGGTAATTTCGGTGAGCCGTATTCGTATTCGCCGTGATGGGAAAGTATACTGTGTTTTAAGAGGGTTTTCAGTTGGTGAGAAAAACCGTCGATTTTTGACGCCTCTTTTTCTATTAGCTCGGCACCCATTACTATATGCCCCAACAACTGACCGTCGTCTGTGTAATCGTTTTGAGGAAAGCATGATAATTCATAGATTTTACCTATGTCATGAAGAATAGCCGTGGCTATAAGTATGTCACGGTTGGCCGTCTTGTACATTTTGCTTAAAAAATCACAGATTTCCACCACAGAGACCGTATGCTCCAACAAACCGCCCATGTAGCTGTGGTGCATATTTTTTGCGGCTGAATGGCGTTTAAATTCTTGAGCAATTTCTTCTCGGCTCATAATGTTTTCCATCAGTTTTTTTATTTGCTGATTGGAAATTGATTTAATATAATCTGTAATTTGGCTGTACAAACCGGACACGTCTTTTTCGGTAGAGGGTATAAAATCCATAGGGTCATATTCGCCCTCTGTGCTTTTTCTTATTTTGGAAACTTTTAATTGCAGGTCGTTTTGATAGGTCAAAACAACGGCATCTATTTTAATAAAATCATTCTCGTCAAAAGCCTTAATTTCGTTAGATAATTCCCAGACCTTTCCGTCTATGGTTCCGGTCTTGTCTTGCAGCTTTAAGGAATAATAATTCTTTCCTGCCCGGGATTTTAGGCTTTGTTTTTGCTTACAGAGATAATGACCGACTATGTGGTCATCCTCTTTAAAATCCTCTATAAATTTCATGAATTTCCTCCAATTTATTGCGAACCTGTGTTTCAGGTATATGTTATTTTGATGGAAACCGGTTACAAAAAATAGGTTTCCATCAACACTTATTTGTATAATCAATTATTCATACTAATTCCATTTAAAACAGTGGACAAAAATTTGCACATTAGACAAAGCTTCAAGGATAATTTGGAAGTTTTTATTCTTCATTAAATATGGAATTAGTTCAGACTGTATTAATCCTCTACCTTCGCCAATTTGGAAAGGTTAGCCAAGAATTTCTTGGCAGGCATACCTTCAAACTCTACAGAGACCTCATAATCGGCTCCGGCCGGTTTAATATCTCGAACTACGCCTATACCGTATTTAAACTGCCTTACTTTATCGCCTATTTCGAAATCCAAAACTATATTTTTCGGCCCCGGTATGCTGCCGGTATTGTAATTCTTTCCGCCAAAGCTTATTTCTATGTTGCTTCTGGCCTTATCATTCTTGGCAAATTGGGATATGCCTTTTCTGTCCTTTTGAACAGCTTTGGCTTGCCTCGTTTGGTTATCCAGCAAATCGGTGGGTATTTCGGAAATAAACCTACTCTGTGAATTATAGACGGTTTGGCCGTGTTGTAGACGTTGGGTACAAGAAGTTATGAATAATTGCTCCTTGGCTCTGGTCATTCCCACGTAGCAAAGGCGGCGTTCTTCCTCCACATCTTCGGGCAAACCGCTACTTATGGAGCGGTAGCTTGGGAATAAACCTTCCTCCAGACCAACCATAAATACTACGGGAAATTCCAACCCTTTAGAGCTGTGTAAGGTCATCATAACTACGGCGTTTTCGGTTTCTTCGTAGTTATCCACATCGGCTACCAAGGCTACCTCTTCCAAAAATGCAGATAAGGAAGGGTCGTTTGCCTTGCTGTCATATTCCGCTAATTTGGAGACCAATTCCTCCACGTTTTCACGCCTGTTTTGTTCGTCAAGGTCGTTGTCTGCCTGAAGGTTGTTGAGCAAATCCGTATCTTCCAATACCTTATGTATAACCTCCAAGGCACTGTGTTCTTTGGAAAACTCTATGATATTGTTAATCATGTCTCTGAATTCCAAGACCTTCTTTGCCCTGTTTCCCAAGCCTTCAACAGAATCCAAATGCCACAAGGCTTTAAAAAAAGAAATTCCACTTTCCGCCGCAAAATTATTAATTCGGTCAACGGTGGTTTCGCCTATACCCCGCTTGGGAACATTAATAATTCTGAAAAGTGAAACAGCATCATTGGGATTATGAATTACTTTTAAGTAGGACAGTACATCCTTTACTTCTTTACGTTGATAGAATCTTACGCCGCCATACAGTTTGTAGGGTATGTTTTTGTAAACAAATTGATCCTCTATAATACGAGACTGGGCGTTGTTTCTGTATAAAACAGCTATGTCGGAATAGGGTCTGTCTTTGGCAAGCTGCTGTATGGTTTGGGCAACGAATTGGCTTTCGTCCTGGTCGGAGTACATTCTGTTGTAGTAGATTAAGTTGCCTTTGGTATTCTCCGTCCACAGACGTTTTACCTTACGTTGGCTGTTGTTTGCGATTACTTCGTTTGCTGCATCAAGGATAGTTTGAGTTGAGCGGTAGTTTTGCTCAAGTTTTATAACCTTTGTGCCGGCAAAATCCTTTTCGAAATTTAAAATGTTGGCTATGTTTGCACCACGCCAGCCGTAAATGCTTTGGTCGTCGTCACCTACAACACAGAGGTTTCTGTATTTGGATGAAAGTAGCCTAACCAATTCATATTGAGCGGAGTTTGTGTCCTGGTATTCGTCTACCAAAATATATTTAAAGCGTTCTTGATATTTTTCCAATATATTTGGGAATGCCCTGTATAAAGAAACCGTACAGCAGATTATGTCGTCGAAATCCAAGCTATTGTTTTCTCTTAATTTTTTCTGATACAGTTCGTAAATCAAGGCAATTTGCTTTTTACGAAAATCCAACTCCAAGCTTGTAAGTACATCTCGGGGTGAAAGAATACGGTCTTTCCAGTCACTGATAAATGCGGAAATTGTTCTTAGCGGAAACTGTTTATCGCTTATGTTCAGTTCTTTCAAGCACATACGCAACAGTTTTTGACAGTCGTCATCGTCGAATATGGTAAAATTACTGTCATAATTCAAGTTTTCTATTTCGGCTCTTAATATGCGAACGCAGGTTGAGTGGAAGGTTCCTACCCATACCCGGTCACCGTTGGGAATTAAGCCTTCTATTCTTTCTTTCATTTCTTTGGCCGCTTTGTTGGTAAAGGTTAGGGCTAAAATGTTGTTGGGGTATATTCCGTTTTGTATAAGATAGGCAATGCGATGAGTTAATACTCTGGTCTTACCCGAGCCGGCTCCAGCCAATAACAAAAGAGGGCCTTCTGTAGTTAGGACGGCTTGCTGTTGAGTTTCGTTGAGTTTATTCAATAAATCCATGTTTTCTCCTCATTTGTACATCATTGCTGTTCTTGCATACGTTCGATTACAGCTTTGTAGCCGCCGCTTCCGTGAGTTAAGGCTCTGTTTACCCTGCTGATGGTGGCTGTGGAAGCACCTGTGGTTTCACAAATTTGGGCGTAGGTTTTGCCTTTGTGTAGCATGGTAGCCACATCCAAACGTTGGGACAATGATTCCAGTTCTTGTATAGTACATAAATCGTTTAAGAAAGATTCACATTCTTCTATAGTTTGCAAGGAAATCAATGTTTGAAACAGATTGCGTACGCTGCCGGTGTCTGCTTTTTTATCCAATAATATCATCCTTTTACAGTTGGGTTCCTTGGTTTTTTTATATTGTATCATTGTATGCTTTTAAAGTAAAGAGCTTTGCAACGAGCGATTAGGCAGTGGGGTAAGGGCTAAAAATCGAAATAGTAAGACCTTGGGGAAGAAAAGCTTTTTTCCGGGTATAAAAAGGCTTTCTGCCTAAAACTCCCTCTTTCGGAAAAAGCCGAATAAAAGAGCCGTTTTCCGGCTCTGTAAATAAGTTATACACACTGACTAAGTATTAATGTTTTTTGGGATTAAAAATGGAACTTAGAAAAATATCTCTGATATTCGGGAAGCTTTTTTTGATTTCGGAGATGGCTTTTTTTGCGCTGCGGTAGTCGTGGAAGTATGCGAAAACCGTAGGGCCGCTGCCGCTCATTAGGGTGCCTAAAGCGTCTTGTTCCGTAAGTTTGTTTTTAATATCGAGAATTACGGGGTGAAGTTTGTGAGTGACTGTTTCCAGAACGTTGCAAAAATTACCGGCTATATTTTTAACGTCGCCCTGTTCCAAGGCCTGCATAATTGCAGGAATATTGGGACGGACAGTGATTTCGTTTAATTTAAGTTTGCCGAAAACCATTGCTGTGGATACTGCAACCGGAGGTCTTACCAGCACTACATGAACCGGAGGGTGTGAGGGCAGTTTTGTAAGTTTATCGCCTATACCCTCGGCAAGGACGGTTCCTCGTTTTAAGCAATAAGGCACGTCTGCTCCCAGTGAGGCTCCGATTTCGGATAGTTCTCTGTTGGTAATAGGCAGGTTAAACAGCTTTCGCATACCTATTAAGGTTGCGGCACAATTACCGCTGCCTCCGCCCAGACCTGCGGAAACGGGAATATTTTTTTGCAGTTCTATAAATACGCCTTCTTTTATATTGTAGCGTTCTATTAATAAATTGGCTGTTTTATGGACTATATTTTTTTCGTCTGTAGGCAACCAGCATAGGTTACATACCAGTTTAAAGGGAAACTTATCCACCTTTTTTATTAAAATACTGTCGTAAAGGTTTAAAGTTTGCATTATAGTCTGCAATTCATGGTAACCGTCCGGCCTTTTGCCTATTACGTCCAGTGCTATATTTATTTTTGCTCTTGATTTTAATAATATAAAATTCATTGGTACTCCTACTTAATACAAACGCCGAAAAACCTTGGTGAACTTGGAATAATTAAAATTGATGCACGACGTTTGCATTTAACTTTATCTTATGAATTATTGTCCGATTGGTGAGAAATTCTCACCGAACAATACTTATTCATTAGTTCTAATTTTATAAGGGAGAAAACCGCCATGGCTTTCTCCCCGGGAAAATTTTTATCCTATAATATATTTTTCGGATTTTTTCGGTCTGTTGTCAAGTTCTTTTTTGGTTTCTTCATAGCCCGGGCGGTTAAAGAGGGCATATGTGGCATTTTTTCCGCCTTCTACGCCGGGTTGGTCAAAGGCGTTTATGTTCAATAATTCTCCGGCAAAGGCTGTGGCTACTTCCAGCATATACAGCAATTGACCCAGAGTATGTTCGTTTACTTTAGAGAGAGTTATGGTCATGTTCATTTTACCGGCCTTCATTAAGGCGTATTCGGTGGCAATTTGTTCGTTTTTAATAAGTTCGTTTTGGGTATGACCGCCCAAAAATCCCAAGGATGGCATATCCCCATAAATTTTGGGTATGGTAACGGTTTCCTTGTATTCGTCCACGCCGATAAATACTATAACCTTATCAAAAGGCCCTTCGGCGTAAAGTTGTACTTGGGAATGTTGGTCTGTGGCACCCAGAGCTTTAACGGGTGTAGAACCTACGTGTACTACATTGCCGTTAAGGTCTACTTTTTTGCCCAAAGATTCTGCCCATAATTGAGCGTACCAATCGGAAATAAGTTTCAGCGAATCGGCATAAGGCATCATAACAGAAATATTTTTGCCTTTTTTCATGGCAATATGATGAAGGAGAGCATAGGCGTAAGCCGGGTTTTTAAGGGCATTTTCCTCTTGGCACAGTTTATCCATGTGAGCCGCACCCTCAAGCAGAGCCTTAATATCCACGCCGCAGAAAGCCGCTGCAAGCAAACCTACCGGGCATAGCTGAGAAAACCTGCCGCCTACAGCAGAAGGAATAATAAAGGTTTTGTAGCCCTCATCGCCGGCGATTTTTATTAAGTTGCCTTTTTCCGCATCTGTGGTGGCAACTATGTGTTTTTTGGCGTCTTTGCCCAATTTGGCTTCAAGCATTTCTTTAATAATCATAAATTGGGACATGGTTTCGGAGGTGCTGCCGGATTTGGAGATTACGTTAAACAAAGTTTTATCTATATCTATTACATCAAATAAGTATGCGAGTTTTTCCGGGTCTACGTTGTCTGCTACATATAAACGAGGGTAGCCGCCACGTTTTTCTCGTGAAAGTTCGTTGTAGTAGGGATGATTTATAGCCTGTTGAACAGCCATAGGCCCCAAAGCAGAACCGCCGATTCCCAGTACCACAAAAGTATCAAAATCATCTTTTACGTCTTTAACGTAATCCAGAATATCTTTTACAACCTCGTCTTGGTTATAGGGTAAATCACGCCAAGCCATTTCTCCACGTTTGTCTTTCATGGCCTTTACGGCTGCTTGTATTTCATTGGAAAGAGCGGAAATATCGGCTTCGGATATACCTTCTTTTCCAACAAAATCTACCATCATATTGTTAAAGTCCAGGCTTAAACTATTGCTCATTAAATTCACTCCCTGTTTAATTTGATTAGTATAGATTCTCAATATTATATTAATTCATCTATTCTCTTAAAACTATAACCCTTTTCCAAGATAGAGTCAATTATTTCCGGCAAAGCTTGTGCATTTGAAGATGATACGGAATGTAAAAGCATAACACTGCCGTTGTGGAGATTATCCATAACCGTTTTGTATGCAACGGCTCTTCCGGGTTGCTTGTCTACCAACCAGTCTTGATAAGCAAAGCTCCAGAATATTGTTTTGTAACCTATGCTTTGCGCCAAGGCCAAAACTCGTTCGGAATATTCTCCGGCAGGAGGACGGTAATACTTTGGCATTTTTGTACCTGTTATTTCTTCGAAATAACGGGCTGTTTCTTCCAATTCGAAATAAAATTGCTCATCGGTTAAGGTCGGGGCACTTTTATGGGTTACGGAATGATTTGCACAAAGATGTCCTTCGTCTATCATACGCATAACAAGGTCGGGGTTTTCTCTGATATAAGACTTTGTAAGGAAGAATACGGCCGGTACACCTTTTTCTTTCAAGGTATCCAGAATGGGTGTGGTAAAGCCGTTTTCATAGCCCTGATCGAAGGTTAAGTATACGGTTTTGTTTTCTGTATCTCCCAAATAAACCGCATCGTATTTGGCCAAGTCTATTTGTTTCTGAGCGGTGGGCGGTTCATGAGTTTTGTTTCTGTTAAAATACCAGCCCAGTTTTGTCTTGGATAAATTCACGGTAAGGTTGTTGCGGCCGGATTCGGTATAAGTTTCCTCCGGATCTTCTATTAAAGGTTGATTTTCGCTTGCAGTGGGTTGTTCCGCCTCAGAGTTGTCCGTTACATCCTCTGTAAAAACCGGCTCGTCCTCGATTAAAGGCAGTTCAGGTAAGGGAGTTTCGGTTGGCGCAGGGGTTATTGCAGGCGTGGTAGCCGGAGCCGGTTTTGTTTGAGCAATGGGTTTGGTTCGTGTTGCGTTAACCGGAACAGCAGTTGCCATTGCTTTAGAAGCACCGATATTATAGGTAAATTCATCGATACAGCCATTAAGAAAAAGGGTAGAAACAGCAATTAACAATATTTTTTTCATATTATCCCTTCTTTAATAAATTTGTTTGTATAAAAAGCATATAACGTAAGTCTGACCGGATTTAAAATTTTAAATCTTCCTATGTTTTTGGAATATATATAAATATTCTACAACAATTTACAATTCTCATCAAGATATATAAAATTAACTTTATATT
>CAYMOU010000003.1:0-55494 GCA_964392115.1 uncultured Defluviitaleaceae bacterium | reverse complement strand
TATTTGGTTATTTTGACAGTTTGAAGACGCTCTCTAATTCCATATTTAATGAAGGATAAAAATTTGCAATTTATACTTGAATCATTGTATAAATTGCAAATTTCTATCTACAGTTTTAAATGGAATGAGTATTAGTTATTTTCCGTCTCCGACCAGATTTTCAGGAACAATTGAGTTAGTTCCTCAGGTGGCTTTAAGTCGGTGCAACTTTGGAAAAATTCCTCGAATTCTTTGTCTATGGTTTTGGAAGCGTCCTCCAAAACGCCGGATTCTTCTTCTTGAGTGCCTTTTAAAACCGGCAGGATTTTCAGCACGTCTTTTTTTATGCTATGTATTTCCTTAATGTTGGTATGGGTTAGGGGTATGTCCGTATGTATTTCCAGGTAGACCCAGCAATCTCTGTCCCTGTTGGCTAAACAAAGCTCTATGGCGTGTTCCGTGCTTTTTGCCGTCCATAGCTCCAGGGGCTTGTATAGGCTTAGTTTTTTGTGGGTAATTTTCGCTTCCGATTGGGGTACTGCGTCTATGATAATTACGGATTTTTCGTGATTGGCTTCTGACAGGGAGTATTGAATGGGCGAACCGGAATAGTAGGCAGGGATTGGTGCGTTGTGGATTTTTTGTGGGCGATGAAGGTGACCCAAAGCCATGTAATGGGCCTTTTTCGGCAGAGCTTCGGCCTCCACGGCGTAAATTCCGCCTACTTGAATTTCCCGCTCCGAGCGGCTGGAAATACCGCTGACCGCATGGAAATGTCCCATGGCGATATTTATGGTGTCGTCCCGGAATTTGGCGTCTGCGGTTTCGAAAAGGTGACCTATGAGAGCCGAGTAACTTTTTTGGTACTCCGCTTCCTCAAAATCTTGGGTAATCAACTCATTAAGACGTTTTTCGCTTGCGTAAGGTAAGCAAGCCAAGACTACCGTTTCGTCCTTTATTTTCAGCTCCATAAAACCCGGCCCGGATTGCGTCACCGAAAAATATGTAAAATCGCCCGGAGGGATTTCGCTAGCCGGCCTACCCAAAATTAAAATCCCGTTGGGCATGACGAAGGGAGTGCCGGCAATTAACCTTTCCGGGCTGTCATGGTTGCCGGCTATGATAACTATGGGACGTTTTCCGCCAAGGGAAAGCCTGTGCATAGCCCTAAAAAACAACTGCTCCGCCGCCGCCGGTGGTACAAAGCTGTCGAAAATATCGCCGGCAATTAAAATCAGGTCGATATGCTCGTCATGGCATATTTCCTCCAGCTCCCGGATAAATTCTTCCTGTTCCGGCAATCTGGATTCAGTCTCGATGCACTTACCCAGATGCCAGTCCGATGTGTGTAATATCCTCATCAGTACAGGTAGGTTTGGCCGTATTCGGCGGTTTTGTCACGGCTCATCATGTTTTCCACCGAATTTCTGGGGTCCATGCCGTTAAAAAGTATGTTGTAAATTTCTGTGGTGATTGGCATATCCACGTTGTATTTTAAGGCCAAATTATAGGCTGATTTAGCGGTGTGTACCCCTTCGACCACCATTTTTACTTCCTTCATGGCCTGTTCCATGCCTATGCCTTGGCCCAAAAGCATACCCATACGGCGGTTTCGGCTGTGCATGGAGGTGCAGGTGACTATCAGGTCGCCTATGCCCGAGAGGCCGCTGAAAGTGCCGGAGGAGGCTCCCATAGCCGTTCCCAAACGGGCTATTTCAACCATTCCTCGTGACATTAAGGCCGCCTTTGTGTTGTCTCCAAAGCCCAAACCGTCGGAGATTCCGGCCGCCAAGGCGATAACGTTTTTCAAAGCACCGCCCAGTTCCACGCCTACTAGGTCGGTATTAACATAAATCCTAAAATAAGCATTCATAAACAAATCCTGAACCAGTTTTGCCGTTTCCTCGCATTCAGAGGCCGCAACGCAGGTAGTGGGCAACTGTCTTGCCACTTCCTCCGCATGAGAAGGGCCGGAAAGTACGGAAACCTTGTTATTGGGCAAGTTTTCTTGGATTATTTCCGACAGGCGTTTTAAGCTGTCTTGGTCTATGCCCTTGGATACGTTCACAATAACGGCATCCGGGCTGATAAAGGGCTTAAACCTGCGGGCGGTTTCTCCGCAAAAAGCAGAAGGCACGGCGAAAACCACAACTTCCGCATCTTTAACGGCTTCCTCCGGGTCGTTGGTTATAAGAATATCTTTGGGAATGTAGACCCCGGGCAAGAAATCCTTATGCTCCCGATTTTCTCTGACGGAATCCGCCTCTTCCTTGCTGTATGACCAAATTGTTAATTTATGGCTGTTGGTATGAAGCAAACAAGCCAGGGTGATGCCCCAGCTGCCTGAACCCAATACGCTGATTTTTTTCAAAATATTACCTCCTGAAGGAGAATTTACGTTCTGTGCCGGTTGCTAAACGCTGAATGTTGCCCCTGTGTTGATAGGTTCCCAAAAGGGCTATAATTATAGCAACTACTACTTCTTCCCAGGGGCGTTGAAGAAGGGCTGTCATGCCGGCGAAAAGTGCGAAAATAACTAAAGAGCCGGCGGAAATAAATTTGGTTAAGTAAATAACTAAAACGCCTAAGCCCAAGGAAACCAAGGCAATCAAGGGTTGTGTGCATAAAATTATGCCCACGGTAGAGGCTACGCCCTTGCCGCCCTTAAATTTAAGGAAAAAGGGAAAGTTATGACCCAAAATCACACCCAAACCTGCCATTAGGCCGGGTAAAAAGCCGTTTATGCCTTCGCTAAAAGGGCTTGCGCCTTGGAACAGTACGGTACACAGGGCGAAGGCGGCAACAGCCTTTAAAATGTCGCAAATAAACACAAGCAGGCCGGCCTTGGTGCCCATAACCCTGACCACGTTGGTAGACCCGGCGTTACCGGAGCCGTGTTCTCTAATATCAATTTTGCCTACGCATCTGCCCACAATATAGGCTGTTTGGATGCAACCGAAAAGGTATCCTATAATCAGACTTATGGCTTGATACATGAAATCCCCCGTTCTTGTGAAAAAATTAAGTTCCCGAGAAAACTTTTTCCGGAGAAAAGGCTTCCCTCAAACTCCCTTCAAAAAGACTTTGAAATATTGAGATGGCTTCATTAAAGTATATTATTCTTTACGGTTTCTGACTACAAATCTTACAGGCGTACCCACGAAGCCGAAGGCGTCACGAAGCTGATTTTCCAAGAAACGCTTGTAGGAGAAATGCAGCAGGTCTTTGTCGTTTACAAACAGTACAAACGTAGGCGGTTTTACGGACGCTTGGGTAATGTAGTAAATTTTCAGAGGACGGCCTTTTTCCGCCGGCGGTTGGTTAATGGCAACGGCATCTATAAGTACCTCGTTAAGCAGGCCGGTGCTTATACGCATGGCGGCGTTGTGCCAAACGGTTTTAATCAGGTCGAAAAGCTTATGCACACGCTGGCCGGTCAGAGTGGATATAAAAATCATGGGTGCGTAGGGCATATAAGCCAATTCCAGACGAATGGTTTTTGTGAACTCGTTTAGGGTCTTGTTGTTTTTTTCGATAAGGTCCCATTTGTTCACCACGATAATTACCGCCTTACCGCATTCGTGGGCTATGCCTGCGATTTTTGTGTCTTGGTCGGTTATGCCTTCTTCGGCGTTTATCATCAGCAGGCACACATCGCAGCGTTCAACAGCGGCAACTGCACGGATTATGCTGTATTTTTCAACGTTTTCCTTGATTTTGCTTTTACGGCGTATACCGGCCGTGTCTATAAACACGAATTTCTGCCCGTCTTGTTCGAAGGGTGTGTCTATTGCGTCTCGGGTGGTGCCGGGAACAGGGCTTACGATTACACGGTTTTCGCCTAAAATTCTGTTGATTAATGAGGATTTGCCTACGTTGGGTTTGCCGATTACGGCTACTTTCAGAACGTCTTCTTGTTCCTCGGTAGTGCCCTCTTTATCGAAGAGTTCTACCAAACGGTCAAGCATATCGCCCAGGCCAAGGGCTTGTCCGGAGGAGATGGCTACGGGGTCGCCCAGAGCCAGTGAATAAAACTCGTAAATATCAAGGTTTTCTTGGCGCATATTGTCCACTTTGTTTACAACCAAGAGGACGGGTTTTTTTGTGCGGCGAAGGATTTGAGCAACTTTTTGGTCGTCGTCCTGTACGCCGGCCTTGATGTCGGTTAAAAACAGAACTACGTCGGCGGTTTCTATGGCCAATTCTGCTTGGCGGTACATTTGTTTCATAATGTCGTCGGTGGTTTCCGGCTCTATACCGCCGGTGTCGATAAGCGTGAAGTTATGGTTCAGCCAGTTTGCGTCAGCATAGATTCTGTCCCTGGTAACGCCGGGTTGGTCGTCCACAATCGAGATACGAATGCCGGCGATTTTGTTGAACAGGGTGGACTTACCCACGTTTGGGCGTCCTACTATGGCTACTATGGGTTTTGACATATTTTGCTCCTTAGTGTGTGATAGAACCTTGAGGTAAACTTTCTCCTGAGAAAAAGTCCCTCAAAATCCCTTCAAAAAGACTTTATTATAAAAGATATTATTAACAGGTTACTTTACAAGTGCTTCCAGAAATTCATAGCCGTCGTTGCAGACGGGAATTATCTTTATGTTAAGTTTGTTTTCCAGTTCCTCTAAGCGGAGGTCGTCCAAGAAAACTTCTTCGCCGTTTCGTAGGGAATTCAGCGGAATTAGAAGGTATTTGCCTAAGTCCTTGCCTTTCAGTGTTTCATAAATATCATTCCCACAAATTAGGCCGGCCACACTTACCAAGGGGCCGAAAAAGTTATTTTCTACCGGGTAAACGTCCACTGTAAGTTGAGGAAATTTACCGGTGACTTGTTGGGTAAGGCCGCTTATAAAATCAAAGGCGGCTTTGCCGGTGGCTATGGAGATTTTTCCGGATTGGCAGGATTTTTGACTGCGTAATGCTGAGGAAAATTCGTCTTGCATAAGGCTAATCATGCCTACGCCGTTTTCTATTTGCGGAAAGTCCTCGTATTCGTTCACGTGTGGGAAGGGTCGTTCCGCTTTTAAGTAAAATTCGTCTGCGGCGTAGATAAAACGGGTGCCTTTTTCCTTTAGGAATTTTTCCTGTCTTTGGTGTATTAAGTCCAAGACTTCTATAGAATCTTCTTTGGTGAACGGCTCTAAGGGGTAGAGTTCCTGTCTGTGTTTGCTCAAACCTACCGGCACCACGGAAAGGCTTTGTGCCTTGGGCATAAATTCCGCAAGGCTGTCTATGCTACGCTCCAGATGTTGCTTGTCGTTAATATTTTTGCAGAGGACTATCTGGAAGTTCATGGCTATGCCGGAGTCATGGAGTTTTTGTATCATGTCCGTAATTTTCGCCGCCCGGGGATTGTTCAGCATAAACGAGCGAAGTTCCGGGTCGGTGGTATGGACGGAGATGTTAATGGGTGAAAGCCTGTATGAAATCAGCCTATCCAGCTCCGCATCGGTAATATTTGTAAGGGTTACATAATTACCGGACAGGAAAGACAGACGAACGTCGTCGTCCTTAAAATATAGGGTTCTGCGGCAGTTTTTCGGCAGTTGGTCTATAAAGCAAAAAATGCACTTATTGGCACAGTGAGAGGATTTGTCCATAAGGCCCGTTTCGAACTCAAGCCCCAAATCCTCGTATTCGTCCTTGGTAATTTTATACTCTTCACGGCCGCCGTTTTCATGCTCTATTTCCAACGTGACTTTTTTTTCTTGAATAAAGAACCTGTAATCGAAAACGTCTTTTACGGTCTTGCCGTTAACGGTTATTAATTTGTCGCCCGGCTTAATGCCGGCATTAAAGGCAGGTGAGCCTTTTTCTGTTCCTAATATAAGTTTCATTACACCAACCCCATAAATGCCGCCATTGCACCACGATTGTTGCCGTCACGCCTGTGTGAGAAAAACAGGTCTGCACGGCATTTTGTGCAATATTGGGAGATTTCTATGTTTTGGACCGGCACGCCGCTTTCCGTGAGGATTTTGGCGTTTACAGCCTGTAGATTAATATTGAATTTGTTTTCTTTTGGGACCATAAATTCCGCAGCCCAAGTATAAGCTTGGGTGAAGGCGTTGGCAACATCAGCGTCCACCTCGAAGCAGCATTGCTTAATGGACGGTGCTATGCCCACCAGTATATCCTCCGGTTTAGAGCCGAAATGTTTTGACATTTCCTCCACGGTGATGCCGGCTATGCCCTTAACCGTGCCTTTCCAACCGGCATGAGACATACCGATGGCTTGATTTTTGGTATCTGTATAAAAAATAGGCACACAATCGGCGTATTGGGTGGTTAGGGCTATGCGGGGTTGGTTGGTAATCAAGCCGTCACAGGGTTCCGGGCTATGGAAAATGCCTTTGCCACGGTGTTCTTGGGTTACAAGCTTGACCTCTGTTTCGTGGACTTGATTGGACATTACCAAATCCTCATATTCCAGACCTATGGCTTGGGTAATCAGGCGGTAATTTTCATCCACATTTTCCGGAACGTCGCCTCGTTTTTGTCCCAAATTCATAGATTCGTAACAAGCTTGAGACACACCGCCCAATCGGGTAGAAAAGCCGTGACGCAGCCATGGTATTCCGGACAGATTTTCAAATACTAAAAAAGGAATATTCCTTTGGGTTACCTCTTTCATAATAAACCTCGAATTATATATTAAAAAGCATACTCCAAATGTTCTGTAGTAATTTTATTGCCCGTTTGCAGAATTTCCACAACGTCAAACCGTATATCGAAATTACTGAGTTTTTTTTCCTGTATATAATGCTCTGCGGTTAGGCGAAGTTTTTCTTGTTTGCGTTTGGTAACGGCCTCACGAGGGTAGCCGAATTTTGTGCTTCGGCGGAATTTAACCTCTATAAAAATTACTGTATTCTCCAGACGGGCTATAATGTCAGCCTCGCCGTAGGGACAGTTATAATTCTTTTCTAAAATTTCATAGCCCTTTGCGGTGAGCAATTCTCGGGCTAGCATTTCTCCTTGGTTTCCCAGTATTCTGTTGTTCATAGTAACCTACTGTCTTTCACGGAATTTAGGTATTGGGCTTTTTTATCCAAGTTGCTGATAAACAAAAGAATCTGCGCCACAACCTCGTAAAGTTCCGGTGGAATGTTTGAGCCTATATCAATTTTGGAAAGCTCCTCAACCAGGCTAGCGTCCTTGTAGACGGGTAAGTCGGCGGATTTTGCCTTTTCCAGAATTTTTTCCGCAACAAAGCCCGAACCTTTGGCCATAACCGAGGGAGCCGTATCGGATATATTATATTTCAAGGCCACGGCCTTTGTGATTTTTTTCTTTTCTTCCATGGCTAAACCCTCATATCAAAGGAGTATCGTCTGGGTGGTTCGGGTGGTTTGTTATCCGGGCCGGTTGTGAGAGTTATTTTTTCCGGACGACGTAGGTTAAGGGCGGTGATTTTGTAACCCAGTCGGTTTAGCATCAAGCCCAGTTCCGGAAGGCGTTCTTTCAAAAGTTTGGGATTGTTCTCCGTCCAAAAATCTATGCTTAAATTTCTATAGTCCTTTTCCACAAACACTTCCACCTTGCCTAAATTCAGCAAATCTAAGGATAAAAAAACGGTGGCCCTGTCTTTTAAGGCTCTTTTGCCGTCTTTCAGAACCGTCAATTCTGCCTGTTGCAGAGTATCGTTAAAAAACATGGGAATCTGCATAAATATTTTTTCATGGCCGGAATGGCTCATAAACAGCAGGCTGTCTTTGATTTGGGAAATCTGCTTGGTTATTTCTCTTTCCGGAGTTTTCGAGGCAGTTTCCGTCAGTTTCTTCAGAACATCTCCCAATTCTTTAAAGAAGCCGTTAAGGTTTTTTAAAGGATTCTCTTTCGAAAATGGTAGGGAGATTTTTTTATACAATGCAGACCTAAGCCTGTTGTTATCAAAAGTTTCCGTATCTTTGTTTAAAATAGCAGATGCCAAGGCTTTTTTCAATTCCCGGTCGGAAATATTCAAAATTTCGTCTGCCAGATTTTTCAACTCGTCTCTTAGACTAAGTGTTCCCTTGGAAATTCTATTAAATACTGCCAAAGAGCCTTCCGATGGCGGAATTTGTTCTTTGATTAAAAAAGCAATCTCTTTGTCGGTGAGGTCCGGTTGGGTTAAGCGGAAGTACACGGCTTTTTGCACTGTTTCTTTATCCAAAGGCAGGTTGTTGCTCATAAGGGTACGCAGAACTTCCGTATTTTCGTCTGCGGTATCCATGCCGGCGGCGGTTAGGGCTTCTTTGATGATTACGTCCTTAACGCCGTCACCTTGGGATTTTTGCATTTCCAGCAGAATTTGACCGTTTGCGTTGTCTTTTACGATAAAAACGGCTTCCTCGCCTATGCGTGCTTCCGGAAGTATTAGGCTTCGTGCGTTTAACAACTCGCCGGAATCCAGCCGCAGGGTAACAACATTGGGCTGTATATCCTTAATCAACGCCTTAAAGCAGTCGCCCTTCACCAAGTCCAACAGGCTTTTGTTTCCTCCGGCTACGGGTTTTGAATTTGTCATGGAGATAAAGTCCTCTATTCTCATAACCGCCTCCGGGAAGGAAAAGATTAAGACCTTGAGGGAAACTTTTTCTGAAGAAAAAGTTTCCCTCAAACTCCCTTCAAAAAGACTTTAGCATTAGGTAGGGTAAATTTACGTAATTAATTATCCTTACTAACCTTGCAATATTTTTGTTAAAAAACTACCCCTATGTATAGGACTCATGCCGTGGCTTTTAATGGCGGAGATATGTTCTTTGGTGCCGTAGCCCTTGTTTTTGGCTAAGTTGTAGGCAGGGTATTTATCGTGGAGTTCCTGCATCAGTCTATCCCGGGTGACCTTTGCCACTATTGAGGCGGCGGCGATGGTATAGCTTTTGCTGTCGCCTTTTATTATGGCCTGTTGGGGTAGGGCTAGGTCGGGTACGGTAAAATTGCCGTCTATCAATATATGACCCGGCGTAGTGCTTAATGCCTCTACGGCTTGACGCATGGCAAGCTTGGTTGCGTTTAAAATATTAATCCGCTCTATGGTTTCCGGGCCTATTATTCCCAAACCTACGGAAACAGCACAAGTTACGATTTCTTTGTATAAAAGTTCCCGTTTTTTCTCGCTGAGTTTTTTAGAGTCGTTAACCCAAGGTATAAAGCAATCACGGGGCATAATAACGGCGGCGGCAACCACCGGTCCGGCTAAAGGGCCTCTGCCGGCTTCGTCCACACCGCAAATTAAATCTACACCTTGTTCATAGCACAATTCCTCGTACTGCAACATAGCCTTTAAACGCAGGATTTCCGGGTTGTTAATTTCATCCATATGTTACCTTCTTCTGTCAGTATATACCGCTTCCGGTTTACGGAACGTAAAAAATCGGCATTTTCAACTTTTATTATACCGTATTTATACGGATTCGGCAAATAATTTGTAAACTATCCCGGGACTACTTTATACAATAATACTATGCTTATACAATTTTTGATAGCGGCATATGACGTAGGCGATTCCGCCGGCCCTATTAAAATTACAAAAGCATAAAACAGAGGTTAATTTTCATAACACTGATATGAAAATTGAGAAATATACCGCCCTTACTCCACCGGGTTGTTTGCGGCGGTCGAAATTCATAATTAAGGAAGTGGTAACTGACATGAAGGATTTGGCTCTAAAATTTTATCGGCAAGGTTACAATTGTTCCCAGTGTATACTTATGGCGGCGCAACAGACTTATAAACTTTCCGTACCCAAGCCCTGTTTTAATATGTGCAGCGGCGTAAACATGGGTTTTGGCATAGGAAATATGTGTTCGGTGGTTATAGCCGGGGTAATGGTTTTCGGTTTGATGTTCGATACCGGTGTAACCAAGAAGCTGCGCCTAAAGCTTATGACACAATTTAAGGATAAATACGGGAACTTTAACTGCTCCGTTTTGATAAAGGAACATAACCAATGCGCAGACCTGATACAAGGGGTAGCCGATATGATAGATAAGTTAATCAAAGAAGAAACACAGGGCAATCGTTTTAGATAGTGCTTTATACTCAAATGAATAAGGAATAGTAACAAAAGCTATTCTTCGTGAACGGTTCGCTCATGTGTTTTTCAAAGAAAACCACCGGTCGCTCACCACTACGAATTTACGCTTTTGTTACTCTTTAATTAGCATTTGAATTATAATTTCACAAACTTCTTTCGATATTAACATAATGCATAAATTATGCAGTTCCGGGCACCGTATATTTTCACTTGCCCGGCGAATACTAATGTCGAAAGGAGTGATATTATGTCTAAACTTACAACAGGCCTTATTGCAGGCGGACTTATCGGTGCGGCTGTAACCTGGGCTTTAAGCGACCAAAATACTAAACAACGCATTATTCACGATACTAAAAAAATGGCTCAAAAAGCTTCAGATATGATGTCAATGCAGTAAAAATATTAAATGAGTTCGGCATAGTGTCGAACTCATTGTTTTTTTGTTTATGATAGGCATGGAAATGTTTCGGGCCAACACCTTCTTAATCCCGAAAATCCATTGAAACACGTTCATATCTTACATCAATCATTAAAACTTTCTTCCATTAAATTTTGTATATTCCAAATTTTTTGATACAAACCTTCCACACCCAACAATTCCTCGTGGGTGCCTATATGTGTTATTCTTCCGCCTTCCATAACAAATATACGGTCGGCTTCCATAATGGTGGTTATGCGTTGGGATATAATTATGGTTGTGTTTTTCTTTTCCCTGTTTCGCAAGGCATCCCGAATTTGCAGGTCTGTTTGGGTATCCACGGCAGAAAGGCTGTCATCAAAAATTAAAATGCTGCTGTCCTTAACCAAGGTACGGGCTATGGCAACACGCTGCTTCTGTCCGCCGGAAAGGGTAACGCCTTTTTCACCCAAAACCGTGTCATAACCGTGTTCAAAGCTTTGTATGGTTTGATAAATTGCGGCTGTTTGTGTTGCTTCGTCTATGTCTCGGACAGTGGCGGTTTCTCGAGCCATTCTTATATTTTCGCTTATACTTTTAGAGAACAAAAACGGCTCTTGCAGCACCAACCCTATTTTTTCACGTAACCAGCTTTTTTTGATGTTTTTCAGCTCCGTACCGTTGATTTTTACGGAACCGGCTGTATAATCATAAAGCCTTATAAGCAGTTGAACCAAGGTGGACTTTCCGCAGCCCGTAGCACCCAAAATGGCAATGGTTTCGCCGCTTTTAACAGTAAAATTCAAGTTTTTCAAAACGGGCTTGCCCGGTTCGTATTCAAAGCTGACGTTTTCAAAAACTATATCTCCTGCCAAATCGGGAGTTTGGGCGTCCTCACTGTCCGGCTCCGGCGGAGTATCCAGAATTTCGTAAATACGCTCAACGGAGACCAACATTTTTCCGGCATCCGTAAGGATTCTGCCAAGGTGACGTATGGGCCAAATAAGCATAACTTCGTAGGTATTAAACACCAACAGAGAGCCAAGGCTTATTTCACCGGCGTTTACCAAATAAACCCCGTAAATCAGCACAGCACCCACTTGCAGAGAACTGAACAACCCGGATACCGACCAAAAAAACGCCATTTGGTTGGCAAGTTTTCTGGATAAATCACGGTAATCTATATTTTTCTGTTCGAATTTATCAACTTCATAACGCTGTCTGCCAAAGGCACGAACCACCCGAACCCCGCTTAGATTTTCTTGTAAAACCGTGGATAGTTCGCCTTCCTTGCGGTCGGCTTGCAGAAAGGCTTCCTTTACGCTTTTAAAAAAGAAGCCCGAAAATATCATTAAAACCGGAACTATTATCAAGGCAACAAAGGTAAGCTTTGGGTTTAAAGAAAACATTATTACAAAGGAAATAGCCACTGTAAATACAGCCCTTAAAACCTCTACCATTTGAGTTCCGAAAAAACGCCTTACGGTTTCCACGTCGGAACTTGAACGTTGTATTAAATCGCCTGTTTGGGCCTTTACGTGGTATTCAAAGCTTAGGCGTTGCAGATGATTAAATATTTTATCTTTTAAGTTTTTGGCTATGTTTTCGGAACCTACCGCACAGTATTTACCCCGATAATACATGCAAATACCTCTTAACAGGGTAATGACAATAACCGCCACAGCCATAGTCCACAAATTATTTCTAAGATAATCTGCTCCACCGAAGAAATCAGCGATGCCGCTCATTTCGTCAGACACTTTATTTTGCAACAGCTCATCCACGGTAAATTTTATAACCAAGGGCACAAGTAACGCAAAATACGTACCCAAACCCATTACTATGCTTGCAAGCAGAAAATACCGCTTGTTTCCTTTAAACATTTCTCTCAAACGCCTTAACGCTAAAATATTATCACGACCTATCCGGGTTATGTCATACAGTATAGTGTAGTTATTTAAAGAACATGAGGAAATTTTTCTCCACCATAGAAAACAGTATTATACACAATTACTTTAGTATATATTATAAACAAACAGCCTGCAATACCTACCTATTTCGTATATGTAAAAAACCTGCAAAATCCGGTTTTAATAACATAAATCTACTATATGCTAATTATTTTTTATGACGATATAGATATGGAGATATTTTATATTTCCCACTAAAAAACAAAGCGAGGTGAGAATAATGGGAATGACTATCAATAATATAGCAAACAACCAATTGCAAAAGAGTATGCTTTCGCTTTCTACGGGCAAGCGTATTAATTCCGCCGCAGACGATGCCGCCGGGCTTGCCATATCCCAGAAAATAACCGCTCAAATCCGTGGTCTTGACCAAGGTATAAGCAATACAGAGGATATGAACAACCTTATCTGCACAGCAGAAGGCGGTCTTTCCGGCATAAGCGACCAAATCCAACGTATGCGAGAATTGTCCCTACAGGCGGCAAACGGAACATTAACCGAAAGCGACAGAAATATCATCCAAAACGAAATAAATCAGCTTAAACAAGGTATAGCCGACGCTGTTTCAGGCACCGAATTTAACAACCAAAAGCTGTTAAACGGCAGTTTTACAGACAAACTCACAGCTTCCTCCGCAAGCGGCACCGGAACCATGGTCAGCATACCCAATATGTCCCTAAAAGAATTGGGCATAGCAGAATTTGACGTAACAAACCCGGCATACTCCGATATTTCCGTATTGGACAAAGCAATGGATAAAGTAATGTCCACTCGTTCCCAATTGGGAGCAATATCAAACACCTTTAACCATAACATTAACGCAAGTCAAATTCAAAACCTTAACCAACAAATAGCCCGCAGCCGCATTACAGACGCCGATATGGGCAAGGCGGCCATGGCATACAGCAAAAGCCGTGTTATGACCCAAATGCAAACCCTAATGCAAAAAAATGAGCAAGACAGAATATCACAGCAAAATGTAGGAGCGTTAAACCTCCTCAGATAAGGCATATTAAGAGACCGGCTAAACGGTCTCTTTTTTAATGCAGATTTAAGAAACGAAATAACGGTAGGTTTACCGATATTGGCATTGCTTTTTTAGGGTCGGGGCTCTGCAACCACCATCATTCAACCATGGAATACCTACAAAAAAACAATAAACACACATCACACAATTATTACAATAATTTTTACAATTTTACTTATCACAAAATAATTGTATGGGGATTAATAAAAATGGGTTTTTTATGAATATGAATTTTTGGTAATATTATGTGATTGTATATCGGTCGGAGCAGAGCCCCAACTTCCAAAAACAAAAGTCCGATGAAACAATGTCTCATCGGACTTTTTCCGGTTGTTATGATCTTTTGTTAAGAATGCTCATGGGGTCAACCGGTTTGTCGTTTTTCATTACAGAGAAAGAAAGGTGGTTTCCTAAAAGGACGGAATAAATTGAGGGGTTGCCTACGCCGCCGATAACTTGTCCGGCTTTTACAACGTCGCCTTCTTTAACAAGTACGCCGTCTTGCAACTCGCTGTAAACTGTGGTCCAGCCGTTACCGTTGTCAATAACAACTGTGTTGCCTTTTTGACGGTTCTTGGTTACGGATTTAACCACGCCTTCGGCTGTTGCCTTAACTTGGCTACCCAATTCCGCTGCGATACAGATATTGTCGTTGGTTCTGTATTGTTCCAAAGTTTTGTCATAGATTACGTGGTCTGTGCTGTAACCCATAACAACTTCGCCCAATACAGGCCATTCCATCTTGTTGTCGGATGCGAAAGGTTTAAATACAGGTTCTGCAGGTTCTTCAAGGTCAGCTACCAAAGGAAATTCGGCATCCGCTTCGCTAACTTTGTTTCCGGGTTTAGCGGAAGGAGCGGGGCTTGCTTGAGAACTTGATGGAGCTTGTGAAGGCTGAGGTTTAGTTTCCGGCTTGGTGTTAGCTGCGCCGGGTTTGGTGCTTGGTTCGGGCTTTGCTGTGGTGTTGGGGTTGCTTGTGTTTGCGCTTTTGCCCGGGCTTGCGGAAGGTTTGGGACTTTCTTTGATAACTGTCTCCAAGGGGTTTTCCGGTTGGAGAACAGAGGCGTTATCGCCTCTTGTAGCATCCGGGATATAGGAATCCGTTTCGATACTGATGGCCTCATCAGGCGCTAAGTAACTTCTTGTTGTGCTGTGGCTTGTTTGCTCCAGCTCGTCCAAATCAACCGTTTGCTCGTTTGCTGCAAAGGGTCTTTTGGCATTGCTCAAATTGTCAAAGGAAATGACTGCTGCCAATACCAAAACAATTGCCAGGCTTCCGTATAATGCAATATAAAAGCCGTTTCTCTTAAAAAATCCTTCTCTGTTAGAATTATTTCTCATCGAAATTACACCTCCGAGTATTAGTATTAACTTTGCTGACGGTTATTATTCATATAATTAACAATTTTGGAAAATTTATACCACTTAGGGATTAAATTCTTCAGGCTGTCTTTTTCCCAAAACAAGGTTTTTGCTTATTCTTCCGAAACCCTTTCTATGCTTGCCCCAAGGTCTCGTAATTTTTTATCCAGTTCGTAATAACCTCTGTCTATGTGATAAATATCGTTTATTTCCGTGGTGCCTTCGGCGGCAAGGGCTGAAAGCATTACAGCCGCACCGGCTCGTAGGTCTGTTGCCTTTACTTGGGTACCCATAAGCTTTTCCACGCCTTTGATTATGGCGGAACGGCTTTCGATTTTTATTTCTGCACCCATACGGTTAAGTTCGCCTACGTGCATAAAACGGTTTTCGAATACGGTTTCCGTAACCACGCCGGTGCCTTCGCATACTGCAAGCAAGCTCATAAATTGTGCCTGCATATCCGTGGGAAAACCGGGGTAAGGCATGGTTTTTAAGTCTATAGCCTTAGGTCTTGTGCCCGGCTCTACGTAAACACGTACTCCGTTTTCCTGTTCTTCAACTATTACGTTGGTTTCTTTAAGCTTGGCAACCATGGGCTTTAAGTGGTCTGCCACCACGTTTTCAACCAGAATATCGCCTTTTGTAATAGCCGCCGCCACCATAAAAGTACCGGCCTCTATTCTGTCCGGGATTACGGTGTGTTCACCGCCGCCCAGGCTTTGAACACCGTTTATTTTAATGGTGTCTGTGCCTACGCCTCTTACGTCTGCTCCGATGGAGTTTAGAAAGTTGGCAAAGTCAACAATTTCAGGCTCTACGGCACAGTTTTCGATTATGGTCTGACCCTTAGCCAGTGCCGCCGCCATAATTATGTTTTCTGTGGCACCCACGCTGGGAAAGTCCAAATAAATGTTGGCGCCTTTTAATTGCTTGGAATGTGCCGTAACATAGCCGTGTTCCAAAGCCACCTCGGCACCCAAGGCCGTTAGACCCTTCAAATGCAAATCCACCGGTCTGGCACCTATGGCACAGCCGCCCGGCAAGGGTATTTTTACACTGCCAAACCTAGCAAGCAGCGGCCCCATCAGCAGAAAAGAGGCTCGCATTTTGCTGACCAAATCATAGGGTGCTTCGTGGTTTTTTATTTCGCCCGGTCGAATGTTCATGGTAAGGTTTTTAATGTCCAAATCTGTGTCTGCGCCAAACTCGTTTAGCAGCTGTTCCATAATCAGAACGTCGCTTAACGGCGGAACATCCTTAATAACACAGGGTTTGTCCGCCAAGAGAGTAGCCGCCAAAATGGGCAAAACAGAGTTTTTGGCACCGCCTATTTTTACCTTACCTTTTAAAGGGCCGTTTTTATTTACAACAAACTTTTCCATAACATCAAATCCTTTATACCGGGGGTAAACATTACCCCTACCTAGAATAGTTAATTTCCGTAAAACCAAGTTGCCACACTATTCCGAGGAATCGGCATTCCATGTTATACCAAACTTGCGCATTGGCATGGGCCGTTTTCGTAATCATCGGGCGGTAACAAAAGCTGCCGAAAACGGTCTTATACTCAAATAATTTCTATTTGAGCATAACATGTACTCAAACCTCCTCCTTTAAGACCTCCAAAGCATTTTGTGCTTGCGGAAGATCGAAAGAATCAGAAACTTCCTGTATTATTGCCAACCGGGAGAAATTTAATACAGTTTATGGAAATAATTCGCCCGGTGGAAAGTCAAGCGGTTTAATCATGAATAAAACAAAAACACCTAAAAATCTACCTTTATATGACAAACAACAACTTCCGTTAAAACGCATTATTACCGCTGTATAATAAAACAAAACCGGAATAAGCTATTTCTAAATAAAAAACGGAGGTGCAGTATGTACAAGCCCACTTTGAAAATCCTAACCATGTTGGAAGAAGGAACAATAACCACCGACGAGGCAATAAGATTGTTGGAGTCCTTGAAGGGTATAAGTTGCAGAGGAGAATTTGCGGATTGTATGGAAGAAAAGATGCAAACCTTTGCCTATGCGGTAAATTCCATAGCGCAGGACGTTAAAACCAACGCTACACAGGTTTACAACAACGTAAAGCCCAAAATAAAAGAGGCCACCAAAACGGTAGCCCAAAAGACCTGCCAACTGGCAAGTAATATTTCTGATGCTTTAAGCAATGAGACCTACTGATAAAAAAAGATAAGACCTTGGGGAAAACTTTTTCTTAAGAAAAAGCTTTCCCCAAACCCCTTTCAAAAAGACTCTAATATTAAGTAATTTATATTTGATGCTCATTTTTATGAGAAAAAGGAAGGGTTTTCAGTACTTTAACAAGGGATTTATAAAATTTTCATAACCTTTTGCGTTTACCAATAAGGTATTCAAACGGTTGATAAGTGCCGTAGGTATAAAATGACGTTTCTTGCTGTAGTATTGCTTGCAAAGCTTTATAAATTGTGAGGGATAAAGAAGTATCCCGTGGATAATTCTAAAATGTTCGCTTGTTAGGTTTATGTATTTGCAATATTCGTCCAGCAGCCGGCCTATGCTTAGGCTTACTTCCGGCAGATATTTGGTGTAGCGTTGTATAATGGCGCAGAGGTCAAAAAGCTGCAAATCTATGCCGGCGTTTGAAAATCCTGTTAAAAATAAATCACTGCCGGAAAACAAGAAATTTTCTTCTTTTAGGCGATTGTGGCATATGGTAAGGTTCTCCGATGCCTTTTTTTTAAGCTCACGAAACTTAGTCTGTTGCAGAGAGTCGGTTGCTTGTTTGATATAGTCCTGATATTCTTTGTAATTCTTTAAAAACAGCACATCAAAATCCGAAAGTCGCCGCTGGTTTACCAAGCTTTTACGTATGGAATTCAGTTCATCGGTACTTTTGTTATATTCCTCAATATTTCTGTCGTCACAGTAAAAATAAGTACCCCTAACGGTTATATGATTGGCAAGCTTGTGAAATTGTGCAAGGGTTGCCACCGCTTGCAGCATTTGCTTTCCGTCTGAAAAGTTAATCTCCGTAAAATTTGCCAGGTCCGTCATTACATAAATACTGCCCTCGGATTCGAAATATGGATGTCCCCAAACAGAGGTCTTATACCTGTCCGTATTTGTAAAACCCCGTTGGAACAATTGCTCCTTTATTTCGTGTTGGAAAACGATATGTTGAGCGGAATCAAGGCTTTTTCGGATAACCCTGTGACCTTTGTCCGTGTTGCATATATAATAAGATTTTTCTTTAATTATTTTTTTAGCCTTTACGCCAAAGCCCTGAAGCACCCGAAAATTCAAATCCTCCATGCCACACCTCCGCTCAAATTAAGACCCGATATGTTTTTATACTGATTCCATATTTAATGAAGGATAAAAATCTGCAAATTATCCGTGAATCTTTGGATAAGTTGAAAATTTTTACCTACTGTTTTAAATGGAATTAGTATTACCCGGCCTTTCTTCAAATGTTTTCGGATTCTATATAAAAAGGTTTCACCATAAAATATCCGGAACCGACTATCACAAGAAAATTTGAAAAATGCCTTAATCTAAGGTATGTAAACAAGTAAAAAAATATGAGTAAAAGCGGGTGAGGTTTTAGCGGTGAATGGTTGTGGCTACCGTTTTACCGACAGCACAATGTAGGAGCGTCCTTCCGGGGTACCCGAATTGATCCATACCCAATTCATCAAACGTGTGTAATTTTATTGTAGGTCTTGACGATTGAATAAGGGTCGGAGCAGATCCCCGACCCTACAGAATCAGTCTAAATTAAGATTCATTTTGAGCAAAAAAATACCCTGTTTATTCAAAGCAGGGTTTAGGGTATTTCACTATTTAATTAACAATATTTCTCCAATCCAAATCACCACGGTCAAGAGCCAAAAGCAAGGCTTCGGCGGTAGCCAGATTGGTAGCCAGAGGGATATTATGGGTATCGCAAAGGCGTAAAAGAGAGTTGGATTCAGTTTCGTAATGTTTTTGTGTATTGGGGTCACGTAAGAAAATTACCAGGTCTACGTTGTTCATGGCTATTTGTGCGCCAAGCTGTTGTTGACCGCCCAAATGGCCGGCAAGGTATTTGTTCACAGTGATGTTTGCCGCTTCTTCGATAAGGCGACCGGTGGTGCCTGTGGCGAAGAGCAGGTGTTTGCTTAGTATATGTCTGTAAGCTATACAGAGGTTTTCCATTAATTTCTTTTTGTTGTCATGTGCTATCAAACCGATATTCATAATATCATCCTTCAAAAACCGATTTATTCTTTGTCATTCTTACATTTATTACAAGGCCTACAGCTATCATACCTGTCCACATGGAGCTGCCGCCATAACTCATAAAAGGCAGGGGCATACCGGTATTAAAAAGCATCCCTGTTGCCACGCCTACGTTTACAAATACTTGGAAAGCAAGCATACAACCCACGCCGGTAGCTATTAGCTTGCCTAAAAGGTCCACGGCGGTATATGCTGTCCTAAAGCAAAGCCCTATTATTAAAAGCATCAAAGCCAGTACTGCCACACAGCCCACAAACCCAAACTCTTCGCCCAGCACCGCAACGATAAAGTCGTTATGGGAATAGGGAACGTAGTTCATTTGGTTAAGCACGCCTCGGTATAATCCCTTGCCGTGTAATTGGCCGGAACCTATGGCTTGAATGGAATGCGATGTTTGGTAATAACCGTCGCTGGTAGGGTCGGAAAGAAAGGTTTCCACAATACGAGTGATTTGATAAGGTTTAAGAATCTTATCCACAAATAAATGAGGTGTACGCAAAGCGTCTTGTATAATAAAGAAGGCTGTTGGTACAACTGTTCCCAAAATAGGGAGTATATATTTATAACTCAGCTTACCCACAAACAAAATGGAAGCCGAAGCAGTTATAATAACCAAACTTGCCGAAAGAGAGGGTTGTTCCCAGACCAAAAGGAAAGGAATCAGAATCAAAATCATAACCAAAACGAAATTTGAGAAATTATTAAGAGTGTCTTCTTTCAGCGAAACAAATTTAGCCAGAAACAGAATCATAAACACTTTCGAAAACTCCGAAGGCTGAATACCGCCCAGAGGGCCTAAATCCAGCCAACGGCTGACTGTTGCTCCCGAATCGTTTTGGCTGCCCAAAGCCAGCACCGTCAGTAGCAGCATAAGATTTACAATATAAATAAGTATATAAAATTTGCAAATAAAGTGATAGTCAATAAATGCCGCAAAAAACATCAATACAATTCCCGAAAAGAACCAAATGAGCTGCCCCTTAAAATCCGGGGTCATGCCCTTGATGTTTACATGGGTAGCGGAACCTATAAGCACTATTCCTATGATACAAACCGTAAAAACCAATCCGCACAGCAGATAGTCAAAGGACCGGTAACTCCTTTTCATTGTATTACCTCATTCCGGTATATCCCACACGCATTTTATACCAATCCTTTAAAAAAATAAAGATATTTTGCAATAAAGTTATACAAACAAATAAAAATAAATATTTGCAGCTCTAAGGCTTGGTATTACTCAGAGCTGTAAAGGCAAGTTCTGTGTCTGTATAAAATTATCAACAATTTTTTGAAGTATCAAACATAAATATACCGATTCCATATTTAATGTTTGATAAAATCCATAATTTATCCTTAAAACGCCGGAAAATTTTCAATTTCTTTAAAACTTTTTACAATATAAAATAACGGATTTATTTAGTTTGAACTTTTCTCATATTTTTAATGGGTATATTGGCACAAAGCATGGGAACGCTGTGACCAAGGGTATCGGAAGGAGTTTGAGAGATTTGGATATCAAGCTCTTCCTCGTCTATCTCCATATAATTGGAGATTACCTTGATAATGTCTACTTTCAACATTTCCAGCAACTGGGTGGAACAGTTGACACGGTCGTGAATAAGCACCAGTTTCAAGCGGTCTTTAGCTATATCCTTAGAAGCTGTTCTTCTGGAAAAAAAACTGAATATATCCAAAGCTTCACATCCTTAATTTCCGAAACGGAATATTTTTTTTAACTTGGAGAGAAAACCTTCGTCATAGTTCAAGTTCATAAGTGATACGGATTCGCCCAGTACACGTCTGGTAATGTTTCTGAAAGCTTGTCCCGCACGGGAGCTTTGGTCCAGAACGGCAGGTTCGCCACGGTTAGAGGAAATAACGATTGTTTCGTCGTCCGGCACTACGCCCAAAACGTCTATAGCCAACACTTCGGTAACGTCTTCAAGGGTCATCATATCGCCACGTTTTACCATATCCACCCTTATGCGGTTTAAAATCAGCATGGGGTCACGTAATTCGGAGGCTTCCAGTAAGCCGATAATACGGTCGGCGTCACGCACGGCGGATACTTCGGGAGTGGTAACAACTATTGCTCTGTCAGCACCGGCGATGGCGTTTTTAAAGCCTTGTTCTATACCTGCCGGGCAGTCGATAACTATATATTCGAATTCTTCTTTCAATGTTTGGCACAATTTGTACATTTGCTCGGGATTAACTGCGTTTTTATCTTTGGTTTGAGCCGCCGGCAAAAGATAAAGGGTGTCGAAACGCTTGTCCTTAATCAACGCCTGTTTAATACGGCAGTTACCTTCGATAACGTCTATCACATCATAAACGATTCTGTTTTCCAGACCCATTATAACGTCCAGGTTACGCAGCCCAATGTCAGCATCAACCAAAACTACCTTTTTCCCCATTGCCGCCAGTCCGGTTCCTATGTTAGCAGAGGTTGTTGTCTTGCCTACGCCGCCTTTGCCTGATGTGATTACTAACACTTCGCTCATCTGTTTTCCCCCTAAATTTTCTTTATGCCAATTATTAATTGAGCAAGTTTTAATTACGGCTGCAGTCAAACATATCACATTTATTCCGGCCGGTTGCCGTAAAAAATACGGTAAGCCGGCATATAATCCGGTGATACATTCTGTTGCCGGTTAAATTCCAACCCTTAATTTGGGATATATTTGCTTATGTTCATGCGGTTGCTTACGGTGGGTTTTCCGATAAAACACCGGGTTTGTTCACATGCACAGTTTGCAAATATATAAAAAAAGATTGGTGTAATATAACAATGCATAAAAATACTTATAAATTATAAAGATATTTTACCAAATATTTAACTCTTTTTCCATGAAATAAATATAGCAAATTCTTGCATAATTTTTCGGAAAGCTTAATATTATATATTTTGTTGGTTTCGAAAATATGTCTGAAATGCAGTATTTTTAAGTAAGTTTTAAGAATATGCAAAAACCGGGGAATGGCTTAGGCCGGAAAAAAATTGTCGAATTTTCCGGCAAATTGCGACATTGGGTTGTAATACTTTATTTGCTTATGTACATATCTTTGCCGGCAGAATAACTTCCCACTGTATTCAATAATTTTAGCTGTTATAAAGTTTCACACTTTTACATTATAACACAATTCGGTCATAAATGTGTGAGTAAGTTATTATTTTTATGTTAAATTAATTGACATAAATTTTTTACAATTTCCAATGTGGTTATAAAGGCTTATTTTTGAGGCAGTAACTGCTCTATGTACATTTTTCCTTCTTTTAAGTAGGCGTAGACCGGGACGGATTTCTCTTTTTTCTTGCGGTCTTGGAGTTCGTCCGGTATATGAGAAACCACGTCCGCTATTCTTAGCTGGACCGGCCAGAGAGAGAAGGCAGAGATAAAGCATTCGGTGTTACCGTTGCAGCCGGCGAATAAAAGGCCTCTTGCGGCGCCCAGTACTATAATGTTGCCGGAGGCTATGATTTCTGCGCCGGGATTAACATCGCCCATTACTACTACCGAGCCGGCATAGCGTATTGATTGGCCGGAGCGTAGGCCGGACATATGATAGGCGGTCATACATTCAGATAAGGCAAACGGGGTAACCGGGGTATTGCCGGAGGGCGGTACGGGAGTGGTTGTGTTTAAGAAAGAGATGTCCAGGTCGGTCCTGTCTGCAATAATTTCAAGAAGTTCTCTTTCCTCCGGTTCCGAAAGAGAGCGTCCTCTGAACGAAATGGCGGCTTTTGCACCGGCGAAAAAGCGTTTTGCGTCGGTTACCTTAGAGGTCAACTGAGTTTTTAGTGTTTCAAAGTCCTCTCCGTCGTCCAACAGTATTACGATTCCGTCCCTGCTGCCTTTAAAAACAACGCTGTTCTTCTTTGTCATAACAGTCTCCTTCTAATGAATGGGTAGAGCGTGAAGAGCTAAAAAGAATAAAAGATTAAGACCTTGAGGGAAACTTTTTCTGAAGAAAAAGTTTCCCTCAAACTCCCTTCAAAAAGACTTTATTATTGTAAAACGGTAGGTTTTCGTAAACAATTTAATACAGGGTGTTCATTGGTGCGGATTCGGCGGGTTCGTTTTCAAGGCCGAAATATTCTGCGATTACTCTTTTTGCTATATGTGAGGCCGGTATGGTGTATTTATAGTCGCCGAAGGGTACGGAGACGTAGACGGCGATGCGGGGATTTTCGAAGGGTGCAAAGCCGCCGAAGGAGGCGTGGTCGTTTCGTTTTTTGTTTTCTTGGGCTGTACCGGTTTTACCGGCTACGGTTATAGGAAAGTCACGGAAGGCGCTTCTTGCGGTGCCGTAGCTTGCGGTGGTTACGCCCAGCATACCGTCGTATACAGCTTTTAAGGTTGATTCGGAGATTGGAACCACCAGTTCTTGGTTGGGCTTAAATTCGGTGGTTTCCAAGCCCTCTTTGGTTTGGGTTTCGGTTTTGTTAAGCAGATGCATTTGGTAACGTTGACCACGGGTTGCAAGGGTGGCGAAATATTTTACCATGTTGGCGGAGGTATAGTTGTTGACGGATTGACCCATGGAGGTATGAATTGTGTCCACATCTGCCCAGCGATAATCTATGGCGGCGGCTTCGGGGTTACGAAGTTTCACCAAATATTCTTTGTATGACGGTGAGGAAATCATGTCTATGCCGTCTATTTTGTTTTTGTTACGTTCGCCTATTTCCACGCCGGTAGGGTCGTTCAGGCCGAAATATTTCATGTATTCGTTCAGTTTGCTTATGCTGTCCAAAGAGTTGCCGGCTTTAGCGTTGCCCATTCTGTATACGGCTTCGCAGAAGAAATAGTTACAGGAGACGGAGATAGCCTTGGAAACGTTAATGGTGCCATGAGAGCTTCTGTTCCAGCAACGGGTAACCGGTTTTCCGGCTTTTTCAAAGGCAACACCGTCGTGAATGGTTGATTTTGGCGTAATTGAGCCGTTTTCCAGGGCTGTAATGGCTGAAATTATTTTGAAAGTAGATCCGGGAGCACGAGGTTCGGAAAACGGTCGGTTAATCAAAGGTGAAGTAGGGTTGGTGTTAAGGTTTCTGTAATAATCGTTGTCAAAATTATTGACAAAACGGTTGTTATCAAATGAAGGATAAGACACGGCCGCCAAAACGTCGCCGTTTGTTACATCCTCAACCACCAAGGAAGCAGTACTGGGGTCTAGGCCGGTCATTGCAGGGGTAATCTCCAAGCGGCTAAGGCCGGAAATAACGTACTGCAAGGGTGTCATACGGTCGATTTCTTCGTAAGTATGGGTGGTTAGGCCCTGTTCAAAGCCCACAAAGGCCAGAGTTTTTAGGGATATATCCCCTGATTCTATGCCGTCGGCTATTAGTTGTTTAACTTCGTCCAAGCCTTTAAGGTCTCCTACGTTGGCGGTGGGTAAAGTTTTAAGCACCCAATTTTTTATGATTAAGGAAGAACCGGAGTCCGAGTTCATCATGCTTTTGGCGTTTATGGTGTTGCACTTAACCATAGAAATAAACAAATCTTTTTGTGATATGGCGGAGGCCTGTAATTTTTTAATCAAAACATCCGCCAAAACTTCTTCTATTATTTGAAAACTGCGGCTTTGCAGGCGTTGGTCAAGGGTAAGGAAAATTTTGCTGCCGGGTATGGGTTCTTCTATTTCTACGGTGCTTATTTTTTTGTCCAAATCCGCAACCTCTACGGTGCGTGTACCCTTTATTCCGGCCAGTTGCTTTTCGAAGGTTTTTTCTATGCCGGATTTGCCTACGATGTCGTTATATTCGTAGCCTTCGCCGAATTCCTCCAGTTCCTCGTCCGTATTTAAGCCACGAACAAAGCCTAAAATATGCGAGAAGTACTTACCTTCCGGGTATTCACGTAAAAAGTCCGTGTCTATATAAATGCCGGGAAAGGATTCGCCGTGTTCCTCAATGGCTATCATGGTTTCCTTTTTAACGTCGTATGCAACGGTAATATGGTCCTGTTTTCTGTATCTGTACATATATAATTGAGAACGCAGAGCCAAAAGTTTACGCAAATGCGTTTCGGATAGGCTTTTTGAGATACTGAATTTGTCCCTTAAAAATTCTACGGTTTCCGGGGCGGTTTTTTCTTGGGGAACTTGCATATCCCGTTTCCAGTATTCTTCACGTTTTTTGTTGTTGTCGAAAAGGAATTCATAGGGTTTTTCTTGGGTTATGGGGAAGTCCTCTACATATTCGTCATCGTATTTTTCGAACAGAAGTATGAGATTATAAAGCACTTCGTTAACGTCGCTGCCCACTATTAAATTTGGGTCGATTTTAACGGTAAAGGTGGGGCGGTTAACGGCCAAAGGACGCCCGTATCTGTCGTAAATCGTACCCCTTGGGGCACTGATGTTGATTTTAACAAATGATGTAAATTCCAGTGAGTTTTGGTAGTTTTCTCCTTTAACTATTTGTAAGGAGAACAGCCGGACAACCAACAAATAAAAGGAGATACAGATTATAACGAAGGCCAGAAATAATCTGTCGGTTAATAATTTAATGAGAACGTTACGTTTATCCAACTTTTCACCTTCCTTATAAAAGAGAGAGGAAAGGCATACTTTGGGAAAGCTTTTTCCGGAGGAAAAGGTTTTGCCCAAACTCCTTTCAACTTTTAAAATAATCGGCGGCTCATTTTTTCACGCTGTTCCAATCGGTTGTTGACAGAGTAGGTGATTCTGTAAATAACAATAGAGATTACAGAGGAATATACGGTTTCCGGCAAGATTATTCGACCGAAGTAGTAGAAAAAGTCGGTTTTGCCTCTGAAAAGGAAGTTGGTGAAGTAAAAGCAAAAGCCGTATATTAAGAGGGTAACAGCAGAAAGGAACAAAGGCAGTAGGTAGTTTTCCCTGTAGAAGTCTTTAAAGGGTTTGCCGCAAATAAAGCCCGTAAGCATACCAAGCAGGGCATACAGCCCAAACAGACGGCCGAAATAAATATCGTGGATCAGGCCGGAAAAGAAGCCGAAAACGGCACCTTCCATGTCGCCCCGGAGCATGGCATAGCAGATGATAAAAACAACCGAGGTGTTTGGCTTTACGTTTATAATTTCTATAAAGCCGAACACGGTTGATTGCAATATGAAGTTTACAAACAGTAAGGTTGCCATTACTACAGCACGAAACACGATTTTTCCTCCGTTTTTGTTGCTTGGGTAGAGATGCAAAAGATAAAGACCTTGAGGGAAACTTTTTCTGAAGAAAAAGTTTCCCTCAAACTCCCTTCAAAAAGACTTTATTATTACGTTACTCAAGGCTATATCATACTAATTATTATATTTATTTTATCAGTCTGCTTCTTTTTCGGTGGCTTCGCCTGTAAGTATATCCTCCAACGTTGAAAACTTTTTGGTAATTACCAGAAAGGAATTAATGCGTTTAAAGTCAACGGTGGGTTTGATTATGGCGTGTTTTGAGAAGCCTTTGCTGTCGGAGCGGACTTCCACAACCGTGCCTATGGTTAGGCCCGGCGGATAAATGTCGGAGAAGTGGGATGTGACGATTTCGTCGCCTTCCATGATTTGGGCGTTGTTGTCCACGTAATCCATGCGGCAAAGCCCGTCTTTCATTAGGGTGCGGTCGCCTTTTACTATGCCTACGTCTTCCGAGCGGACAGACATAGCGCTGACCTTACTTGTATCGTCCAGAATAGACAACACCTTGGCATAGCCGGAGCCTGCCTCCATAATTTGTCCGGCAAGGCCGCCGGAGCCCAGGACTACCATGTGTTTGAAAACTCCGTCTGATTCACCCTTATTTATAATGTAGGTGTCGTACCAGTTGCCGGAGTCTTTGGCGATTATTTGAACGCCCAGCTTGGGGTAGTCGGGATATTTTTTATCCATTTTAAGCAGTTCGCTGAGTTTTTCGTTTTCGGCTTCTATCAGTTTAAGGCGGCGGTTATCGGCTCTTAAATTGTCCAGCTCGTTTTTTAAGCTGCGGTTTTCGGCTTCCAGCTTATCTACATCGGTAAAGTAGGAAAACCTATCACCGAACCAGTCCGCAACGCCTGTAGAGGCCTGTTGAACCGGGGTGACCACATAGCCCAGCAAATTCTCCAAAAAGCCGGGCTTGTCTCGTACTGTAAGGGAAAAAATTATTGCCACTATGCAAATTAACGACATTATAATTATAAAGGCTCTTTTGTGCCCGGATAAAAATTTCACTGATTTTAACACCGCCGGTTTTCCCTTAAAAAATCAATACCTGCGGCTCTCCTTTCGTAAATTTACATATTATAGTCAAATGCTGATTAAATAGTAACAAAAGCGTCTATTCCGGGTGGTTTTCCTTGAAAAACACATGAGCCAACCGTTTACGAAGAACAGCTTTTGTTACCGGTCCTTGTCAATTTGACTATAAAAGGTATATCTACATTTTTAATTTTCTTGAAGTTATCAATACATTTCTTAGTGAGTGTATATGCTCCAGAACCAAGCCGGTACCCAAAGCTACGCAGTTAAGGGGTTCGTCTGCTATATTAACAGGCATACCGGTTTCGTGGCTGATAAGTTCGTCAAGGCCGGAAAGCAAAGCACCGCCGCCGGTAAGCATAATTCCCGATTCCATAATATCCGAAGCCAATTCCGGCGGAGTTTTTTCCAGGGTATATTTAATGGCGTCGATAATTGCACTTACAGGTTCGGCTATGGCTTGGCTTACTTCGTAAGATGAAATGTTAATGGTTTTGGGCAGACCGGAAATTAAGTCACGGCCACGTATATCCATGGAAACATTTCTGTCCGAATTAAAGCAGGAGCCTATGGAAACCTTGATTTCTTCGGCAGTACGTTCACCGATGGCAAGGTTATATTCTTTTTTAACATAGTTAACGATATGCTCGTCCAACTCGTCGCCGGCTATACGAAGGGATTTGCTGGTTACTATACCGCCAAGGGAAATAACCGCAACTTCACTGGTACCGCCGCCTATATCCACTACCATAGAACCGGTGGGTTCTTCTACCGGCAGACCGGAACCTATAGCAGCAGCCATGGGTTCTTCTATTAAATAAGCGTCTTTTTCTCTTGCGCCGGAAGAAATAGTGGCTTCCATTACCGCACGTTTTTCAACTTCCGTAACCCCGGAGGGTACACAAACCACTACTCTGGGTCGCATAGAGAACAGAGAACGGGTATAAGCCAGCCTGATAAAATATTTAAGCATGGCCTGAGTGGTTTCGAAATCTGCAATAACCCCGTCTTTCATGGGTCTTATGGCTACAATGGTGCCGGGTGTACGGCCTATCATTTGCTTGGCTTCGTTGCCTACTGCCAAAACGTCTCTGGTCATGGAATTAATAGCCACAACCGATGGTTCATTTACAATTATTCCCTTATTCTTAACAAATACCAGGGTATTTGCTGTTCCTAAGTCTATTCCTAAATCTCTTGAAAACATTGGTTTTCTCCTTCCGGTGCCTTGTATTATAACCCAAAACTGTGCTTTTAAATAAGCAGTACACAAAAAATACCCGGTTTCTGCCCAGGATTGTTGCAGTAAAAAGCACGAATCGGTGTAATATTCAACTTTATATTTATATGCCCAATTGAATAATCCTATTGATATTTTCAATTTCATTTATACTTTCCGGCTGATTTGCCCGGAAAATGTAAATGTATGCAAAAAGGTGAGATAATCTATTATATAATACACTCTATTTTTCTAATTATCAACAAAAAAATAAAGCTCATATGAGCTGAATTATAATGTAGATTATTTGTGTTAAGAAGATATTGGAATTATATTAAATTATAATGAAAAACCGTTAAGTTAATACTAATTCCGTTTAAAACAGTAGATAAAAATTTGTAATTTAGACAAAGATTCAAGGATAATTTGCAAATTTTTATCCTTTATTAAATATGGAAATAATATATGCTTTCTTTAAAATTTCAAATTAATAAGAGTTTTCGCAGACTGCGAAAACTCCCGTGGTTTTATCTGTGTTCAAACATATTATATCCATAATCGTGAAGAATTTTATAAACCTTAACAAGCGGAAGCCCTACTACGGTGTAATAGTCGCCCACTATTTTTTCAACAAACAGAGCGCCCAGGTCTTGAATAGCGTAACCGCCGGCTTTGTTGAAGGGTTCGGTTGTTTTAATATATTGGCGTATTTCGTCGTCTGTCAATTGGCTCATGTAAACAATGGTGGTGTCTACAAAGGTCTTGGTTTCGTAGCTGTCGGCGTTTTTATTGATAATGGTAACGCCGGTGTATACTGAATGATGCTCGCCTTGAAGTTGGTGCAACATATCAAAGGCTTCATCATCGTTTTTCGGTTTGCCGAAGACCTTGCCGTGTATGGATACGATGGTATCCGCACCTATAATAATTGCAGGATCGTCAAGCATTTCGTAAGCTGCCATAGCCTTTCTCGCCGATAAAATTTTGGCTTGGTCAAACGGGGACACCTCGGTATCGACGGTTTCGTCAATATTGGTGACCACCACTTCGTAAGGTATGCCCACTTGTTTGAGAAGCATCTGACGTCGGGCAGAGGCTGAGGCGAGAACTATCTTTTTCATTATAAAGTTTCCTCCTTGTAAATTCCGTATTGCTTTATAATTAATACAGATTTGTATCCGATAGATTTTAGAGTTTTTTGTATACAAATATGCCTATAATCATGCCGAGTATGCTTGCAACGTTAATTTTGAAAACAAAGCCAAGCTGCAACATTAAAATACCCAGGTCTAATTTCATGGGTTCGGTTATACCGAAGCTTTGCCCAATCTTTAACCATTGTATGCCTTGCATACCACCCAAATATTCCCCTAAGGCACCGCCGGCTGTTATACCTGCCAATAAACATATGACCAAAACCCAAGCGTTTTTAGAGCCTTTCGAATACAATGGGGCACCTCCGCCTTTAGGCAAATTACGACAAACCTAACCTATGCCAAACCGGGCATAGGTTAGGTATTACAGAGCGTATTTGCATAATTATGATTTTATCGAGAGTAAGGAAAATTTTACATCAAGCAGAGTAAAACTTTCTGAAAATTCACAAGGATAAACGATTTTTTGCATTACAAATACCGGTTATCCGTGATATTTCAATAATATCACTTTAATTTCCGGTTGTAAAGTCTAAGATTTTAATTTTGTCTCTAAGTTTTCCAACTGTTTTTTCAAAGCTTCGGGCAGGCGGTCGCCTATTTTTGCGTAGAATTCTTTGATGCCCTCTACTTCTTCCAACCATAAGCCCGGGTCTACGGATAAAAGGTCGGTTACAAGGCCTGTGTTCATGGCCAAACCTTCAATATTAATGTCTAAGGGGTTTGGAAGATAACCTATGGCGGTTTCTATTGCCTCTATTTTATCGTCGGCCCTTTTAATTATCCAATCCAAAACACGAAGGTTATCGCCGAAGCCCGGCCAAATAAAGTTGCCTTGATAATCTGTTCTGAACCAGTTAACGTTAAAAACTTTCGGAGGATTGCTTAGTCGTTTGCCTATTTCAAGCCAGTGGTTAAAATAATCGCCCATATGATAACCGCAGAAAGGCAGCATAGCCATAGGGTCTCGGCGTACCACGCCTACAGCACCAACGGCCGCCGCTGTAGTTTCGGAGGCCATAGCAGAGCCTACGAATACGCCGTGTTCCCAATCTCTTGATTGATAAACCAAGGGAGCTGTTCTGGCACGTCTGCCGCCGAAAATTATAGCGGATATGGGCACCGGTTCGCCTTTTTCAAAGGACGGAGATATACAGGGACAATTTACGGCAGGTGCTGTAAAACGAGAGTTGGGATGAGCGCCCTTGGAACCGTCTGAACCGTCCCATTTTTCGCCTTTCCAGTTAAGAGCGTTTTTGGGAGGATTTTTGTCCAGGCCTTCCCACCATACGGTGTTTTCATCTAAGTTATGAACAACATTGGTGAAAATGGAGTTTTTCTTTACGCAAGCCAAGGCGTTGGGATTGGATTTGTCGCCGGTTCCCGGAGCAACGCCGAAAAAGCCGGCTTCGGGGTTAACGGCCCAAAGTCTGCCGTCTTCACCTATTCTAAGCCAAGCAATGTCATCGCCCACGCAATGGACTTTGTAGCCCTTATCCTTATAAACATCCGGAGGAATAAGCATGGCAAGGTTGGTTTTGCCGCAAGCGGACGGGAAAGCAGCCGCAACGTGTTTTACGTCGCCCTCCGGGGTTTCTATTCTTAATATAAGCATATGCTCCGCAAGCCAACCCTCTTTTTTACCCAGATAGGAAGCTATTCTCAAAGCGAAGCATTTTTTGCCCAAAAGAACGTTTCCGCCGTAGCCGGAGTTAATGGACCAAATAGCGTAATCTTCCGGGAAATGGGCAATGTATCTGTTTTCTTCGTTTATTTCTGCTTTGGAATGTAAGCCCTTAATGAAGATGCCGTCCTCTCCAAGAGCCTCCATAACCTTACTGCCTATTCTGGTCATAATAGCCATGCTCAGTACCACGTAAATAGAATCGGTGATTTCTATACCGATCTTGGCAAACTCCGAGCCTACCACGCCCATGGAATAGGGTATAACATACATAGCACGGCCGGTCATAGAGCCGTCAAAGAGTTTTTCAAGTTTTGCGTACATGTCTTTAGGGCTCATCCAGTTGTTGGTTGGGCCTGCGTCGTCTTTATCGGTTGTGCAAATAAATGTCCTGTCTTCAACTCTTGCTACGTCGTTTATTGCTGACCTATGTAAATAGCAGCCCGGGTATATTTCTTGGTTCAGTTCAATAATTTCACCGGTTGCCAATGCTTCCTTTCGTAATTCTGCCAGTTGTTCTTCGCTTCCGTCTATCCAAACAATCTTGTCGGGTTTGGTCATTGCCGCCATTTCGTCAACCCAAGCTTTTAACGCATTGTTTCTGATTTCCATTAATTGTTCTCCTCTCAACATTTAATAATAATACCTAAGGGAGTTGTATGGAATTTGGCCGAAACAAGTCCGATTATTTTGGCTATTTGGACGGTTATGCGTTTTATTGCACAACCGAATCTCGAACATATGCACTTTCAAGTTTGTACGCCTATAGTAAAATTTTGTCTCACCCTGCTTGATAAGGTGCATTAAAACAGCACAATCAAACATAAAGTACGGCTAAATATATATGTAATATTGCCAAAGATGTCGAAAAGCTAATGAAACTGCGGTTTGTTAAATATTTGATATGTAATTCAAACATTTAACAGTCACGCAGTAACATTTACACAACAACCCTGCATAATTTATACATGGTTTGTATTATTATCATATAACACGCCCTTTCTTTCACTAATAGTTTACTGCAATATGCCGGAACAAGTCAAGTTAATTTACATTTTATTTTATGATTAATACACGGATATATTGCCGTTTAAACCGCATTTGGTCGTCGTTGTGCTAATTTACGATAAATGATATAAATTAACTGCGAATTCAGTCTGTTTTTGACAATAAATATCCCCGGGACAATTTTAACGGGTAAAAAATGCAATGCAGGAACCGGAACTTATCTTTAAAAAACAAGTATATTGATAGGTACATTTTGCTTGGTTACGTTATAAATTATTATTATATAGATGCATTAAAAAAGACTTGCCTATTTTGGTTGTAAATATGCTTTCATAAAATAAGCGATTGGGTTTATATAAAAAGCAAAGGGGATTTTAGCATGACAAAATACAGAATTTGCGTATACTCCATGTGCAAGAACCATGCCAAATACGCAGAGAGGTTTATGAGTTTTGCAAAAGAGGCGGATTTGACCGTAATAACGGATTTAGGCTCGGAGGATAAATCGGTGGAGTTGCTGAAAGCTAAAGGCGCAAATGTACGCATAGTAGGGAATCAGGCTTTCAGGTATGACTACGCCGCAAACCAATGCTTAAAATCAGTGCCCCAAGATATAGACATCTGTGTGTATGTCGATATGGACGAGCAAATAAACCCGGGTTGGCGAGAAAAATTGGAACAGGCTTGGAACAAAGACGCAACCCGAGGCTTGTATCGCTACAGCTTTATAAAAGACGACGGATCGGAGGTTGCACGGCATATTAACCACAGAATACACTTACGCAAGGATTATCAGTGGATTAATCCTACTTATCCTATGTTGCATTACACAGGCAAAAAAACCGAGCAGGGAGTGTTTGTGGAAGGGCTTGAATTCTCCCGAAACCCGGCCGAGGCCCGAGAAACCTATGATAAGCTGAATAAACTCCTGGAACGGGAGAATGCGGAAAACCCCAGAAACCTGTTCTATATAGGCAGAGAGTATATGTATGACCGGAACTATGACAGGGCTTTGGATGTGTTTAAAAAATACCTTCGGGCCGTAAACAGCTTTTGGGAAGAAGAACGCTCCGCAGCCATGCGTTATATCTCACGGATATTTAAAGAAAAGACAGACTATGAACAGGCTAAAAGATGGCTGTTCAGAGCCATGGGCGAATGCCCCGGGGTAAGAGAACCCTATGTGGAAATGGCACTTTTGGCCTGTATGCAAGCGGACTATGAAACCATGTTCTATTTTGCGGAATATGCCTTGGGCATAAGAACCCGGTCTTTAGGCTATGTAAACGAGAATTTTGCTTGGGACGCAACACCCTATGATTTGGCGGCTTTATCGGCCTATTATTTGGGTTTACGAGAAAAAGCTGTAAAATTATCTGAAATGGCAATGGCTCTTGCGCCGGATGATGAGCGAATGAAAGAAAACCATCAGTTATATTTGCAAGGATAAATTAAAAAAAGAACAACGCAAAAAAAGCAGAAAACATATTAATGTTCTTCTGCTTTTTATTAGCGACCCAGAAGGGGCTCGAACCCTCGACCTCCGGCGTGACAGGCCGGCGCTCTGACCAACTGAGCTACTGGGCCATAGTTGGTTTGTTTTGCTAGTTGTCGTTCACAAGTACGAATTATAGCACCCTGTATATATAAAGTCAAGCACTTTTTTAAAAAAATTTCGGGAATTTTATATTTTTATATTTTGTACCTGATTTATGGGGAAAAAGCAAGACAAGTTTCGGCCTCCGGTGAAGGTAGGAACGCACACTGTGCGTTCCTAGGTGGTGCTTTGTGCGTAGACTTTTCCTTCGATGTCTAAAAACCAATACAAGGTCATTTGTTTGCTCTTGTCTATATTATAGCCCAATTGGGCATTTTCCAGACGTATACCGGCTATGCTTTCTTGAGGGACAAGCATATTTAAAGAATCCAAACAGTCCATGGAGACAGTCTCGGTAACGCCCTTGTCCGGCTCGTAATTATAGGCAAGTTTTTTATATTTCTTTACCCACTCGTTTTCCACAACTACCTCTATGGGATAGGTTATTTGTGCCTTGGATTTAATGTTGTTGGAGATTACCAGTGGGAAATTGTTAACGGTGAAATTAAAATAAAACACGCTACGGTCTTCGCCGGAAATATAATCCGCCAGATAATAGTCGTTTACAACTGTTTTGTCCTTGGCTAAAAAATTAACCGCAGCTCTATAATCAGCCATAAAGGACGGTGAGCTTTTTTTATCGTGACTGCGATAGTCGGAATATTCCAAAATATCCGTGGGGTAATACTTAACCACTATATTTTCGTCCGAATAAGTAAAGGCACCATTAGCCGTCCCGGACCATTTTGAGGCCGGCTTGTCAAAAAACAGATCTACTTGTTTTTCAACGGTGTTTAACAGTAACTGACCTTTTGAAAGGTAGGGGTTGTTTAGGTTAACTATGTTGTAATCAATGCCCTCGCCGTCCCGGGTAGGTATAAATACAACTCCGCTAAACAGGTTATAGTCCTTTTGCAAGGAAGAAACGCAGTGGTAGCGGCGGTTTTGACCGGCTATGGTTTTAATGTTGCCGGTAAGGCGGCTGTACAAGTCGGCATTGGAAACGCTGTATTTCACAAATTTGTTGTTAAGCTTTCTGTAAAAATATATGCTAATCTTATTTTCAGCCTCCGGTATAAGCATAACCGAATCGAATGAGGCTACATTACGTAGGAAATTGCCGGGCTTGTCGGTGAAACCGGCGGCGAATATATCGGCAGGCATGGAAAAGGCGTATTCACAAAGGTATGAAGGTTTATTTATCAAGGTTTCCCAAGCCGGCAGGGTTTCGCCCTCGTAGTTGCCCTCTTGGAAAACGCTGATTACAGCTTCTTTGAAGTCGCTTTCCTGAACGGAACTTAAAGGAGCATACAACACGTCAAATTTATTTTGGCCTATGTTGGTAAGTATTCTGTAAGGCACGGCGAAGCCGCTGTCCGGGGCTTGGACCGGTTCGTTTATGCCGGGTGCATGGCCGGAGAAGTCTAATCTGCGGTTGGCGATTTCCTCGAACCACAGCTTGCCGGCTAGGAAGACTGCCGTTACAGTGAGCATCAAGATGGTAAGATTCTTAAATGTATTCAAAAACGTAAACCGGCGTTTAATCCTACCCGTTTCACGCTGAAAGAGTTTTTCCACGGGCAACCTCCTTTCCGGAAGGGCTAAAAAGAGTAAGGCATTAGGGAGAAAACATTTTTTCACGGCACAAAAAGGTTTTTTCCCTCATACCGGTTCCATTTTGAAACGGGAACCGGTCATAAACTCCCTCTTTACAAAAAAGACGAACATGGAGTTTCTTTAATCCTATTGTTTTTTTGGCAGGGAAATTACCATGGCTGTGCCTTCACCTATGGTGGAAGTGGCGGTGATGGTGCCGTTGTGGGCTTCGATAATTTCTTTTGCTATGGCAAGGCCAAGGCCGGTACCGCCCATGGCTCTGGAGCGTGCTTTATCCACACGGTAGAAACGCTCGAAGATATGGGGTAGGTCTTTTTTTGGTATGCCCATGCCTGTGTCTACTATGGTAATGCGATAAAAATAGTCGGATTCGTCTGTGAGGATTTCTATGACGGATTCCTCGTCGCTGTATTTTATGGCATTGCCTATAACGTTGGTAAGGGTTTGATTAATGCGGCCGGGGTCTATATAGGCCGGGAAGGGCTTATCCGGCGGTTCGAAGATAATGGTCTGGTTTTTCTTATCCGCAAGCAGGCTTACTTGGCGTATAACCCTGTGGATAAGTTCTATAAGGTCGTTTTCCGTGAAAGTAAGCTTTATTTGGGAGTTATCCAATTGGGAAAGCTCCAATAGGTCCTTTACAAGCAGGGTCATGCGGTCGGCTTCGGATTCTATGACCCTTAAAAAATCCATTGCCAATTCTTTTTCGTCTATGGCACCGTCCAGCAGAGTTTCGGCGTAGGATTTTATGGTGGTAAGCGGAGTACGAATTTCGTGGCTTACGTTTGCTACAAATTCTTTACGCATATCGTCCAGTTTTTTGTGTTGGGTAACGTCTGCCAGAACTATAACTATACCGTCTATTTCGCCGGCTTTGTTCAGATAGGGTGTAAAGTTTGCCTGAATAAAGCGCTGTTTTGTGGTGATGGTGGTGCCCTTTAGGCCTTCGTGCAAAACCTCGGTATCTATGCCCAAAACGTCCATCATTTGGCTGAAAGGTATGTTTTCTATGCCGTCTATTTCAAGCAATTCTTCGCACAGGGAATTGGCATGAATCAAACTGCCGTTTTTGTCGTAGGCGAGCACGCCGTCCGTCATATTATGCAGCAGTATTTCCATCTTGTTTTTTTCGCTTGCCATTATATGAATGGTCTCGTTAAGCTCTTTTGCCATGTAATTAAAGCTTTCGGTTAACTGACCGATTTCGTCCGGGCTGTTAATGGGTATGCTTTGGTTCAGCTTGCCTTGGGCCAGTTCTTTGGCCTTTTTGGTTAATACGATTATAGGCTCGGTTAAAGTGTTAGCGAACAAAAAGCCCAAAATCGCCGTTAGGGTAAGGGAAAGTACCAAGGTGAACACCAGTGTTATAGCCAAATCGCCCAGGTTTTTTAGTATGGGCTCGGCGTCATAACGGGTAAAAATAACGTATTTTACGTTTCCCGAGGTATCAAAAATAGGCTCTGCGTAGCTAATAAGCTCTATATATTGGCCGGTAACGTCTAATTTTCGGCCCTGACTGAAAGCCGGCTCTCCGGCAAGTGCGGAAATAACAGTATTATCCACATATTTCAGAAGTTTAACGTCCGAGGTAACGTTAGAGGCTATGGTCTGACCGTTGGCGTTTAAAATATTGCCTTGCAGCCGTTCCTGACCGCCTTTAAGGGCAACTTCGTTGGAAAAGGCGTCCTGAAAGGATTCCGGTGTATAAACCTGCACTACCAGTTCGTTAATGTACCGGGCAAAGTCTATAAGCTTGCCGTGGGCCTTATTTATTTCCTGTAGGTTTATGGTGGTTATCATAAAAGTGCCGCTCAGTAGCATTACTATAAACACTAATGCAAGGCAGATGATAACCTGTTTGAGTTTTATACTTTTCATGGTGTGCCGGCGAAATAATAGCCTACTCCTCTTTTGGTCAGCACATAAGCCGGTTTTTCGGGGTTATCCTCCAGCTTGGTACGAAGGCGGCGTATGGTAACGTCTACGGTACGAACATCGCCGAAATATTCATAACCCCAAACCTTTTCCAACAGAGTTTCACGGGAAAATACTTGGGGTGATTGGGTAGCCAAAAATTTTATAAGCTCAAATTCTCTGCGGGTTAGGTCTATAACTTCGCCTCGTCGGGAGACTTCAAAGCGGTCGTGGTGTATGGTGATGTCGCCAAAGACCTGTTCACGGCCTTTTTCTTTTTGGGGTACCACAGCGTCGCTGCGGCGTATGTTTGCCTTGACACGGGCCATTAATTCACGGACGCTGAAAGGTTTTGTAACGTAATCGTCCGCACCCAGTTCCAGGCCCACCACTTTATCCACTTCTTCTGCCCTGGCGGTAAGCATTATTATTGGCGTTTGGGATTTTTCCCTTACTTTTTTGCAGACCTCGAAACCGTCCATTTTCGGCATCATAATATCCAAGATGATAAGGTCGGGCTGCTCGGTCAAGGCCAGATTTAAGCCCATTTCACCGTCAGATGCTGTCAGCACCTCAAAACCTTCTTTTTTCAGATTAAACGCAATGATGTCTATAATATTTTTTTCGTCTTCCACTACCAGTACTTTCTTACTCATTTTTCACCTCGCTGACCGGCAGTGCCGGGGTATTTTAAAACATATGTAAAAAACATAAGACCTTGAGGTAGAACCTTTTTTACTTGGGCAAAAAAGGGTTTTGCGTGAAACGCCCTCGTTCGAAAGCAGCCGAATATTAAACCTTGCATAATCAAATTTTAGGGAAAACTTCTTTACATAAAAAGTTTTCCCTATATTCTATAAAATAATTAAAATTTGCAGGCTACATACAGTAAACGAAAACACGGGTAATAAAGTTGCAAAAGGACGAGATTTATTTATAATTTGCCATTAATTTTTCGAATGCTTTCAAGGAATTTACGCATTGTTCGTAAGGCACGCAATAAGCCATACGGAAATGACCCGGGCAGGCAAAGGCGGAGCCGGGAACGATAAGAATATTGTATTCCTTGGCTTTTTTGCAGAATTCAGCATCGTTAGGCTCGGGAGAGCGTGGGAACAGGTAGAAAGCCCCTTGGGGTTTAACGCATTTTATGCCCATTTGGGTAAGAGAATCGTAAAGCAAATTCATATTTTTTTCGTAGACGGAAATATCCGTTTTAACGTCAACACATTCCGCTATTACTTTTTGGAACAGGGAAGGTGCGTTAACATAGCCCAAGATACGATTAGCCACGTTTAAGGCAACGGAGAGTTCTTCGAAGTCCACTACCTTGGGGTTAACGGCTATGTAGCCTATACGTTCCCCGGGCAGAGAAAGTGACTTGCTGTAGGAATAAGCCACAAAGGAGTTTTCGTAGTATTTGGAAACGTAAGAAATTACAGCGTTGTTGTATGCTATTTCACGGTAAGGTTCATCGGAAATAAGGTAAATTACAGTGTTGTTTTCCTTTTGGTAGCGGTTCATGATGTCCGCAATTTGGGTCAGGGTTTCGTGAGAATAAACCGCACCGGACGGATTGTTAGGCGAATTAATAATAACTGCCTTGGTTTTGGGTGTTAAGGCCTGTTCGAATTTTTCCAAATCCGGTTGGAAGGTGTCTATATTCGGAGGAACAATAACGGTTTCTGCGCCGTAGTTTGCGGTGTAGTTACGGTATTCGCCGAAAAACGGAGCAAAAACGATAACTTCGTCTCCGGGGTTGATAATTGCCTTAAATATAACGTTTAAAGCACCGGCTGCACCTACGGTCATAACGATGCATTCTTGGTTAAAATCCGTGCCGTGGTTGGCGTTAATATGGTCGGCTATTTTGCTGCGTACTCCCGGGAAGCCGGAGTTGGGCATATAGGCATGAATGTCGGCTTGGTCTTGTTCAAGTATGCTGATTGCAGCTTTTTTTACTGCCTCGGGCACTTTTGAAGAAGGGTTACCCAGGCTGAAATCAAACACGTTTTCTTTGCCGTGAATTGCGGAAAGGCGTATGCCTTCTTCAAACATGGCTCTGATTACCGATGAGGATGCTACCAGTTCTTTCATTTTTTCTGCTATCATAATGTACCTCCGATTTTGTCTCCCATGGCCAAAAAGTGGCCGGTGGATGGAATTTTTGCGGTTCTGTAGTATTCGTTGTCTTGGAAAGTGCCGTTTTCGGGGCGAAGCATCAGTGACATGGTGCTGTTCTTTTTTAAGGTAAATACTTGAACGCCGGCTGAATTTTTTGTGGTGTTTAGGGGTATCAGCTCCGTATTGAACAGGGTTGCCTTGTCGTAATTTCTAAAGGCCGCATAATCCCTGTCGGATTCGGTGTAATCCGCAAAAATCAGCTTTGATTTGTTGGAATAGGCGTTAATCAGCTTTTTACGATTCATTTTGGTTTCGTAGCTTTTCAGCAGAACCTTAGCAACTTTGCCGTTTTCGAAGCCGAATATCATATAACCCTCGTAATCGCAAGTTGCCGCAAGGAAGATTATACGCTCGGAATCTTCTGACTTTAATAAGTTTGGCAAATATTCGCCCAGCCCGGAAGCCTTACAGTCCGGCATTTCATGGAGTTTCATTTTATAGACGTTGAACTTATCGGAAAACATAAGCAGTTCAGCCTTGTTTGTGGCGTCAAGTTCTTGAATGAGGCTGTCGCCTTCTTTTAAATACTGCTCTCCGCCGGAACGATAAGAAGCCAAACTGATTTTTTTGAAATAACCCTCTTTGGTAAGAAAGACTTTCAAGGGATAGTCGTTTATAAATTCTGTCAAGTCAGGGGCTTCCTCCGCACGAACCGCTTGGGTAAAACGGGGTTTTCCGTATTTTTTGCTTATTTCTTTAAGTTGCTTGCAAATCAGATTTTTTATTTTGTTTTGGTCGGATAAGATGTCTTTTAGGTTTTGAATGTCTTCCGCCAAGGTTTGCAATTCGTTGGTTTTGTTTAAAATATAGCGTTTGTTTAAGTTTCGCAAACGAATTTGAGCCACGTATTCAGCCTGTTCCTTATCTATGTCAAAACCCTGCATAAGATTGGGAATAACGTCCTCGTCGTCCTCCGTATCCCGGACGATTTTTATGGCTCTGTCTATATCCAATAATATTTTACCCAAGCCGGTCAACAAATGCAACTCTTGAGTTTTTGAGTCTATCTCGAAGGAAAGCTGTCTTTTTATGCAATTAATGCGAAATTCCAGCCATTCTTTCAATATTTCACGCACTCCCATGATTCTGGGTTTACCGTGAATTAAAATATTAAAGTTGCAAGAAAAGCTGTCCTCAAGCGGAGTGAGCGAAAATAATCTTTGCATTAATTTGTCAGCGTCGGTGTTGCGTTTTACTTCTATGGTAATTTTCAGTCCGTTTAAATCCGTTTCGTCCCGGACGTCGTTTATTTCTTTAATTTTGCCGGACTTTATCAAGGCCACGATTTTATCTGTAATTTGCTCTATGGTGGTGGTATAAGGAATTTCGGTTACTTCTATGCAAGAATTCTTTTTGTCGAAGCTGTATTTGCTGCGAAGTTTTAAACTGCCACGTCCGGTTTCGTAAATGCTTTCCAATTGTTTTTTGTCGTAAAGCAGTTCTGCACCGGTGGAAAAATCCGGGGCAATAAGCACTTCCGTTAAGTCGCAATCCGAATTTTTTATGTAAGCAACGGTTGCTTCGCAGACTTCTTTCAGATTAAAGCTTGCTATATTGCTTGCCATACCTACGGCTATGCCCTGATTGGGAGTTACCAAAATATTGGGAAAGGTGGTGGGCAGTAGGGTAGGCTCTTTTGTGGTAGCGTTGTAATTATCGGTGAAATCCACCGTGTTTTTGTCTATATCCTTAAAAATTTCCGAGCAGATTCCGTCCAGTTTTACTTCCGTGTAACGGCTGGCTGCATAGGCCATATCTCTGGAATATTGCTTGCCGAAGTTACCTTTAGAGTCTATAAAAGGGTGCAACAAAGCCGCATTCCCACGGGTAAGACGGACAAGGGTTTCGTAAATTGCACCGTCGCCGTGAGGGTTAAGTTGCATGGTTTGGCCCACAACGTCCGCCGATTTTACCCTGCCGCCGGTCATAAGCCCCATTTTGTACATGGTATAAAGAAGTTTACGGTGAGCAGGCTTAAAGCCGTCTATTTCCGGGATAGCACGGGATACGATTACGCTCATAGCGTAGGGCATATAATTCAATTCCAGTGTTTCTGTGATAAGTTGGGTTGTAACATTGTCCTGTAGGTGCATGGTGTTTCTCCTTAACGGGATTGGTTTGCGGTAGAATATGGAATACGGGCTTGTAGGGTCGGGGATCTGCTCCGACCGCTGTTTTCAATTAGCCAAATGCTGTGGGAACGTCTAAACCGTCTCCACCAAATCTATATATTTATGCCCATACTCTTCTATAAATTCCTTACGGCCTTTCAGGTTGTCGCCCAATAACAACTCAAAAACCGATTGGGTACGCTCCAAATCCTCGGGCATAACGCAAATCAGCTTTCTGGTTTCGGGATTCATAGTGGTTTCCCACATCATTTCCGGCTCATTCTCTCCCAAACCTTTGGATCGCTGTATCTTACATTTGCCGGATAACTTGCTGACAATCTGATTTTTTTCCTTATCGGAGTAGGCAAAATAGGTTTTCTTAGCAGAAGTAATTTCGTAAAGAGGTGATTCGGCTATATGAATTTTTCCCTTGCGAATTAAGGTAGGAACCAGCCTGTACAACATAGTCAAAATCAAGGTGCGAATCTGAAAGCCGTCCACATCCGCATCTGTGCAAATTATAACCTTGTTCCAGCGTAACTGTTCAAAGTCAAACGAATTCAAATCCTTATTATGCTTGGACTTTATCTCCACGCCACAGCCCAAAACACGCAGTATATCTAAAATTATATCATTATTGAAAATCTTGTCGTAGTCGGCCTTCAAACAGTTCAAAATCTTACCCCTAACCGGGATTATGGCCTGAAATTCCGCATCTCTACCCATTTTGCAGGAGCCTAAGGCGGAATCACCTTCTACTATATAAAGCTCACGCCTGTTTTTATCTTTGGTGCGGCAGTTTACGAATTTTTCTACTCGGTTGCCTATATCTATACCGCCGGTCAGTTTCAGCCTTATGCTTTGCCTTGTTTTTTCGGCGGTTTCACGGCTACGTTTGTTTACCAAAACTTGGGCGGCTATTTTTTGGGCTTCCGCTAAGTTTTCTATAAAGTAGACTTCAAGTTGCTTTTTCAGAAATTCCGTTATGCTGTCTTGTATAAATTTATTTGTAATAGATTTTTTTGTTTGATTTTCGTAGCTGGTCATAGTGGAGAAAGAACTGCAAATCAAAATCAAACTGTCCTCTATATCCGCAAAGGTCAGCTTTTTTTCGTCTTTTTTATAGAGATTGTTGGACTTCAAGTAATTATCCAAAGCCCATAAAAAGCCCGAACGAATAGCCTTATCCGGTGAACCGCCGTGTTCCAAAAAGCTTGAGTTGTGGTAATATTCCATGCGGTTCTCGAAATTGTTGAAGCAGAAAATAAGTTCCAGTTTTAATTTGTATTCGGGCTTGTCTGCACGGTCACGGCCTACGCCTTCGTGGGTAAGATAAACCGGGTCTGTAAGCTCCTTGCCTTGGGAGATTTCTTTTAAATAGTCTTTTATACCCTCGTTGTAACAAATGATTTCCGGCTGTTCGGGGTTTTCTTCGTCTTTTTCGTTGTACAGTTCTATTATCAAGCCGGGGTTGACTATAGCTTGGCGTTTCAGGGTTTCTTGGAAGTAGGTTATGGGGACTTCAATGTCCGTAAAAACTTCCCTGTCCGGCTTCCAAGTGATAACCGTGCCGGTTTGCTTGGAGTTTGTGGGTTCTTTGGATAAATCGCCCACGTTTTCGCCGTGTTCAAAATGCAGGCTATATTTAAAACCGTCTCTGTAGACTGTAACGTCCATATATTCCGAGGCGTATTGGGTGGAGCAAAGACCCAAGCCGTTCAGACCCAAACTATAGGTATAGTTGGTTTCGGATTCGAACTTTCCGCCGGCGTAAAGCTCGCAGAATATAAGTTCCCAGTTGTATTTTCGTTCCAATTCGTTATATTCTACGGGTATGCCCCTGCCTTGGTCGCTTACGGTTACGGAGCTGTCTTTATGGAGTTTTACGGTGATTTTGTTGCCGTAGCCTTCTCGGTGTTCGTCTATTGCGTTGGATAAAATTTCAAAAACCGAATGTTGGCAGCCTTCTAAGCCGTCGGAGCCGAAAATAACCGAGGGTCTTTTTCGTACTCGGTCTGCGCCTTTCAGGGCTGTGATACTTCGGTTGTCGTAATTTTTTGCCGTTGCGGATTTCATTGTACTTCTCCTTTGTGTCGGTGTCTGTTAAAAGAGTAAAACCTTGAGGAAAACTTTTTCTGAAGAAAAAATTTTCCCCAAACCCCTTTCAAAAAGACTTTAATATTAAAAACAAAATACTTTCATACATATGTATTTTAGTGTTGCTGTTATTCACTTAAATATAGCGTTAAAAAATACCGTTCATAACAAAAAAGCCCGGATGGGCTTGGGAAGCTCGATACCATTATCGCACTTTCCTTATTAAAATGCAAATTTGACTATTAAAATTTACCGGCAAAAAGCGGCATAAATCGCTTATTCATCCTCTAGGATTACGGTGAAGGGGCCGTCGTTTGTTAGGGAAACCTTCATATCCGCACCGAAAACGCCGTGTTGAACCTTGGGAAATTTGTCTTTACAGATATTTATAAAATATTCGTAAAGTTTTTCGGCGGTTTCAGGGTTGCCGGCGTTTACAAAGCTGGGGCGGTTGCCTTTTTTGCAATCGGCGTATAAGGTGAACTGAGAAATTATGAGGATTTCGCCCTGAACCTCGGCGGAGGAAAGGTTGATTTTATGGTTTTCGTCCGGGAAAATTCTTAGTTTTGCAATTTTGTCTGCCAATTTATCGGCCTGTTTTTCCGAGTCTGTTGAGGAGACGCCCAAAAGAGCCACATAGCCCTTGCCTATACTTCCTACCGTTTCGCCGTCTACGGTAACCGAGGCTTCGCTTACCCGTTGCAGTACTATCTTCAAAATTTATCGTCCCTTCGGTGAAAATAAGTGAAATTTTGTAGGGTTATACTCAAATGAATAAGGAATAGTAACTAATCAGCATTTGACTATAATTTGGTATAGGAATTATAAACCCAAACATATGTTTTGTCAACACGACCCGGCGAGTTTGAAAATATCTTAAAATATGTTATTTTCAACCGGATTTCGACCTCAAAACAAAAAATTACCGAATTTACTTAATATATTTTGTTGAAGATTCTACAAAATTGTGTTATGATTATTAAAATTTTTTTAAGAAAGGGTAAGGAAAATGCTGAGACAGAAAATGAAAACTTTTGTGGCAATGATGCTTGCGTTGGTACTTTTTGTATCTATTAATGTTAGCGCATACTCTTTAAACGAAACCGAATTGACACCGGGCGGTGCCACACCGACTACCCAACAAGATAGCGACCTTCCCGTCATAGACGATAATGCTGACGGAGATCAAAAATCCGAAGATACAGAATCTTCACAAAATGACGGTGAAGAACAACAAGAACAACAAGAACAAGAGGAAGAAGGCGAAAAGCTTGCTCCCTTGTCTCTTACACAAGCCGATGCACCCGGAATGACTATCCAAAGTGTTGAGATAGTAAACGCCGGAGATATTCAAGCTAAATACAGAGAAGATATTTCTTTGGAAGGCAATAAATACTATACTTCTTTCAGAGACGCTTCCATGCTTGACCCCAGAATTTTCAACATTAAAGTAACCGTTTCTAAGGGCGACTTTACCGGTATAGGTGAAGGTGAAGGAAAATTTAACATTAAAAATGTTGTTTGGTTTTACGGCGATGGTTCAACCGATGAGATCACCGCTACCAACAAACCCATAGCCGGTACCGGTGCATGGACTAAAGAGCTTATGGGCAACAGCGATGCTGCTACCAAAGGACAAAACCCCATAAAAGTTCAAGAAGTGTCTGCAGTTGAAGAAAACGCTGACGGAGACTACACCTTTACAGCAAAAGTTTTGTTTGACACTTGCTTCCCTACCGAAGACAGCGGTATGAATATACCCTACAAAAAATATACCACTTGGCAAAAAGCCAATCTTATGACTTTAAATAAACTGATGGACAAATTTAGGAGCGGAAACCTGAAATTGGTTTACGACGGAGATGTCTTGGCAAGTACTGCAATAAGATACAACATAAGAGATTACTACCACACATGGAAAGAATTTGACGATTACATAAAAAACGAAGTAATACCGGGCAGCGACAACGCAGGTGACGGATCATTTGCAGACGGAAGATATTTGTCCGTACAATCCTTGGGAAAATCCAACGGATATAACGACGGCAACGAAATTAACGGCGGAGCCCCTGTACAAAGGGATATCTGGAGTGCCGTACTTTCCGACTCAAGCGATTCTATCGAATATTTCCAAAATGTAATTCAACCCACAATGATGACAAACCCCGGCGCTGTTGACAAGGACAACGCTAACTTCAGAATGCCCATATACTTTAACAACATTCACGCCGATGAAACACCCGGTATGGATGCTGTAATAAAGCTTATGGAAGAATTGGCAACCAAAGAAACGGTAAAATATAATACTACAGCAGATGCTAATACCCAACACGTAGACAAAAGCGGAAAATCTGATTACGGTTATACTAAATTAAAAGACACCGCTGCTGTTACCGAAGTTGAGTTAAATGTAGACGAATTATTGAAAAAATTTATTATAGTATTTACTTTCTGCGAAAACCCGGACGGACGTTACTTAGGAACAAGAACCAACGCTTACGGCTTTGACCCCAACCGTGACTCCGCCTACCAAACACAAATCGAAAGCCAATACTCAAAAGCTAACATAGCAAAATGGGATCCTCTTGCAATGCTAGAGTTCCACGGATTTTACAAACAACTTTTAATAGAACCCTGTACACCTCCTCATGACCCCAACTTGGAGTATGACTTAATTCAAGAGCCAATGCTCAAACTTGTTAAACAGTTTGCAAAGGCTGCAATTACAGAAGGCGCATATAACAGATTTTCCATTGTTGTAGATGACTATAACAGCGCAACAGGCTCCTTTGATGACGGTTCTGCAATGTATTCACCCATTTATGCCTTGCATTACGGCACCTTAGGCTACACCTACGAAACACCTCATGGTAATATTGAGGACGTTTTAATGATGGAAAAAGCCTCCTATGCCATGTTGGGAGAATTGTATGCCAAGTTTGATGATTATGTAGATAATAAGCTGGAATACAAACGCCGTGGCGTAGCCAACGAAGATAGGAAAGAACTTGTAGACAAATACTTCCAAGATTATTTTGGAAATGTAGTTGGCAGACCCAGAGACGGCGATAAAAGCTTCTTCCCGGAATACTACATCATACCTACAGACAACGAAAATCAATACAATGTTCTTGAAGCATACAATATGGTTAAATACTTAACCCGTAATCAGGTTATGGTTGAAAAAACTACCGCAGAAGTTACCGTTGACGGAAAGACCTATCCTGCGGGAACTTATATTGTTAATATGCACCAAGGCAACAGAGACATAGCAAATACTGTTCTCTCTCCCGGTTTTGATGCTTCTACCTTTAGTATCAGACCTTATGCGGAATTGATAATGAGCTTCCCGCAGTTAAGAGGGTTAGATGCAATTCCGATACATACAGCCGGTGTATTTACAGGAAAAACCACTGCTGCAAACTATAATGAAAACAATATTATAGCCGCTGAAACTGCAATAACTACTCCTCAAGCCGTAGTTACCGGAACCGAAGACATGGTTGTAGTAACGAACAATAACCATGACGTAATAAAAATGGTAGTAAAAGCTTTAAAAGCAGGCAAAGAGGTTTATATGCTTTCCGAAAACGTTGAGGGCAAAGGCGTTAAAGGCGATTTTTATATGACAAAAGCTGACTTTAACACCTACAGCGCAGGTTTATATGGCGAAGCCCAAGCAACAGCAGCTTTGGAGGCAGATACAATCAAGCTCATTAAAATGCCCAAATTCACTGTATACGGCAGCGCAAGTGAATCTGCATTTGTATTTGAAAAACTCGGTTTTGTAAGAAACCAAGATTTCTTCTACAAAGAAACCGAAGGCGTTAACTCTGTAGTTACATTCAACAATGATACCGATGTAACCGCTAAACTTAAATCAGGCTTAGGCTTGGTAGCCATAGGCAAGAACTCTGTGGAAACCGCTCGTAAATACAATTACGTAGGATATGGCTTAACCGCAACCGACAAAAGCACCGGTACCGGCGGTAATGCCAGATTCGAAGCTTTGGTAAAAGGTACTTACTCCGACGACAGCATGGTAACTCCTCACTACAACAGAATGGATACCATGTATACCGTAAACAGTTATTACATAAATGCAATACCCAACACAGCAAAAGTACTTATGAAAGTAGCCTCCGACAATCGCACCCAAAACGCTGCGGATTATGATTCCTTCTTTATTGCAGGCTGGAGCTACAACAATAAAGCAAACATTCAAGGCAGTATCTTGGCGGCAGAAGGTAATTACTTAGGCGATTCCGGCAAGGCTCATGTTACACTCTTCGCCAATAACATAATCAATAAGGCGCATAACCAATCTCAATACAATATGTTGGCAAATGCATTGTTCTTAGCGGCTGCACCATACTGTGAGGCTGTTAGAGAATCTGCAACTACCAAAAGCTTAAACCTTAAAGCTTTTGTATCCCCAACTATGCAAGCACGTGATTACTTATGGGAAGTTAAGACCGGTGAAGAATGGACAAGCATAGGAACAAGTGCTACAGTAGTTCATTCAGACTTAAAAGCAGGCAGAGAATACACTTTTAGGCTTACTGTAACCGACATTAACGGCAAAACTTTCAGCCATATATTAAAGGCAAGAACACGTTCAAACGATGATTACACTAACGACAACACTACTACCGGAGGAACAACCACCGGCAACACAACCACCGGTAACACCGGAGACACCGGTACCAAAGTCGAAATCGTTAATTTATCATCTGTGGATACAACAAAAGAAAGCACAACCGTAAAAGTAAACACCACAGAAGCTTCCGACCAAGCGGTGGGCGTAAACATACCTACTCAAAACTTAACAAAGATAGATAACGCCAACAAAGATTTCACAATCAACATCGAAACTTCATTCTGCACCTATGCCTTACCGGCAAGCATTGTTTCTACCGCAGCTAACTTTGACTCTTTGATAAAAGATGCAAAGGTATCCGCTAACGATACTTCCGTAAAGGTAACCATGCAAAACACTGAATCCGAAGTTTCCGAAGAAGATAACGAGTTCAAATTAAGCTACGATTTTAAAGTAGAACTGGTAAACACCAAAACCGGAAAGATTATAGGCGAACTTAACAACTTTAGCAAACCTGTAAGCAGAACAGTTTATCTGCCCAAGGAAATCAAAGCCCTTCCGGAAGTTTTGGGCGTATTCAGATACAATCCCGAAACCAAGACCACAAGCTTTGTTCGCCATAAAGCTGAACTTGTAAACGGCAAACCGGCAGTTACCATAGTATCTCAATCCAACAGCACCTATATAGTTACAAACAACAAGGTAACCTTTACCGACGTTGCAAATAACTTCTGGGGCAAAGAACTTATAGATACAGCCGCAACCAAAGGCTTGGTTAACGGTATGGGTAACGGAATTTACGAACCCAATAAAGACGTAACCCGTGCGGAATTTACTCAAATGCTTATTAACGCTTTGGATTGTGCTACCGTTAAATACGAAACAGCACCTTACTCCGACGTTGCAGCAGACAAGTACTACTTCCAGGCGGTAAGCAAAGCCAAAGAATTGGGCCTTATCAAATTTGCAACAGACAAATTTGAGCCTAACCGTCCAATTTCAAGAGAAGAAATGGCAAGTATGTTATCAGCTGTAATTTCAATCAACAAAAACCCCGAACCTCAAGACAACGCACTTACCTTCAACGACGCCGCAAGCATTAATACCGCCTATACAAACGATGTAAAGGCTGTAACCGACATGAACATCATGAACGGTACCGGCGGAAACAACTTCAGCCCCAAAGAAACCACCACAAGAGCGCAAGCTGCCGCAGTTTTGGTCAGAATGTGCAAAGCATTGGGCTTTATCGGCTGATAAAATTGAATCAAATAAACACAAAAAGAGCATTGTTCATGTGACAATGCTCTTTTTATAACCATTGAGTGACTATCCCGGACATAACAGCGGAAATCTCAACAACTGTAGGATCGGGGTTCTGCTCCGGCCGCTATTCCGTCCATCACAAACCTTCACTCAAACCCACTTTCTAGATTATATTTTTCCACAATCAAAGGAGATATTATGAAAGTTTTGGTCAGTGCCTGTCTTTTAGGCATAAACTGCAAATACAACGGTGGCAATAATTTTAATCAAGCCATAGTAGATTTTACAAAGGACAAAGAAGTAATCCCCGTTTGCCCGGAAGCACCCGACGGGCAGGGTGTACCCAGAGATTCCGTTGAAATCGTCAACGGCAGAATTACCACAAAAAACGGCAAAGACGTAGATGAACTTTACAGAAACAACGTCCTAACAGCCTTAAAAATTACAGAAGGGCAAGATATAGACTTAGCCATACTCCAATCCCGTAGCCCTACCTGTGGCGTTAATCAAATATACGACGGTACTTTCAGCGGAAAACTTATACCCGGCATGGGTATATACGCCCTAGCCTTAAAGGAAAAGGGCATAAAGCTTATGGATGCGGAAGAGTTTAACGAATAGTCTATTATAGTAAACTACTTTGAAATCGAATACACGATTTTATATTCGCCTTTTTTGGAAAGAGGGAGTTTGAGGGAGAAAACCTTTTTTCGCCGTATGAAAAAAGGTTTTCTCCCCCAAGGTGTTGTCTTTTTTAAGTAGAACTACTATAAACACAAAAAGAGCATTGTTCATGGGACAATGCTCTTTTAAATATTAATTACGTACGTTGTTTTTATATGGATTGACTATTTGGCCGTCATAACAACTTTAAGAAGAATAATATGTACCAAGACAGAAAACAGTATTGAACCCGACCACCACCAAAGGGCATTATTAAGCCCGGTATAAGTAATAAAGTATGACGCAAAAATCGAAAGCAGGAACTGTAGGGTAGCCATCACCAACCCCGGGTTATATTGTTTCGTCTTTACGGCCATGCCTATATGTGCCATACAGTTGATTATGCTGAAAATTACAATCAAAAGCCCAAACCCAATATTGAAACATACCAAAACCCCAAAAATCGCAAATGCCAGCCATACAAGCAAAATATTTATCAGAAATACCTTAAAATCTGTCAGGCGTTCTTCGCCGTGATTGATTACATTGTTTATATATTCTTTAAACCCACCCGGCCACAAATGTTCTTCCGTTTGATGAAACATATAAAGCGGAATATTGAAAAATGCCCAAAAAGCAGGAGTATTTATATTAAAGAAAAACAATATCAAAAAAGTAGTGATAATACCGAAAAACGGACATAACTTTGCCCAATTTTGATTTTTTGATAAAGCTGCAAGCATTTTTATTATCCTCCAATCACACAAGAGCAGGCGTATAAGGGCTGCTATTGAAATTATGGAAAAATCAGCCTAAAAATAAGTATACATCAGAGTTTGATTTCCTTCAATCTAATCTGTTCTAACAATTAATCACAGACTGCTAAACCAAATCCAACTTTACATAAAAATACACTAAATTAATTTGTCTGTCATATATAAACCTAAACCGGTTATTATGTAATGTGTTTTATTTATGAAATTAAGCCAATGCCATCCAACCAATCTCTATCCCACAAAAGCAAAAAGGGACAGCAAAGTAAACCCAATAATTAGGTTTACGTGTTGTCCCTTAGGTTTCATAGATATATGGCGGTGTTCTGCAAGCAATAGCATAATTACAGGCTGATTTCCGCCAAAACCATAGGCAGGGTAAAGGGTGTAATCTCCTTAACCTGCAATCTGTCACAGCCGGCATTAACCTTATCAATGTCTATATCGTAAATATAGGCTATTTCGTCACGAGAATAAAAATAAGGCGAGCCGCAATACTTTTCTCGCTGGTAAAGCTTGCAAATCTGTGAACTGCCGTTTTCCATAAGTATGGTAAAGTTGCTTCTGGTAATGGAATCCATATGCTTATATTTCATTATTTGGTTTACTTCGTCCAAAGACAAGTTCAACGCTTCGGACATTTCCTCAGGCGGTATAAAGTCCTCGCTGGTTTTCACCAATAAGTCTATTTGCATCAATTTAGGTCTGATATATAAAACATAGGTGTCCAAATATGTACGTTGTTCTTTTTCGGCTTGCAAAAAAATGCCCCCTTGAGTTTCTTTTAAATGCAATCCCCGACACCCAATCTTCGGAAATTACGTAAAATACCTTTTACTAATTCCATATTTAATGAAGGATAAAAATTTGCAAATTATACTTGAATCTTTGTCTAAATTGCAAATTTTTACCTACTGTTTTAAATGGAATTAGTAGTACCGTAATATTTACTATAAAAATATAACATAACAGCCCTTGAAAAGCTATAAGTAATAAATGGCCGAACTTTATGTAACTGCCAAACACGTCTGTTAACACTACTGAAAGAATAATACCCTATGGGCAACTGTTTTTTATAAGAATATACCAAACCCACTAGATTCTTCCTAAGTCGTTTCGGCAATTTATTCAGTTCTTTATATCCTCCGCAGACCCGGCCGTATTTTTAAATCTATGACCACCCTAAATTATAATCCGGAGGTGGATTATGCCTTATCCCAAGCACCCTTATGATATACCCCTACAGTTCAGAGAATATTGCGAAGAGGACACAATTTTTACAGATACTATGGTCTTGGCTTTTCTTATAATGGCTTTGTATTACCGGGTTAATAAATAAATTTATGAAAAATACATTATTTATCAAATTAGGGAAATATTAATCCGGTGGGGCTACAAAAATTTCTGCAATAATTTTTATTAAAGCGGAACTTTTTAAGCTACCCTGCGTTTTATAGTTATAACCCAACAGCACTACAACTTCAAAGTTACCGGTAATTACATTAAAAATAACGGAGGATATAAAAATGAAAAAGATGAAACAAACAATAGCAATTATTTTAGGTGCAACCATGTTGACAAGCATATCTGTATTCGGCCAAGAAGCGAATACAGCAAATCAAGCACCCCTTACATCAGTAACAGACGTGGCCCAATTTCCTACACCGCTGCCCACAGGCATGGGCAAAATTATCGAAAAAAATGAAAATCAAATTACCTTTGAAACCGGCGACGAACGCTTTCCGGAACTGACTTTAAATATTTCACCGGAAACAGTGGCTATAGACAACACTACAGGCTTACCGCTTAATTTGGATAGCTTAAAAATCGGCGACACAATTTTTGCTTACTTTTCAGAAGCAATGACCAGAAGCATTCCGCCGCAATCGGCAGCAACAGCTATAATCGGAAATATCCAACAAAACACCGCTCCGGCAAAATTTATAACCGTGGGTGAAGTAAGTAAAAACAACGACGGCAGCATAACCGTAATCAGCGAAGACCACCAATATCAAATAACCATACCTGCCGATTTGACCTTAATGCCTTACAAAACAAAACAAATAATTACTCTTGACGATATTAAAGTAGGCACACCGCTTTTCGCTTGGTTTGAATTTATGACTTTAAGCATTCCGGCACAAGCTACAGCAACCAAAGTTGTGGTATTACCCACACCGGCTGTAAGCAAACCCAATGAGACCACCAAGAAAGATTCCGTAATGATACACGAAGTTGGTCAGTTAAATGCCGAAGAATTTTTGGGATGCATTTTAAAAACCATCAACAAAGCCGGCACAAACGGTAGCTACACACAACAAGCCGTAGCCCTTGGCTTGGCTACTCAAGAAGAAATTGCAGCTTTAGACAACCAACAGGTAAGCCGTAATTTTATGTACAAAGTTATAGAAAGACTTACCCAAAGCAATCCGGACGTTAATTTGGCGGATATAGAATACAATATAAACCAATTATTGGTATACGCTATCGAGGTTAACGGCCAAGCCTTAAACATGACCGGCTCTATTACCGTTAAAAATGGCAACATTATGGTTCCTTTAAGACAAGTGGCTGAAAAACTGGGCTTTACCGTAGGTTGGAATTCCGCAACAAATTCCGTTTCCTTATCAAAAGGTGCTTTAAATGTAGCCTTTTCCGTAGGTACCGATAAATATTACGTAGATTCTACCGCTCATAACCTTAACGTGGCACCTATGCTTATAGATTCCAAAACCTATGTGCCCCTGTCTATGTTTAAATTAATGTTACCCGACCAAGAGGCTGTCATAGTAGAAAACGGAAAGATAATTTTTACCGTAAAATAATTTTACTTTAAAAGAATAAACTCTACCCCTAAAACTGCTTTTACATTGCAAAAAGCCGGATAGGGGTAGAAATTTTATAAAGTATTTTGAAAGCGGTGATTTGTCTGTATGCCAAAGGGATATGAAGCCACCTATGAAGCCGTTAAGCATAAACTTGCCACTTGTGATTTCTGTGAATCTGCCCAACGGTTAGGCATAAATCCACCCTGTTCAGGAGAATTAAGAATAAATTTTTTGGGCAGAGAGTATGGAATAAATTCGACAGGGGTATTTGCTTCGGACGGTATGCCGTCTGACCCCAATATAAGAAGTATACTTATTTATTACATAACATCAAAGGGCAGTGGCGAACCCACTTATTCATACAATATGCTTCATTCTTTCGTTCCCGGCTCAATTGGCGGCAACGGAGAGCCAACCTCTTGGATGACTGCTCCGCTTATTCGAAAGTTCGAAAATGACTCGGGCGGATTCGACCGGGCATTAAAAAGCCTGGGAGCAATACCGCAAAAATCAACCCGAAAAGATATGCTTATTTGGACATACGCAATATTACCCAAAATACCTATTAAAATAACCTACACAGCAGCAGACGACGAATTTCCTCTTGAAATAAAACTGATGTTGGATAGTAACGCCGGTAAATTCATGGAATTCGAACAGCTTGCGTTTTTATGCGGATGTTTTGTTAAAACTGTATCAGAGGCGGCAGGGGCAACATCGCCCGTGTAATCATATAAAAAACGGCTTCCCTATCATTCAACCGGGAAGCCGTTTTTTGTTCCTATGTTCTCATCCTTTTGAAAAAAGATGACATTAACTGACTGCATTCTTCTTTTAATACACCTTCTATAATTTCAGCTTGGTGGTTAAAGCCCGGGGTATCTAAAATATTAAGAACAGAACCGGCACAGCCGGCCTTTGAATTACGTGTACCGAAAATCAGGCTTTTCATTCTTGCGGAAATTATGGCACCGGCACACATAGGGCAAGGCTCCACCGTTACATATATGGAGCAATCCTCCAAACGCCAATCGCCCACTACGTTGCAGGCTTTGTCTATAGCCAGGATTTCTGCGTGGTAAAGGGAATTTTTGCCCGAGTTTCTCAAGTTGTGGGTGGCTGCTATAATTTGCTCGTTTTGTACTATAACACAACCTATAGGAACTTCGTCTTTTTCCATGGACAGCATAGCCTGTTCCAATGCTTTTTTCATAAAGTATTCGTGATCCATCTCATCAACCCAAAAACAATAAAATTACCGGAAGTCATCCGGCTATATTGACATTTTTTTAATCATTGTCAATCATTATACTATGTTCAACCGCCTGTGTATAGTCCCCGTTAAATTTTATCGAATTCCGGTACAAGAAAATTTATCAAAAAACGGAAAATTTTATATAATATATTGCATTCCTAATTTATAAATGTTAATATATGTATATATAAATTTGATTTCCACGACCGGATTCAAAATAAGTTCGGATTTTATACCTTTGTAAAAAAGGAGATGCGATTATGCCCAACAGATTCAACTATGT
>CAYMOU010000002.1:0-57317 GCA_964392115.1 uncultured Defluviitaleaceae bacterium | reverse complement strand
TACGGTAATTTCTTTTCTATAAAACAATCCCCGTTTATAGGCAGAAATACGGTGTTTTTAATAAAGTTATGCCCAATTACCAAAATGAGCTTATTTTATATCTCTTGCTTGAAGCAAAATAATATGTAATAATATACAAAAAACCAAAAAAGGAGAAAAGGATTTATAGTATCCTTTAGGACTTATGCTTAATATTGATTTGAATAATCTTAATCCTCTGGAAATAAAAATAAACGAAACCATAACAAGTTTCGCTAAAGATGATAAAAATATTAAAATAGACAAGGCGGCGGAGCTCTGCGGTTGTTCTGTATCAAAGATCTCTAAGTTTGTAAAAAAACTGGGTTTTGGTACATACAAGCAATATATGCATTTTGTATATACGAACGAGTTGCCGCAAAAATGCACCACCAACGAACTGGACAGAATCCGTAAATTTGTGGATGATTTTGACATTAAACTGGTGGATAGGTTTATCGAAGAAATGAACGCTTATGAGAAGATAATCTTATTCGGCTACGGGCCTTCTTACATTTGTTGCCAATATTTTGAATATAAGTTGCGTTTGGTTACCAACAAGGTGGTAATTTCCGTACCGGACGAGGTATCGGCTGAAAACCTACTGGATGAAAAAAGCATACTCATTATCCTTACCACCACCGGTAACTTTTCTTCGTTCCAAGATATTTATAATTTTGCCAAAAGCAAAGGCAGTAATTTCTTGTTGATTATTGAGGAATTCAATACCTCGGTTATCTTAAATTACGATAAAGTTCTTATTCTTACAGATACTCAGCAACCTCCCGGCTTAACACCCTATGAAAAATCCCGTGTGGTTTTCTTTATTTTTATCGAGGAAGTAATACACCGTTTGTTGGAATTCAATAAAAAAATTATAAACGATTGATTAGCGTTTTCACTCACGAAACAAAGCCATGAGCAAATACTCATGGCTTTGTTTCGTACTTTATGTTAGTCTTTTTTTGGAAAAAAGGTTTTCTCCCTCAAGGTTTTGCCCTTTATTCTTTTAAAAATCAGTCATTCATTATTTCTTGTATCTCGTCCAGAAAGGTCTTAAACACAGTCCTTGCAGCTGATATTCTTGCATTATCGTGAGATGTAAGAGCGTCTTCGAACTTTTCCAGTTCTCTTTCTATGGTGATTCGCATTATGCCTATGCTTTCTTCGTATAAACGCTCTCCTTTAAGCAGGAGCAGTTTGTTTTCTTCTTGGTCTCTGGGATGAATTTTGAGATAAGAAAGCTCCTCGATGCGTTCTTGTATTTCCTCGTCGGTCATGTCAACGTTGCGACCCTTGATAATGTGTTTTACAACTTTATCCGTTGAAATTACCTTTACGCTTACCTCCAAAATAGAGTTAATGTCGTAGGTATAAGTTACATCTATGGCTTGTTCGCCGGCTTTTCCCGTTGGTACGTCTACCGTCAGTTCGCCCAAGGAGATGTTGTTTTTGGCAAAGCGGCTTTCTCCTTGAAGAATGTTTACACGAATTTTGTTTTGATTTTCGTGAACCGTGTAAAGTCGCTCGGTTCGGCTGGCAGGTATAACGGTGTTACGCTCGATTATGGGGTAAAAATGTCCGCTTTCCATGCGGTTTCCGTTTCTTAACTCTACAACTTCTGTGCCTAAGGTATAAGGGCAAACGTCTGTTAAGATAACTTCTTTGATTGCCTGATTTCTTTCCTTCATTGCACCCTGAATAGCCGCACCCAAGCAAACGGCTTCGTCCGGATTAATATTAAAAGCAGGAAAACGTTTAAACAATTTGCTGACAAAATCTCTAACAAGCGGCAGTTTGGTTGCACCGCCTATAAGAACAACTTTGTTAATTTCAGCAAGCGAAATATTAGCATCGGAAATACTTCTTTTTATGGGAAGTCGGATTTTTTCAAACAGAGGCTTGCTTGCTTCTTCGTATTCTTTTATATCAACGGTACATTCGGTTAATTGTCCGTTAATATTGCAGGAAATTTTTCCTTTGGGGCCGTCATAAAAAGAACATTTGCATTTTTCTACCTGTTCTCTCATATGGTGACGGGTTTTGGTGTCAAGGCTTTCCATAAGCGTGCCGGTTTTTTTGCAGAAAATTTTCTCCAGTACCTCGGAAAAATCTTCTCCGCCGAGGTAATTATCACCGGCTACCGCTCTTACCTCCAAAATATTATGGAAAAGTTCCAAGACGGAAACGTCAAAGGTACCTCCGCCTAGGTCAAAAACCAGAAATTTTGAACTTTGGTCTTCATGGTAAAGACCGTAGGCAATTGCGGCGGCTGTAGGCTCGCTGATTATTCTTTCTACTTTAAGCCCGGCAAGTTCTCCGGCTCTTTTGGTGGCCTTTCTTCTGGCATCGTCAAAATACGCCGGAACGCTGATAATGGCTTCTTCCACCGGTTGACCCAAGAAAACCTCTGCATCTTCTTTTAGGCTTCTTAACACGAAGGACGACAATTCTTCGGCGGTAAATTCTTTGCTGCCCAGTTTGTATTTTTGGTCGCTACCCATGGTACGTTTAAAAACCGAAGCCGACTGCTCCGGGAAAAGGAGCAGTCTTTCTTTTGCGGTTTCACCCACATAAATTCTTTCGTTTTCATCCATGCTTACCACTGAAGGAGTAAGGTTTTTTCCCAATCTGTTGGGAATAATTTTTGGAATACCCTCTTTGTCGTCAAAATAACCTACCAAGCTGTTGGTGGTACCCAAGTCTATACCTATAATCATTTATTTTTCCCTTCTTTCAATTCCTGTAAGGTGTAAAAGCAATCGAAATAGTTAATTGCCGTATCAAGTGTCTTTTGGTGATATTCTATAGCCTCATGGATTTTTCCTTGAGATTGAAGCATTAATGCCTTTGCATATAAAAACTCGTAACATCCCTGTTCCAAGCAATAGGTGCATTTTGTGTATGTACCCATTTTTATATAGTATTTTTCGGCGTTTTCATAGTCTCCCATGTAGTAAAACAAATTAAATACCTCAAAGGCAAACAGCATTGAATTATCCGGATTACTGTCTATAAACTCATCAAAGGAACCCACATTGTCAAGAACGTGTTTAAATACGGTCTTTACCTTAGCTTCTTTGCCCAGTTTCCGGTAGCAGCGTATTACACCCGTAGACAGAGCTATGTATTGTTTAAATCCCAAATGATTGCTCGGTACAAATTTATATCCTTCCATCATTTTTGGCAAAAGACGCTGATAAACCGCCAGGGCTTTTTTATAGTCCTTCAAAGCGTAATAGTAGCAGTCACCCATGCAAATATGTGCCAAATAATGACGTCTGTTAATTTTCATTATTTTTTTCAGGTATTCCAAGCCCTCTTCCGGCTTGCAGTCGTAGATATAGTTATGGGCTATGGAATAATATATATCCGGCTTGTGTTTTTCCTCAGCATCGGTAAGCATTTTAAAGTAATGTTCATTGGATTCTTCGTAACGTCTAAGCTTGGTTAACATTCTGCCGTAGTTGTCTTTATCGCCCATGGAATAGCCATCAAAATCGGCTGCCTTGCTGTAGTACTCAAGGGCTTTCTCGTATTCTCCCAAGCCCTCGTAACACTCTGCCAAGGCTTTTACCGTCCAAAGACCGCAGTCTTCGGTTTTGTAAATGTATGCCTGTTCCAAGGCCTCTATGGCCTTACGGTATTCGCCCTTCTTTTTGTAAACATCACCCAAACAATTGTAGGGATAAGGCGATTCCGGTTCCAGTTCTTTTGCTGACGAGTAATCCTCCAAGGCTAAGTCGTATTGCTTGCTGTCCTCGTAAAGCAGGCCACGTTCAATATATGCATAACGAGACGGAGAATTGGCAATAAGCCTTGTTGCGGCGGCTACAGCCTCGTCATGGTATTTTTTGTTTGTATCGAAATCAAAGTCTTCCGAAAGGGACATGGCCTTTTTATATATGCCTATGATAATTTCATTTACATAATCATAGTTGGGTGAGCCTTCGATTATGCTAAGGCTTAAATCCAGTGCATCGTCTATTTGACCGGTTCGTCTTAAATATTCGGCTTTTTCTGCCTTAACAAAGCTGTTGTCCGGATTTTTCTTTAGCAGTTTATCGTATAAATTAAGAGCCTTACTGCCTTCATCCAGTTCAACGTGAATCTTTGCCTTGAAGGTAAGGTATTCGTCTCGGCTGTTTTCACCCAATTCTACAGCCTTGTTTATGTTTTCCAGAGCATTTTTATACTCTTTTACGTAATAATAGGCATTTGCTGTTTCGTAATAAACCTCGGCTTTATCTTCAAGGTCGTTCTCCGGGCTGTTTAGGTTTTCTTCCAGCTTTTTAAGCTTTTCAAGAATTTCTAAGGTTTCAGCCTTGGTTTTTGCCTTACGCCAAAGAAGCTTTATATAACAAAATTCCAGATCATTGCCGGAAAGGTTGTATTCTTTGGCCTTTTCCACAACCTCCATAGCCTTGTCGTTTTCGCCGTATATGTAATAAACCTTAGCCGCAAGGACAAAAGGCTTTACATAGTACGGATATAAATTCATGCAATTATGGAAATCTTCTATAACGTGGGAACCGTATTTCAGGTTAAAATAGGCTTCCTGTCTGTGCAGATAAGCCGGGTAGTAATTTTTTTCCAGGTTTATAATAGCATTACAGGTATCCACGCAAGTTTCGAATTTATTTAATTTTAAGCTTACAAAGGCTTGCCGTTCCAGATACAGTAACTTTTCCTGAAAATCTTCTACTGTATCAGCGGCTTTGGTGAAATGTTCCAGAGCCTTTTCGTACTTGTCCGTATCCTTTTTTTCTGATGCAAGTTCTGTGTAAGAAACACCCAGCAGATATTGAGCTACGGGATAGCGTTTCTTTTTCTTCTCCCAATCCTTGTCCTTGTCGGTTAATTTGGTTATTCCGTCGGCCCATTTTAACAAATAGGATAGAGCAACGTCATACTTCTTTATGTAAAAATAGGTTCTGCCCATTAAATTGTTGTAATCAAACAAATTCTCGTCGTCACATTTAAAATCCTTAAACAAATCCAAACATTCGTCGTATCTTTCATTCTGTATAAAGCACCAGCCCATGTCTATGCAAAGGCTTTGGTTTTCCGGCTGGGATTTTAACTTGTCTTTAATGTTATCGATAATTTTTTCGTTAATATTAAGCAACAAATTACGGGCAACTTCGTCACCGCTGTTGGTATCCATAACCTCCAACAACAGTTCCTTTGCCTTTTCGTATTCTCCTGTGTGAAAATAATATTTTCCCACACCTATTTTTGCGGCATAAAAATTGGGAGACAATTCTCTGACTTTGCAATACAAATCAAAGGCTTGCTCATATTCTCCGGTTTCCCATTTATATTCGCCCAAATAAAACAAAACATAACTGTCATCGTAGGACTTATCTTGAAGATGGGTTATGATTTCCCCGGCTTCGGCAATTTTTTTATCTTTCAAACAAAGCCTAAGCTTCTCTACGTAAACAAAAGGGTGAAAAATTTCGTATTTATCCAACGCATCAAAATCCGCTTGAATTTCTTCTAAGTCGCCGGTATCAACCTTTTTCTTTATAGCATAATAACTGTCGATAAACCCGTCATAATCGGCGAATTCGTCTCCACGGAAATAATCGAACCTCATGAATTCCTCTCCGGATTTCACTTTGTACAAAAGAAAGTCTACAAAGTTTGTTGGGAAGTGTTCATAGAGTTCTTCTTGGCTTTTTTCGAAGTCAAATCGTTCCTCTAACAAAAACCAAATCTCTGACGTAAATTTATAATTACTCATTAAAAATACGGTCAAAGCAGCTTTGATTTGCGATTCCGTATCCAAATCCAGGCAGATATCCCTATCCAACAACTCTCGCCAACAATCTATATTTAGTCGCTTATGTATGGATTTATAAATGGCTTCCGCTTCATTTATCCACAATTCCACCGGTGTTTTCGCTTCCGGTTCGGTACTTTCTTCATCCGCAAGGCGATTAGCCTCCTCAAAGGCTTGTCTTAGTCTCATAAATCCTTCCGGGTCGTCCTCCGGATTAACATGGATTAACTTTTCTCTATATGCCTGCTTAATTTTATCTTTATCCTTTGTTTCATCTATACCAAGTATTTGCCAAACTGCTTCTTTACTCACGTTGTAGTCCTCCCGCAATGTGTGGTTTACAGTAATAGTCGAAAGAGTATAGCGGTTTCGACATAACAGTATCTATAGTACCATATTCGGCTATTAATGTCCATTATCCGGGAAGGCTTTGCTTGCAAAATAAACTACAGGCTATAAGTATTGGGAAAAATTTATATTGACACTTATTATATATATACTTATAATAGGTGTCATAAGCATGATACAACTTAATATTCGCAAACGGAGGTAATAATTATGATGGAATTCAGCTTTAAAATACAAATTAATGCAACAAAAGAAAAGGTTTGGGGTTTTTATTCAGACATAGAAAAATGGTATGTTTGGGAAAAAAATTTGAAAAATATAACTTTAGACCATGGCTTTAAGACAGGTTCCGGCGGAATTATGGAGTTTAACGGAATGCCGCCAATGAAATATTCGCTGACTTTAGTAACAGACCAACAGGAATTTTGGAACAAATCCGAAACACCTTTCGGAAGCATTTGTTTTGGCCATGAAATTACGGAAGAAGCAAACGGAGCCGTATGCGTTAAGCACACGGCACGTTTGGAAAGCGACAGCGTAACAGACGAAAAAGTAGGATTTTTAAAACAAGTGTTTTCTGATGTGCCCGCTACAGTGATGCTTCTGAAAAAAACAGTTGAAGCCTTATGACAGAATTTAATTCCGTAATCAAAGAAAATTCAGAAAACGCCGTAGGTTTAATATTTATGCGGACATATAACAAATGGCATTCCGAAATAAAGCGTAGATTAAAGGAACTGGATATTACCCATCCGCAATTTGTTATTTTGACCTCAGTGGGGTATTTATCCCTAACAGAACGGGAAGTTACACAAGTAATGATAGCCAAACTTGCCGGAATGGACGTTATGTCAGTGTCGCAAATATTAAGCCTGCTTGAAAAGCATAATCTAATCGTACGCAGGGAACATTCAAAGGATACCCGGGCAAAAGCTGTTTACTTAACCCCTAAGGGCAGCGAAAAGATGAACTTGGCTTTACCCATTGTTGAAAACATAGATTTGCAATTTTTTGGGTCTTTAAAAGCGCAAGAGCCGGAGTTTATCCGTCTTTTGCATGAACTGAATAAATACGATTTCAAGTAATAAAAAAACAGTAAAAAGGGTTGGATGGCTTCATTCAACTCTTTTTACTGTTTTTTACTCAAAAATTATTTATTTGTCCTGCACAATTGCTTTTCATGGTCTTTTTTTAGCAGTTGTATGGTTTTCTCCGTTTGACTTTCTGTAATAAAGCCTTTTTTGAACAACTCTTTAACCACACCGATTTTCAGCAATAACTCAAAATCATTATTGTCCATAAACATCACCGTAATATATTACGCTTACGAGAGTTTGTCTTATAACGGATTTTATACAAGGGTAAACCTGTTTTATAAAAAACATTGTCAAAACGTATGCAAGAACAGGCTTTTTGTGTTAAAATTAACCTTAATATTTGGTCTTCAAATAATTTTGTATATAATTTTAATCAGAGGAGTGTTTTAGACTTATGATTTACAGAAAACTGGGCAACACCGGTATTGATATAAGCGTAGTTGGATTTGGCGGAGAATGGCTGAATGGTATGCCGGAAGCAGAAGTTATTAATCTGATGGGTAAGGCCTCCGAATGCGGCATGAATTACATAGATGTATTCCTACCCCATAGCGAAGCAAGAACCAATATTGGTAATGGCTTAAAAACCCTGAAAAATAAAATGATGATTCAAGGGCATTTTTGTGCAGTTTTTGAGGACGGACAATACAAAAGAACTCGTGACCTTAATAAAACTAAGGCAGCCTTTGAGGATTTACTCGAACGCCTACAGACAGATTACATAGACGTAGGCATGATACATTATGTGGACAGCTTTGAGGATTACCAAGCCATTTACGATAACGGCATAGTGGACTATGTAAGAAAAATGAAAGCAGACGGCGTAATAGGGCATATAGGCTTAAGCTCTCACAATCCCGAAGTGGCCTTAAAAACCGTAGAGGACGGCTTAACAGAAGTATTGATGTTCAGCATTAATCCGGCTTATGATTTGCAAAAGACCGATACGGCCCTTGAAGAATTAATGGTGTATAAGGGCTTTAACGAAAACGGATGGATAGTAGACCCGGCAAGACAAAAACTATACACCGCCTGTGAAAACAAAGGCGTTGGAATTACTGTAATGAAGGCTTTGGGAGCCGGTAGCCTGTTAAAAGCGGAAAGTTCACCCTTTGGCAGGGCATTGTCCGTTGCGGGATGTATACAATACAGTCTGGACAGACCCGGCGTTTCAAGCGTACTGGTGGGCTTTAAAACTCCTGAAGAAATAGAAGAATCTGTGTCGTACTGCGAAGCAGAGCAAGAGGAAAGGGATTATTCCCATATTTACGGCAGTTGTACCAAGCTTGAGATGACCGGACGTTGTATGTATTGCAATCATTGCCAGCCTTGTGCGGCTCATATTGATATAGGCGAGGTAACAAAATTTCTTGATTTGGCGTTGATGAGTAAGGAAGTACCCGAAACTCTGCTAAAACATTATCAAGCACTGGAACGCAATGCCACCGACTGCATAGAATGCGGTGTTTGCGAGCCAAACTGTCCATTCGGTGTTCAGATTATGGAAAATATGAAAAAAGCAAGGGAAATTTTTTCTTAAACCGATAATACAACGAGAAATATAAGCTATAGTAAATTGCACATAAGGTGTAACAAAAATCTGTTCTCCATAAACGGTTCGTTTACTGTGTTTCAAGAAAACACCAACACTCACCTGTCCAACCGGTGGATTTCTGTTACTGATACTAATTCCATAATTAATGAAGGATAAAAATTTGCTATTTATACTTGAATCATTGTATAAATTGCAAATTTTTATCTACTGTTTTAAATGGAATTAGTATGAAATAAACGCAATCTACAATAGTCCCTTTGCACAAAAAATAAGGGCAACTTTTACCGGATAAAAATTGCCCTCATTTTTTTGTTTATTTGCATGATTATACTGCATTTATTATCTGCCTATGATTAAAGTGTAATTTTCTTATTAATCTTTTCCAATAAGCTATCAAGGACCTGTCTGTCTTCATCGGAAAAATCCGAAAACAATTCTTCTATGTATTGTCTGGTTGCGTGTATAACACTTTCATACAGTTCTCTTCCTTTATCGGTAATATTAACAATACGGCTTCGTGCATCCCTACCCTTTTCTCTGTTAATTATTCCCCTGGCATCCATTACTTTTAATATACGTGTCAAATTAGAGTTGTTTTTATAACATCTTTCGCACAATTCAGATTGAGAAATTCCGTTATAATAAATTAATACAACAAGAACCGCCATTTGGTCCGCTGTGCAATCTATACCAAGCTTTTGATACATTGCAGTTACGCTATGCTTGAATTTTACACCGTAATTTACAAATCTAAAGCCCAAGGATGAGTTTAAATCAAAATTACCGATAACACATCTCTCTTTTCTTCCGGTGTTTAAAACACCTATATTATTTGCGATTTTAGGGATATATAGGCTGTTCGAATTTTAAGAGGATAACTTCTGTTCCTGTTTTATCCCTCTAACATTTTTTTTGCAAAAGCTACTGCCCCTTCAATTTCAGACTTGTTTGGATGCCCTAAGCCTATAAATAAGAAACTACCTTTGCAAAGATATTCTTCATCTTCCACCGCTATACCGGCCTCACAGAGGGTGGTTCTTAAACTGCCTTGAGTGCTGCATCGCATAGATGATGTAACCAAAGCCGCTTTTTTGATTTCAGAAGGCGAAAGTTTTTTGACAAATTCCAAAAGCTCGTTCTTATATTGTCCTGCGTAAATACCGCCGACTATAATCAGCAAATCACAGGCAGGTATCTGTGGGTTATCTTTAAGGTTATGTATCGGAATTTCCATGCTTTTAGCAATGGCTTCGGCTATCTTTTTGCTGTGGCCGGACATGGTTGCGTAGAGAATTTGAGCGTTCAAGATTTATCCTCCTTACAGGGATATTAAGAAATGTATATTTTCGCAAATTATGAGAGTTTAATGCTTTTACATTGTCATAAACAATATATAATTTAGCATATTTCATTGCTCGATTTTTGTCAATGCTTTTCACAGTTTTGCACTATATTCGTGTTTAAATCATTTGAGAAATCAAAAAAATTATCGTTTGAGAGAATTAACCATAATTATGCTCATACCAATCTGTTCTTATTTATGTAAAAGACAGTTTAAGGGAGAGCCTTTTTCACCCAAAAAAAGACTCTCCCTTAGATTTTGTTCTTTATAAAGTATACCGATGCTTAGAAACAGATAGTAAGTATAAGCGCTAAATTTTTAAAGAAAAGCGGAAGGTACTGCCTTTTCCCGGTTCGGACTGCACCCCGTATTCTCCGCCGTGGAGTTCAATTATTTTCTTTACTATGGATAAGCCCAATCCGGTGCCGGTAACAGGCCGTTTATGGTTTTTGCTGAATTTATAATATCTGTCCCATATATAGCTTAGGTTTTCTTTGGCTATGCCCTCTCCGTTGTCTGTAACTTCTATATTAACGAAACCGCCGGAAATACTCTGCTTTACCCATACTTTTTTATCATCACCGCTGTAATTTACAGCATTAATCAGCAGATTATAAAACGCCTGTGTTATTTTCACTTCGTCTGCAAATACATACACATCTTCTTCGTATTCAAATGATAAAGTATAACCATGGTTTTTCACAAGTTCCGCCATTCTGACCACGGTTCCGGCAATGCTTTTAGTTAAATTATATTGCTGTAAGTTTAATTTGGAAGTACCCGTTTCAAGCTTGGATACATCCAAAACATCATTTACAAGGGAAGTAAGGCGTTTGGCTTCATCCATAATGGTTTGTGTACGCTCGGGAGTATTTTCTTCGGGAAAGTCATGCATTATTTCCGCATAGCTGTAAATCAGTGCCAGCGGCGTTCGCAGGTCATGGGAAATATTTGCCATAAGTTCTTTCCGCAGGTTTTCTACCTTTGAAAGTTCTGTTGCAGCTGTATTTAAGGTATCGGACAATTCTTTTATCTCTAAAAAGCCCTGCCCGTTAAAATCGGTATGGTAATTTCCACGGGCCAGTTCCTTTGCGCTTTTGTTTATCTCCACTATGGGTTTGGATACACGCCTTGCTATAATTAACGCCAAGCCTACAGACAGGAGTATCATTATAACCGTGATTATATAAAGCTGAACCTCCAGGGTAGAAACGGTAGCGTTAACCGGTGTTATAATGGCATGAAAGGTTAGAGAAATTACTTTGCCGTTTTTTAGGGTGAAATCCTTTTCCCGTGTTATGGATTCCATACGTCCTCTGCCGGCGTTATCTCGACCCATACGCATATTGGGCCTAAACTCTTTCGAAAGCCTGACTATAATTTCTTTTTCCGTTTCAAGATCGGCTAAAAGCGATTGCAAATTTGGGCTATCTATGTTCTTTTCCACTAAGGCAACGGCATTTTCTATTTCGTTTCTGCGAATCAGCTTATACATATCTTTTAACAACACCGTTTGAAACAGCCAAAAAATCACAAGCAACAAGGCACAGAAACCAAACAGATAGGCGAATACCTTCCATTGTAATTTAAACTTATCCATCAAACCTATACCCCAATCCTCTAAGCGTTGTAATATAGTGTGCGTATGGACCCAAGGATTTTCTTAAAAGCTTCATATGTGTATCTAGGGTTCTGTCGTCACCGCAATAATCGTAACCCCAAATTTCCGTTAATATTTTTTCTCTGGGAATAGCAATATTCTTGTTGCGAATAAGGAAAAACAGCAGGTCATATTCCTTCGGAGCCATATCTGCCGGGTTACCGTCTACAAAAACCTTGTAGGCTGTAAAATCGGCTTTTAGACCGCCTTTTTGGAAAATAGTATGACCCTCGTCATCCGAAACCTCTGTCTTTTTTGCTGTTCTGCGTAAAATCGCATTCACCCTTAGCATAATTTCTTTTGATGAAAACGGCTTTACCACATAGTCGTCTATGCCTACTTCGAAACCCAGAATCTTGTCATATTCCTCGCCTCGGGCAGAAAGCATAATTACCGGTGTATCAAAGGATTTGCGTATTTCTTTAACCGCCGAAAAACCGTCCAGCTCCGGCATCATTATATCCATTATAATAATATCAAACCTGTTTCTACGGCATAATTCCACAGCCTCCATTCCGTTCTCGGCTTCGGAAACCTCATGCCCTTCAAAATTTGCATATTTTTTTATAACCGAACGAAGCCCGGCTTCATCGTCACAGATTAAAATTTTAGCCATCTCATACACCTCTTTTTGTTTGATTATACCATATACCGGGTTTTATTTTCAGTAGACTTTTCAGAAATCTGCATCTAAAACAAAAGTGCCGCACTATATTTTTAATAAACAATCTGCACTTCCTCAATAAGAAAAACCCATGCTTTAACATGGGTTGATAAAATTAGATACCGGGGTTGGCCATTCCTCTGCCACGGCCGCCGCCTTTGCCAGACATAGGCATTAAGCCGTTATTTACTGCATTGTTATGTCTTTGGGTCATTCCTTCTTTCATGCTTGCTGCCGTATCGGAATCTATTACGCCGAATTCAAGGTATTTGTCAATTATTTTAGTATGGATGGTAAGTTTGTCGTTGCAAAGGTCGTAAATTTCTTGTTTTTGGCTGTCTGTAAGGGCATCCCATTTGGATTTTTGTGCATCAAAAGCAGCTTTTTGTTCGTCTGTCATAAATCTTCTTCCGCCGCCACGACCGGGCATTTCTCCGTTTTCAATGGCTGTAATCATACTGTCGTAATTTTCTTGTGTAATTCTTCCGTCGGTTAAGCATTGCTCTAATCTGTCTTTCATATCAGAAGCCATTTGTGCCTTTTGTTCATCTGTAAGAACATTCCACACGGAACCTTTACCGTTTTGACCGGCACCCCAAGTAATGTCCGCTGCATAAGCCAAAGCTCCTGTCATTCCCATTACTACTGCCAAGGATATAACCGCTGTTATTCTTTTTAAGGTTTTCATTTTTATTTCTCCTTTCAACTTTTGAAATAGTTATTATTGCTTGAGTGGATTTGGAAGTTAGCTGTGAGAACCGGTCCTCCTCTCTTGTGGATATATTAATGATAATTGTTAAAACTGAACTTGAATTGTTTTCTTTCTGATTTTTAAATGAACTTTAGGTGAAGTTTTTATCGATACAAAACCGTTATTTCGTAAATCCACACAAAAAAGCTTATCGATAATACACCGATAAGCTTTTTTTAAGGTTATAGCAGAAGACAAAATATCCCGACCGATTATTTATTAATATTTTATTACATTAAACCGATTTTATATTCAGCTAAACAAAGATTGCTGTTAATACATTTTGGTCTCATAATAGGGACAATCACTTTCCTTGGAAGTTTTTCCGTAATCATAGGAGGGTAATTCGTTTAGATTGCACTTACCTTCCAGTTGATAAAGACAATTATTGGTACAATTTATATCCATATATCCACCTCCTTAATTATTATTTCCGCATCTTTTGATAATATTACTTTCATGGGTTTGCAGAAAATTGCACAAGCACCGGAAATTACTTTTTCGGATATGTTAATTTTTCGTGTCATTTTAAATTTAACTTCAAATTTTGATATTTTTTGATATAATACAAGATAAGCGGAACATTAAGAGCCTAGATTCGTTTGAAAGGTATAGCTATGAATAATTACTTGTGTCTGAAAGCTATGCTTCAGGCCGAGTATTTCCATAAAGAAAACTATTTTAATTTTGGAGGTACAAATGAAATTCTTAAAAAAAACCATACTGCCTATTGTGGTTCTGTCGATGTTGTTTAACGTTCCCGTAAAAGCGGCGACGGTAAGCAAACAACCTCAAGCCATAAAACTTATAATAAACGGTGAAGAAATTGAAAATTTACCTGCGCCGCCTGTAATTTACAACAATTCTACCTTGGTGCCCGCCAGAGAAGTATTTGAGCCCTTGGGTTCAGTAGTTGACTGGAAACCGGCAACCCAAGAAATTTATGTGGGAAACAGCCAAGATTTGTTGATTTTACAAATAGGCAACAAATACGCCGATTTTAACGGCAGACAATTACAAATGAGTATTCCGCCGCAAATAATAAACGGCAAAACCATGATACCCCTAAGGTTTGTAGCGGAAAGTTTCGGTTATGAAGTTGATTGGAGCGATACAAAACGTGCCGCTTATGTAAACACCGTTGCACAGCCTACACCCTCTCCGGAGCCTACCGCAACACCGGCACCAACCGCTACCTCTACTCCTGTTGCAACCCCAACTCCGACAACGAATCCGGGTAATACGGGTGCTGTAACTCCTGCGGTGGATATGTCGCCGGGAGGTTTTTCGGAACAGGCTTTTTCGGAAACAAATATAAACAACTTAACTTTGCCCGGCAGTTCAAGTGCATCCTTTGTAATTCAAGCAACATCACCAATAAGCAAGATCAAAAAAACGCTTATGCCTGACAATAGGTTGATTTTGGATATTTATAACGCCAACATGGGTCTTTCCAAATCCTCATATAATGTAAACAACGGACTTGTGGGACAGGTAAGGGTTTCACAATTTCAAACAGAGCCTGAAAAAGTGTCCCGTATAGTTTTTGACTTAAATTCGGGCGTAAAATTCAGCACCATTTTGTCTGCTGACAGGCAGCGATTAAGCCTGGAATTTGAAGGTAATACCATTTTAGGCGTAGCCCACTCATCCAACGGAACGGAAGAATACATAGACATTACCTTCCAAAGCAGTCCCTCTGTAAATACCTCTTACTTATTATCTCCGGAACGAGTGGTTATTGACGCAGTATTAACTAAAATCAATAATCCGGCAGAAAACCCGGTAAACGGACGTTTTGCCAAAACCCTGCGGTCGGCTCAATTTAACGAAAATACCGCAAGAGTTGTAATCGATCTGAATCAATCTGTAAAACATACAGTAACCGTAAACGGTAACCGAGTACGCATAACCTTGACCGAACCTACATACAGAAATATAAAATACAATCCGGATAACTTCACCTTGACCATAGACAAATCCTCCGCACCGAATTTGTCGGCGAACCAAATTCACCACAACGACCTTTATCTGGACGGGCAATATAAATTAACCTTGCCCGGGGATTATTCCGGTTTATTGGGCTACGGGGACTATATGATAGGACATGGAGACGTTAAATCCGTCAATATTCAAACCAACCAAGGCAAAACCGTACTAACCATAAACGAATCAAAAATTCTTACCTTCTCCGTTACCGACAGCGGAAACCAAATTATTATAAAACGTCTTCATCCTCAAGAAGTTTACGATAAAATCGTAGTTCTGGACCCCGGACACGGCGGCCACGACCCCGGTTCTTTGGGGCACGGACTGCAAGAAAAAAATATAACCTACGATATTGTCAACCGCTTAAAGAACATTATGGATGCAGACGGAAAAGTAAAAGTATACCTGACAAGATACACCGATGTTTATGTAGAACACATGGTCAGGGTTGACATAGGCGACCAAGTAGGAGATATGTTTATTTCCGTTCACAACAACGCCGCTAAAGATAACCCCACACCAAACGGCACCGAAACCTATTACTACCCTCATGCAAACGACAGTACAAAAGGCATCACCACCAAACAAATGGCTGATGTTATCCACCGCAACCTAATTGAAAGCATACAAACAAACGACAGAAAGGTTAAAACCAACAGCTATATTGTAATCAAATATAATTCCATACCTTCTGTCTTGATTGAAACAGCCTTTATCTCCAACCCCAACGACGCCGCTCTTTTGGCTTCTCCGGAGTTTAAAGATAAGGTTGCAAGGGGTATCTATAATGGGATTAAGGAAATATTTAATAATTATAATATAAAGCGTAAGTATTAACCTTACATTTAATACTGATTCCATTTAAAACAGTAGATAAAAATTGTAATTTAGATAAAGCTTCAAGGAGAAATTGCAAATTTTTATCCTTCATTAAATATGGAATTAGTATAAGTTTCAGCCAAAAAAATTTTTTAACTTAGAAAGGGAAACATCTCACAGATGTTTCCCTTTTTCTTTTACCGACAAAGCCCTATAAACACAAGCCTTTTTCGGCATTATTCAATTATTATGGTTTTTTGGGTTTCGTCCCATTTTACTTCGTCGCCGTTGTATTCAAAGGCATTACGTATCCCGATTTTTAAATCCGGAAATGCTTCGTTAAGGTATTTTACGGTAGATACGTAGCTACCGTTAACATTTTCGGCCTTAACGATATACTTTCTGCCCTTATACAAAACGTTTACGCTGCCGCTTTGGTCGGGCGCAGGCGGATTTTCATAGTCAATAAAAGTGTCCTTAAACCAATGGGTAAACCTACTGCCGCTTACAACTCTGCCGTTTTCGATTCTTCCTTTTTGCATTCCTATTGGTGCGCCGGCGCATTCTATAAATTCGCCGTTACCTATATACACTCCGGCATGGCCTTTCATCCATAGTACCAGCCCGGGTATATCGGGTATGGAATCCATGGTACCCTTTTCTTTTGCGGCAAGATACGCCGTTTCTTGGTTGCGGTCCTGTGCAGGATTATATTTAACGATGCCGTTGCTCATCCAGAGATATGATTTTACCAAGCCGTAACAATCGGTCACGTTTTTACTAATAAACTTTTTCAAATATTCTTTGTGTTGGGTATTGTATTCCCCAACACCGCCGCCTTGCATGCATTTTTGAGCAAGTAAAGCCTCGGTCAGAATATTTCCGAAAGTCCCCAGACAGTAACCCCAATTTTCATTCAAAGCATTCTTAGCATGTTCTGCTAATCCTGTATTATTCATTTTCAGCCTCCTGTACTGAATTTGGTGTTACACTATCAGTATATGCTCTAATACCCCTTTTGAGGAACAACGGTATGGGAACTCCTATAGACTCCAGGTTCTCCAATACGGAAAGAGCCTCGTTGCCCAGCAACCAACAGGTAACCAAAATACCAAAAAAACTTTCCAGGGGTAGATTCATATTAAGTGAAGAAAGGGTATCCCCAATGGCCAAATCCAACAAAAAAGATAAGCAAAGCAAGGCAATATAACAAAGCTTTTTTATGATACCCAACAAACCTGTTCGGCTGTTGGCTTTTTTAAGTATCAAAGCATTACACAGCCCGGTTATGTAATCTAAGGCCATAAAAATAAGTAAAATCACAAACAGAAGTCCTACGGCATTATATAAATAAGAAACAACGAATAAAGCCGACGCAATAATTCCCTTAGCTGTGTTTGTATTATCCATTTTGCTCACCTTCTTCATCTGTAAAAAAACCTTGAGGAAATTCGGGCGTAACAGTATATTTTTGTCCTACCACGGGCTGTGGGCTAACATCGGTAATGTCTATGCATTTTATATGAGGGTTCTCATCCAAATATTCTTGAGGTAAGGGCAACCCCACTTCACTTCCACCAATAAGATTAACTATTTGATTTCCCATTACTTGGGCGTATATTTTCATTTTTAACCTCCTTTCTTACCATTCGATTATCATTACACCGTTGGCTCCCTGGCCGCCTCCGCTACCGCCGCCGGCACCGTATTTTTCGCCGTTTTGTCCGCCGTCTCCTCCTCTGCCGGACGAGCCGTTTATACCCACAAAATATATGGGTGCGCCGCCACCGCCTGCTTTACCCATAATAGACAAACCCAATCTATCTCTGGGCCCCTTCATGCCTCGGCCGCCTTGACCACCCATTCCGGCACCGGTGCCGCCGTTTCCTGCCTTGCAATATGATGGCCCCGTTATCCCGGGGTCATTACCAAGCCCTCCGGCTCCTATACCTCCGTTTCTGATTCCTCCCGAAACGGTATCCAAAGAATCCTCGGAAATAGTATCATTATTGGCAAAGCCACCTAAGCCGGTTCCGTTTCCGCCTTTACCTCCGGCTGTCGAACTTCCGGACTCTCCCTTAATTAATAAAACCGCAACCGAAGAAAAGCTTGTATTTCCGGAACCCACCACTATGGTATATTCATTACCGGGCGTTACATTTACAGGCTTTCTGTAACACCATTCTCCGCAACCTCCGCCGCCGCCGTAATAACCGGCGCTGCCGTTGCCGCCGGCCGCAATTGCTGTTACATATACGGTATAAACATTAGCCGGGGCAGTAAATACGCCGTTAGCATCATATATTTTTCGCCTCCCGGTATAAGAGGCATTAATCAATTCGGTTATCAGTTCATTTAGCGGTTTGGCGTGGTTAGAGTTTATTGCTTTTTTTATCTCTGCCCAACTCATACAATCAACTCCTAAGATTCTTTTTTATTATGGAAATCAAATCCGGCACCTTGTTACCGAAAACGCAGTCAACAGAGTATCCGTTTTTACTGTCCCATGATTCTGTTACTTCCGTGATTTGAGAGGTTAGGGTGATGTTTTTGAATTTCATGCTTACGGTATCCCCAATTTGATAATCCTTGCCGTACTTAATGATATGATAGGGGTTAATCTTACCGTCCAAAGAAGCTATCTTTGGATATTCCGATAGCTTGGCAAGCCCCAGATTTTGCAATTTTTCTACGTCCTCTTTAGCTACGGATTTTCCATCCGTAAACAGTTCCCTGCGTTGGTCGCCTGACAAACTGTCATTTATTTTTATAAGGGTTCGCTCAGTACCCTCACCTTTACTTGCAACAAATGCCATGTTTTTATAACCCAAATCTGAGCATATGTAGGTCTGTTCGAATACATTGTCAAACTCCGGAGAAAAAATAACCGGAGGGTTTATATTTTGCTCCACGGTTAAATCCCGACCGCTAATCACATCGAATTCAAAGCATTTCTGCAAAATATCAAACTCAACCTTAATGCCCAACCCGGTTTCCTCCGCCAGATAAGCAATTTCCTCGTCTAATTTCTTATAACAGGTCTCAAAGGAAATATTTTCACCTCTCTGTCGGCTGTTTTTTATCCTAAAATAAGGGATCATTCTGCAAGAGCGGTTGGCGTTTGGACCCAAGTTATAGTCAGCAAGTTTTTTTATTGCATCCTCTCCGTTGCCTGAATAGTTCCAATTTTCCGCTGCCGGAAAAGGCTCGGTAATTCTGTATGTAAGGAAAAACTCCGGGGTATAGCCCTTTACCGTTAAAATTTTATTCTTATCTGACAACTTTTCCTCACTGTACCCGATTATACCCACACGGCCTGAATCCAAATAAATAATTTTCTCCGGGGTTAGCAGTTGAGTGTTTTTCTTGTCTGAATTTATGGAAAGCTCAAATTCACCGTAAGAAAATAGGCGCCGGGTAAAAATAAAATTCTCGAAATCATCTACTTCACCCAAAAACGAGAAATCCTTATCCAAAACTCTAATCATATGTACCTCTATTCATAGGCTTCTGTTATGGTATTGTTTGAAAAAACCGTAGTCTTTGTTATGTATAAAACAGGTTGGGTGAAAGAAAGGCTTTCGATGATAGTGTCGGCACTTGGAAAACGGGTTGTTTTCACCGCCAAAACCGATGAATTAAGGCAATTTTGGATAGTCTCGGTAATACTGCCATCGCTTGAGTTGAAAACCGTAACTTTTTTATACCCGGGGCGTCTTGACCAATCATCAAAATCTGTGCTGACGGTGCTGAACAATTCCGCCTTTATTTGGTTGAACCAACCCCGAAAATCTGCGTCAAAAACATCCCATTGGTTTTGGGTAACGTTTGTGAAAGAACTCCAGCTTGTTTCCACCTGGTCGTATTTGCTTTTGTACTGGTTAAATATATCTGTCAAATCCGGTTGGGTAATCAAAGCGGCAACTATACCGCAGTATGAAGAATTCAGCCTAAGATCGGTAATATTGCTTTGCAAAATCTGTGTTACTCCCGGGTTTACTCGTATATGTGCCAAACCCAATTCCCAGACGGCGGTATTTCTCTCCAAAACGGGAGCCTGAGGACTGTTGTGAAAAACACCGGTCTTTATTTTTACCGATACCGAACGAACCGAATTATTCAAGTCCAGACACAAAACCACCGTATCTATACGAGGTTTGGTAAGGTTAGACGGCTGCAACGAAAGTGTAATCGGCGCATCTCTGTTTACATAATAATAACCGTTAATATATGCCTTGCCCGGTGCCACTTGTATATCCATGCTGTCATACACGGATACTTTCAGAAAATTCCCGCCTTGAAATACCCCGTTGCCCACCAAATTCGCAAAAGGTTCAGCAAATTGGGCAGCGGTATATCTGCGGTCGTTATTATAACTGTCAAAAAAGCAACTCCATTCGGCTATGGCATTTCCTCCTTTCTTTAAGGCTTTGAGGAAAACTGATTAAAAGCTGTTCCCCAAACCTTTCGAAAATTAAATACCTAAATACAAAGTTTTAAAACTTATATCAACCCCGGCATTGCTGTTTCCTACCTCTGCTTGGAATTGCAGAACGTTCTCTCCCGGTCTTAGGGTAAAAAATGTGCTGTTAAGGTCTATATAGTTAAAAGCATTTCGGGAAAAACCTCTGTCATCCGTAATAACAACAGATTTGTTACCGAAGGAGGTATTTATTATCATTTTTTCGTTGGCGTATATGGGAGAATAAATCTTTATAAACTCGCCTGTGGTTAAATTGGTAAGCATAGGTGTTTGAACAGGCCCCGGAATTTGAATTATAAGGGGTGCATCAATATCACCCATATTATAAAAGCTGTCTGTACTGCCGGAAATATCGCCGAAAAAAATATCAGGTTGAAAGCACAGCATAAAAGAAAAACCGGGTATTACCTCATACAAAGAAAATTTATGAACCTCTGCATCCTCTAAAAATACCGAGGGTACACAGAGGGTAAAGTCAAAATACAAAATTCCGTTGGGTGTGTTGTAGTCCTTATCGTCAAATTCCGGCCCTTGAACTACGTGAATATCCGAAAACTTCCTGTTAAAAGTCTCTCCGTGTATGGTTAAATCTCCTTTGTGTAAGGGATTTAGGCAGGAGATAATGTTTTTCCTGAAATTTTCTTCGTCGGTTGTCTTATCCGTTACCAAACAGGCTTTTATTGTGACCAAACGCTCGTTTACCGTAATCCCGGTCAAGGTGCTACCCAATTGCATGGGAGACTTTACGGTCATAGGGTCTATATCCGTGCCGGCCATGCCTTTTTGGCTTAGAAAGAATAAAGGGGCACTGTTACCAAATTCCAGACTTGTATTTAAGGTTTTATTTGTATAAGTTAAGCTAAGCATTCTATCATCTCCGCTAAAAGTTAAAACCCAAGCGACGCATATTTAAGGTATCCTGTTTTTTCAGCTCACTTAAGGAAAGCTCTTTGGGGCTGTTATACACCGGATTGTACACAACAGCCGGCTTTATTACAGAAGCAAGCTCGGTCGCTATTGCATTTGCAAGTCGGTCATAATCAAAATTCGGGAATTTTTCTTCTTTGCCTACAGAATACAAATAGTCAAAATTATTGGCATAACCCACCGAAGCAACTGCTTGATTGATAGATTCGGCAGAATTTATGTCCAAAATCTGACCGGAAACCAAACCGAAGGATTTCAATGGGCTTTCTGCCGGTTCCGAAGAGGAGAACACAGCATTGTCATGCTCTTTAAAATTTTCCGGTGCAAATGCTGACCGGACACTGTATGACGAATATGTACCCGAACCGGAATCGGAACGTGAAGGCATATTCGCTCCCTCGGTAACAGACCTATATGCTCTTGCAATCGAGTCAAGATAGCCCATAATGGCCGACTTGGTAGACTGTATACCCGATAACAATGCCTTTCCGTACTCTGTACCCACGGTTAAGAAATTACCCACATACCCCTGCATAACAGAAATCATCTGCTGCATGGAGGTGTTAAGGTTATTTTCCCGGGTTGTCAGTTCAGCTTTAAATGCCGTTGTCTTGCTCTTTTCATAGGCTGCAAAGTTGGAATATTCGCTTTTATAGGCTTGAGCAAAGTAGGAAAACAATCTGTTTGTAATTTGCAGCATACCCTCTGTTCCTTCGCTAAACAGAGCAAATTTTTGTGCCGTCAACCCTGAAAAGGATTTCAAATCTTCCGCATAGGCACTTTTCTGAAAAGCCGATAATGCAGCTATGCCCTCTGTAATTTGTTGGTTCATCTTGATGGATTGGCTACCGGCTTCAACAAAGGCACCTCCCAAATTTTGGAGGTTCACGCTTAAAAGCGTGCAATCTCCTATAAATCCCTTCATTTGCACCAGCGCCGTATTTAGGTTTTCCGTATAACCGTTAATGTTCAGTGTTAACGATGCCGATACATTACCAACATTAAGCGACAAACCCTGCCTCCTTTCCTATCTTAAAGGAAAATTGTTGGAGAAAACCGGTTCGGTTTTCCCCAAACCCTTCCCATAAGGACTTTTAATCCGAATAGACGTTTAGCTTTATTGCTATAAATCTCTCAAATATCCGATTAAATCTGCGGATTTGTTTGCACCTTTTCTTGCACCTGCAATAAATAAACAAACCTCGTCAAGGCAAAAAGCTGTATAAGTGTCGTCTATTCCTAATATTTCGGCGGGTCGCCGGGAATAACAGATTGATAAATCTATTAATCTAAGAATCTCCTTGGATCTGACAAAAATTTTCCAGTGACTTTACACCTGTTTGGGTATAGTTAAAAATTTCTACCAGCTGCAAGTCCGTCAAGTTGATTTGACAGTCTTCCAATTCCCGAAAAGTAGGATCTACAAGAGCATTTTTAGCCATTAGTATGAGCAAATCCGCAATATCCGAAAGATTTATTTTTGATTGAACAAGGTTACCCTTTAAAAAAATCTCCTGTGCAACCCCAAGCAACGGGTTCGGTATGCAGCCGGCTGATGCCATTTGCAACAAAGACGGTCTTTTTAATCGTACGGTAAAGGGTTCATCTCCCGTGAAAGGGGATAATTGCACCGTTTCGCCGCTAGCGTAGCTTTTTAGTTTTTCGAGAGCATCGTTTTCCATAAAACCTCCTTAATAGCCGTCAGATTGAAAACTTTCTTCAAAAACTCCGGCTAGACTACAGGCAGTTCATCAACGGTTTCTATAATATAAGGCGGCATTCCGGTAGCCGGATAAGTTTTAATCACATATTTTGCAGAGAAGAACTTATCGTCCTCGAAACCCAATTCAACAGGTTCACCCTTGCCGTTGGGCAGGCTTAACTTTACATAACCCAAAACTTCACCGCTAGTATCCGTTTCTTCCGTGTAAATATCCACCGCAAAACTGTCCAAGTTCGGAGCCGCTCCGGCTACAACCGGAGTATAGGAAAGAAATTTCCCGTTTTCGTCCTTTACCACGGTTCCGCCCTGCAACAAGGCAACCACCTCAGGAAGAAACATATTGTCCCGGAATTCCACATCCACGCCTTTTATGGTGGAATCGAATTTTTTTTGCGCCTTAAGAACGCCCTTAATTATTAACTCGCTTTTTTTGCCTGCCTCTATTAAAACCTTGGCATTTGCTTTGGTTGCCGTAGAGAACGAGTAATTCTTACCGTTTTTGTCGGTCAAGACCACCAAAGCTACACCGGTTAAGGCCTTTTGTATAACATTTTCCATTTATTCCTCCTGTTCTGTCTGTTTAAAATTTGACAAACCCTTTCCGAATCCGACACGCTTGATTAGTTTGGGGATTGTTTGTATACGGTAAAACCAAGACTTGTGGTATAGGCTCGCACATCCGGGTCTATAACCACCGGCGTTTGATGCCCCGAATATTTTAAGAAGGGTAGTTGGGACAGAGTATCCGCAACCTTGTCAATAAAGGGTTGAACCTGAAAGAAAGTACCGAAGGGATAAAAAACCATAACTTCATAGGAATGAAAACTTACGCCGGTCTTTGAATAAGGCTTCCGGCCGTTGTCCTTAATAACCACATAAGGCGTTTTGCAAAAACCCTTATGCTCTCCTACGGAATATACCTCAAAACCCTTATCCCGTAGGTTTTTACTGATTATTTCGAACACTCAGCACCTCTTTTCTTTTGTAGGGAATGACTTACCTTAAATCTCACTTGTTTTCTTCGTTTGTCATATTAAACTTCCGCAAAGCAATTCCACCGTAGGCATAAGTATGGCAAACCTTTTTTCGAAGCAAAGCTCTAAAAATACCCCATAAGGTTCTGCGTCGAAAAGAACCACTTCCAATATGCCTTTTTCGATAGCAAAACAACTGTCTATGCTTCTGCGTAACATACCTGTTCTGTCAGTCCAGGGAGCGTTGGCTTTGGCGTAACTTTTAAAATCAGCTGCCAGTTTTTCTCCCAAAGTCGTTAAGCTTTGAGACAGGTCAGCCGCAAGCTTGCCTATGCCTTCCTCAAATTCGGCTGTGATAAATTCCAACATTAAGCACCTCCCGGAAATCAACTTCCCAATCTCTCCAAGGAAAAGTCCATATACACATCGAAATAATCACCCAAATCCGTAATTTGATAAGTCACACCTTGATGTCTGAAAAAGTCCCATACTTTCACACTCGTTGAATTTTCATCAAAGACGGTAATAAACTTATCAAAATGCCGCATGGTGTTCATGCCCAAGTCACCCAAAGCAAAAGGAATATGGCGTTTTTTGGGCTTATAGAAATGCCCCAAAATTTCGGCAACGAAAATTTCGTCTTGGGAACTGTCATCTTCGTTTTTTCTGTAAACACTTACGGTAACAGGTGCTTTTTTTAAGGCGTTAGCCAGTTTACTACGGAAAGAGTGTGTTTTTAACGACAATACTCGTCACTCCTTTTCAAAATACCGGCCTTGTTATGCCTGTATCTTCTGGCCAGTCTTAACCAGTAACCCTTGTTATTCGGCACGGTTAACCCGGACGGCAGCGTTACAGAATCGTCCTCCGCCTTTTTTAACAGACAGTCATAAGTTGCGATACTTACGTCAAACCGACTGTTTTTAAGTGTATGTAACAGCTCCTCGTCGCTGAAAAACGGGGCGCTTTCCTCACGCAGGTTCTTTTTTAATTCTTCAATCATTTCCGCTTGAGTCATAATAACCTCCCGGGGCTAGAGTTTATGCACAAACTTCACTATACGAATTTGCTTTGGCTCATAAACTCGGCTCCAGTTTTGGGGCATAGCCAGTTCTTCTCTGGAAGGACCTTCCTCCTTGGATACTTCTGTATTAAGGAATTTAATTCCTCTGGGATGAAGTATAAAGTTTTTCCGGCTTATCAAGAAATCCACACCGGAGCCTTTTTTTCTGTCCCGGTCAACCTCCGTAGGAACAAACCCCACCGGGTTACCGTTACCCAAAGCCACAGCACCCTCACCGAAAAGGTAAGTTGTGTACACGCCGGAGGAAACCGGGCAATCGTCGTCTACTATTACCCTTACCCCTTGGTAGGAGTCAAAACCCGGGTTATCCGAGGGACGAATTTCGTCCAGCAAGTTACATTTCTTTAAAAATGCCTTGGTCTTGCTGTGCATTAAAACCGCAGAAAGACTTTCCTGTGCATCGCCCAATAACTGTTGGGCATCAATAAAAGCAGCTCCCGACCAACTTGATTCATTTGTTGTGCTTATATCCAGCACATTGGATGCCATACTTGCCGAAGCAAAAGCACCGCCTAAAATATTAATCAATTCCTTTTGCATATCCTTTACCCAGAACCGTGCAACCAGTTCTCCGATTGCCGCCATAGGGTCTGCACCGGACATAGCCGAGGTTAAATCCGTAGACGACCACATTTTCGCCCTTCTTATAATGGGCGCCCTGTCTATACCGGGCGTAAGGTTATCTGCGGTAAGAGAAACACCTTCTGCAATCTGTTCGGAATCTCCCGTAAGTTCCTGAAAAAACGGTATTTTAACAACATCCGTAGGTTGAGAAGCCAGCTTGTCAAAAACAGGCAAATTAGACATAATCCCTGACTTTACAAGCGGAGACACAGATAAAATTGAGTTTAAAACAAAGGGGTCAAACAATTCCGGTACTATTAAATCCGCCAATTGAGTATTAAAAAACATGAAATTCCTCCTTATATTTTTAAATTATTCACCGGGTTATCGAACCCCGGCCAAAGCCATTAATTTTTGAGCCATATCCGGGTTTTCTTTTAAAATTTTCGCCTGAAGCGTTAAGTTAAAGCTGTCCTTAGCCCAAGGGTTGACCTGTCCGGAATAAGGATTTCTTGAGAAACTGCCCATACTGCCCAAGTTTTTCAGCCCGGTTTCCTTAAACAAATAGCTGTCGGATGTTTTCAAACCGGATAACTGCTCCTGCAAGCCCACTACCGAGCCGTCTTCATTTAAGGTAAGGCTATCGAAATTCAACAGCCCTCTTACAGCCGCCGGGTTTTTGGCACCTGCCGTAATTAATGCCTTATCCAAAGCACTGACCATTTTCAGCCGGTTAAATGATTGAACTTGATTTTCGTAGTCCGCCTTTGGTATGTAACCTTCAAGTACAGCATTGTGTAAAATAGAGATTTTTGCGATTTGTTCCTCGTTCAAACCCAATAAAGCCAATTCTTCGTGATTCATATTGCCTCCTTATAAACGAATTATTCGTTTTCCGATAATATTTGCGCCAACTCCTCAACAGCCCTCTCACCGGAAAAATCCTTATTCCACTTGCCTATATAAGATTTCTTGCTCATTGCTCCCAACGAAACCGCCTTTAAATCCATGTTTTTTTCCTCGTATTCATCTACAGCCAGCGGATATACATTTTCAACATTCACCTGCAAGTCCTCCGGAGGTTTCACCTTTAAAAAGCCGTATTCGTAAGACATATTCAATACGGCTTTACAAAGCCATTCCAAGGCCGGTCTCCAAGTTGCAAACTTTTCCTCACAACGTGAAGCCAACTGCCAATACAAAGCCTGCATGGTCTTTCCGGAAGTCATAAAACCCTTTAATTCAGCCGGGGAAAGATTGGGAATATTCAGCAATTCATGCATATCACCTTTTAACCTGTTCAGAATATTTTCTATTCTGTCGCCATAGTTAAATGAGGATTCCAGCTTGTAGATTTTCGGCTCCGAATCCGGTGACGTATGTTCAGCCTGCAAATCAATCAAAGCCGAAGGTGAAATCACCAACGATTCCAAGCTTTCCTCGGATGCGTTCACCGCCACCGTTTGAGGAAACATATTAAACCTCAAGGCGTCAATATCGTCGGAAGATACCTTGTCATACAAAAACTGTGCATTAATCAACTCCTTTACATCGCTTTCACCGGTCAACTCTCCGGACAAGCCGTCATTTAGTATTACCCGTGCCGGAATAAAATCCAAACCGGTATCTTCATTTTTAAACAAAATCTCCACAGGCCTGCCAAATCCGTCAAAAATACCCTCGTTTAAAATGCATTTCCCGTTTTCCAAGCTGTATTTCTGTTTCCAAATCCGTTGGTCTGCTTTTAACGGGGCGTTGTTTTGTTGATGAAAAAAAGTCATGCAAGCCGGTTCTTCCGGGTCATTATCCTTAGCAACAAACACAAAGGCATACGCCGGAACAAAGGAAACTTTTAAACCATCCTTACCTTGCGAAAGCTTTACGGCAACTCTTTTACCTATAAAACAATCCCTAGCCGCCTTGATAAGCTTGTCCGGGAGAGAATTAAGGGTGAGAGTTCTGTTGAAAAACTCAAGCAAGTCTTGTGCCCGTTCTTTTTCTTTGGAAATTAACGAAAACTCCGGAGTTTTTCCAAACAAAAATCTGGCCTGCTCCTTTATGAGTTTTTTTATGAAGTTGGTGCTTTTTTTGGTGGGCACATAATCAAGACCCCGCTCCGGTTGACTAAAAAACCTGTGTTCCAAACCTTCGTATATATCGTAAAGCCTAAGAATATCGGCCAAATCGGCCAATACGCTTTCTCCGTAAAGCCCCTCTAACTCCTCCTTAACAATTTGCATATAATTATGCATAATACCTCCTTTAGTCCTTTCGAAAAAACCTAAGCTTACCTCAAAATATTGCCGCTGTATGACCTGTGCTTTTTCAAATCAGCAAATTCGAAACCGTCAAGCGCATACCAAACAGCTGAAAGGGTATGTGGGTCTGTATTAAATTGATCCTCAATAATGTTGCCGTTACGGTCTTTTGCAAAGCAAAGATTGGAAAGCTCGTTTACCGCATTTGGGCAATTATCGGAACAAATAATCCTTGAAAAACGCTTGATTTTCTTGGTATTTTGCAAACGACTGCCTTGAAATTTTTTTGCGGCTACCATTTTAAACCCCTGTTGGCAATAATACCTTATGGTTTTTGGCTCGGCACAATCCGCATAAATCAGTTCTTTTGTGGTTTTAAACTCCTCCAGCTCTGTTGCGGTAATATCATCGGTCATCTTATTTTTGTAATATTCCCAGTATATGTATAAAATTTTGTCGGCGATATCAACCGCTACCCGAACCACGGCGTTATAACTGACTTCAAAGCCAAAGTCCATGCCTACCCGTCTGATAATGTCCTTTTTGTCTGACAAGGCCGAAATAACTTCATTATGGGGTGCAACTTCAAATTGAGGAAAAACCAAGGTGCCGGTTTGCCCAAAAACGCCCAGGCGTGCTATTCTGTACAAATCCGGGTCAAAGCCGGACAAATTATCCAGTTGTTCTATATAATCAGGGGAAATAAAACGATTGTGTTCAACGGTTGAATGGTGATAATAGGTATGAGAAAGGGAAAAAGACTTTTGAGCGTATAATTTCTGCTCTACGTCCAAATGAAAGGTTTTTGAAGGCTCTGTAATGAAGTGAGAATATGTCCAATTACTTTTTGAAATGGGATTGGTGGAAAGCAAAAAATGCAAAGAAAGGGAAGGGTGACGAAGACGTCCCAGCATTTCTTTAAATCCGGCATAATTCAATTCGCCGCATTCTTCTATCCATGCTATGGTAACGTTGGAGATGGATTTCAGTTTTTCGGGAGAGTCCAATCCTTTAAAGATTAATCTGGAACCATTTTTAAATTTTATCTGCATGGGGTTTAACACGGGCTTGACCAAATTCCAAATTTGCAGGTCGTCTATAAGCTGTAAAAACAATGCAAAACAGCTATCTCGGAGGGTTGCAAAAACCTGCCTTACCACTAAAGCCACTCGTTTTTCCTGCAATAACTTTAACAGCAGTTTTAATGCACAATGATGACTTTTAGACGAGCCGTAACCGCCAAGCAAAAAATAAAATTTATGATTCCAGTCGAAAATAAATTCTTCGAAATGAGGATTAATTTCCTTGGTAATCATTTTTACCTCCGAACAGAATATATGACAAGTTTACGCCGGTGAAATTTCAAGCGTTAATCCTCTTTTCGCTTTATCTCTATTTCAACCGGAGTTGCCTGGCTGTCTGACCGAGATAAATGCAATTTTTCCTGTTCGAGTGCAAGTTTTTTTAAATCAAAGTCCTGTTTATGCCTATCCAGGGGATTAAGAAAGAAATAATTCGAAAGCCAATCCAGAGACTTTTGCCGATCGGCCAGTTTTATGTGAGGGCCGTCTCTGGTTTTGGATACTTCGCAAACCAAACAGCCGTCCACTTGAGCACTGTCCTTAAAATAAAGTATATTCTGATTGCTTCCGTCGGTGTCGTTTTCTTCGGTTCCAAAAACGATATAATCGTTTATATCCGCAAAAGCAATTTGCATATGCCGTTCCAGTATATCAAACTCATCAATCAAAAGACTTTTTCGCCTGATTTGTTTAAGCTCCATAATCATATTGCGTATTTCGGGCTTGGCCAACAGGGCATGACCCTTTTGCTTGGCTTCGTTTTTCGCATAGCCGGCGTTTACTGCCGATTGAAAATAATTGAAATTTTTGATATAACTGAGACAGAACATTTTTTCGTGTTCGTCCAAAAGCCCGTTGTTTTCCACAGCGTCAAGCAGGCTGTCATCATTTTGATTTTGCAAGAATTTCTCCCAATTATCGGCCTTTTTCCAGTACGCCACGTTGGAATAACCGGTATCTAAAGTTCTTGCAATTTCCGAAAGCTTGATTTTACCTTTTTGACCCTTGTATAACTCAAAAGCTTTTTTACGAATGTCTGAAACAGGCAATTCATCACCTCTCTAAGATAAACTTCAACTAACCCTTGATTAAGGCCTATCAGCTAATACTGATTCCATTTAAAACAGTAGACAAAAATTTGCAATTTAGACAAAGATTCAAGGATAATCTGCAAATTTTTATCCTTTATTAAATATGGAATCAGTATAACATTTATAGGAATGTATTTTTTTAAAAAGGGTTTAGTTTAAACGACAGTTACATTTCCGGTACGGTAGAATACAATTCATTCAGAGAATCTCCCGCAGAACCGAAATTTTATGTAACCTTTCGAAGCGGTAATGCGGGTTAGAAATGGAAAATAGAAGGATGGTAGACATTTTAATGACAAGCACTAAAACAATAGAAGTGGTATAAGAAGGGATTTACAAATAACGAATTTTTCGTTATAATGGCATTATAACATTGAATAATTTGTTTGTCAACAATTATTTACAATTTATGGTTAATTATTTAATCAAAACGAAAGGTAGATGTTAATGTCTAAGAATAATTTTGCGGATTTTCTTAAAAAAGCAAGAAAAAAGGCAGGCTTAACCCAGAAAGATATTTACTCGCAACTTAAAATACCTCAGTCCACCTACAGCTCTTGGGAGGTTGGCAAATCATCCCCTGACATAAACAATATTAAAAGCATTTGCAGAATCCTGGGGATTAGCGTTAATGAACTTTTGGATTGGGAAAAAGAACGGTCCTTTGACCAAAGTGAAGAAAAGCTTGTGGAGGTTTTCCGCCTGCTTGACAGTCACGGCAAAAAAACCGTTCTCGCCATTATACAACTGGAACACGAACGTATATTTAACCCTGAGCCCGATTACCGCTTTAGCAAGCGTATAGTCAAGGTATACAGCCAAAATGCCTCGGCCGGTTTGGGAAATTACCTCTTTGAGGACGACAATTATGACTTGTTGGAATTTGATCAAGAAGCTGTACCGGCTAAAACAAGCTTCGGTATCAGAATTAAGGGCGACAGCATGGAGCCAAAAATAAAAGACGGTCAAATCGTCTTTGTAGAGGCCTTACCCAAGCTGGAAGAGGGTGATGTGGGTATTTTTATTTATGACAGGGAAGCCTATTGCAAAAAATTAAAAATCGACTACGCCAAGGAGAGGATTTATCTTCTTTCCCTTAACCAAGCCTACCACCCCATCGAAATCCACCATACCGATTTGCTTAAAACCGTGGGCAAGGTGGTAGGCAGCACCGAAGAATACGGAGGCACCTTAATTGAAAATCAAACCTTTGCATGAAATTTTAAAAGCCTATAACAAATTCTATCCCTTTCATATGCCGGGTCATAAACGCAACCCGAAATTTATCCACCGTGATTTTCTTTCGCTGGATTTGACCGAGCTTGCCGAGACAGATAACCTACACCAACCCACCGGCGCCATAGACAGGCTCCAAAAAAAATATGCAGAAATCTACCGTGCAGATTCCGCCTATATTTCAGTAAACGGCGCTACCGTAGGAATACTTGCAGCTATAACTTATGCTTGCAAACCCTGCGAAAAAATCCTCATGGCCGGGAACAGTCATAAAAGCGCCTATTCCGGGCTGATTTTATCCGGTGCAACACCCTTGTATGTTTATCCCGAAATACTGCCTAACGGTTTGGAAGGCGGCATTAATCCAAAGCATTTGGAAGCACTTCTTTCTACCGAAAAGGACATTGCAGCTGTTTACATCACAAGCCCTACATATACCGGCTTATGCTCGGATATAAGAGAAACAGCTAACCTCTGCCGAAAGTACAATAAATTGCTCATAGTGGACCAAGCCCACGGTGCGCATTTCGGCTTGGATCCCATCTTTCCGGATTCGGCCATACAACAAGGTGCAGACATAGTAATAATCAGCCTGCATAAAACCCTGCCAACCTACGGGCAATCCGCATTAATCCTAACAAGCAAGAGAGTTGACAAAAATCGCCTGTCTCAAGCCCTTAACTTAGTGCAGACCACCAGTCCATCTTACGGTCTTATGGGAACTCTTTCTTTTTTTGCGGATTTTTTAACCTCTACAAAGTCCCGTATCTGCTTTGATAAATATGCCCAACTGATAAATCATGCCTACAGGGAGTTAAGTTCCTGCAAAAAAATCAGAATTTTGGGAAATGAATATAATGGAAGCTTCTCCGTATACGAAAAGGACATAAGCAAAATCGTGCTGTTAACCAACCCGAAAGAAATGACAGGAAAATTGTTGGAAGAACTACTGATTAAGAGTCATAAACTCCTGCCCGAAATGAGTGCTCACAATTATGTACTTGCAATCACCGGCATAGCCGATACCTCCAAGGGAATAAAACGCTTAATCAAGGCTGTTAAACAAACAGATACAACTCTGAAATTACCGCCGGAATCCGGTTGCCGTCCTGAATTTAGCTTTATCCCTACAAAACAAATCCTCACACCCCGAGAAGCTTTTTACTTACCCTGTAAATATGTACCCCTGCAAGCTTCTGTGGGTAAAGTATCCGCCGGTAAAGTTATACCCTATCCACCGGGAGTCCCGATTTTGTCTGTAGGCGAAGAAATAACCCAAACTAAAATCAACCAAATTCAAGGCTACATCAATCAAGGCACTTATCTGTTGGGCATAAACGACCGGAAATTGCAGGTAGTCGACAGCTAAAACTATTCCTTGGCTCTATAGTCCATGCCCATGTACTTATCGCCGTTTCTTAATTCCGTAAGCATTTGATTCAGCCGTTTTTCTTTGGTTTCCTCTCGTTTGGCTCGGGTAATCCAACCTATATAATCGTTCCTTTGGTAAGCCGGTCTTGACCTGTATTTATCTGTCAGGTTTTCTCTGTCCAAAGCTTGGGATACATAGTCCGGCATAGGGTAAACCGGTTTTTTTAAACTCATAATCTCACAACTCTCAATTAATGTTTTTAGGCAGTTAATATTATTCGATTTTTATGTAACAAAAGGTATTGCTAAAAAGCAATACCTTTTGTTATTCCAAATTATTCGTTAATACCCTTTAATTCTGTGGATTTTGTATTCCCGTAATGTGCTGTTAAAACAAGCTTACTTTCCTTGATAGTATCGTAGATTTTGTGTACAGTCTTTTTGCTTTTTTCCTCATCCATAGTATAAGGGTGAACGCTGAGAACACCATCGCTTACTTTAAAAGCATCGCCTGAAAACAAGTATTCGCCGTTCATTAAATAAGCCATAGAACCCGGTGTATGCCCCGGAGCGGAAATACATTTGATTTTGTGATCTCCTAGGGTTAATTCTTGTTCATCTTGAAGCAAAATCAAGTCGTCAAGGTTAATACCGCCGGGTAAGGCGTTATAGTTACCGCTACGCTTGGTTTGTCCGTTTACCATTTGTAATTCATCTTGGTTTAAATAGATTTTTGCATTGGAGAATAAACTCAAAGATGCCACATGGTCGGCATCCGTATGGGTCAAGAGTATGTGTTTTACCTCCTCCGGGCTTATATTTTCATCCGAGAGAGACTTCTCCACAGCCGACTTATCCGAACCGGCATCAACTACTATGTATCCATCAGAAGCCCTAACAAAAAACATATTTCCGATTACGTTCTTTACGCTTATTATTTCCGTATCCGTAATTTTACCCGTTTCGCTTGGCTTCATTGATAATAAAGGTAAGAAATAAATTGCACTGATAGCCACTATCACCAAAAATAACGCTAGAATTATATAAAACACTTTTTTCATAACACTTTTCAACTAATCACCTCATAATTATTAAAATCGGAACAAAACCCTATCTTTTCCTATAAACAAACCTGTGTATCAGGCTAATCAAAAACTTATAATGCGGTTTCTCCATATCAGACGCCACTTCTTTCAAATGTTTGGAAATGGGTAGATGTTGAGGGCAATGGCGTTCGCAAACTCCGCAACTTTTACAAAGCGAAGCCCGAGAAAGCCTGCCTTTTGCTCCTCCGGTAGCACTTAAATATTGGTATATGGGGAATATGCCGCCAAACATTGATTTTCCGTTATACATAGAGAAACTAAAAGGAATATCCACACCTTGAGGGCAGGGCAAACAATAAGCACAGCCGGTACAGGGTACTTTAATTTTTCTCTTAAACTCATCCTTAACCTTATCTATCATTTGCAAATCCCGATCTGTTAAGGAGTTTGGCAGGGCTTCGGAAGCAACACGGATATTTTCCCTTATATGCTCCTCTTCATTCATACCCGAAAGAAGCAGCGTAACCTCCGGATGATTCAGCACCCAGCGTAAGCCCCAATCGGCCGGGCTTCTTTTTGGGTTGTGGCTTTCTATAACCTTCTTTGCACCCGGCGGCATTTTGCCCACCAAAGTTCCGCCTCTCAAAGGCTCCATCACTATAATACCCAAGCCCTTCCCATGGGCATATTTTAAACCTTCTGTACCTGCCTGATAATTTTCATCCATATAATTATATTGTATCTGGCAAAAGTCCCAGGAATAATCATCCGCAATCTGCTTAAATACGGATAAATTTCCGTGAAAAGAAAAACCTATATTTATAATTCTTCCTTTGTTCCGCTCGTCTTCTATAAAGTTTTCTATACCCAGGGTTTTAAGCTTTTCCCATTCTTCAAAGGTATTGATATTGTGTATAAGATAGTAGTCTATATAGTGGGTTTGCAACCTATTCAGTTGCTCCGAGAAAATCCGGTTAATATCCTCGGTTGTTTTTACGATAGGTATGGGCAGCTTGGTAGCTATTTTGACCATTTCTCTATAACCCTTTGCAAGAATTTTTCCCAAAACCCTTTCGCTGTTGGGATAAATATAAGCCGTGTCAAAATAATTTACACCTTGCTCAATGGCTAGAATAACTTGTTTTTCGGTTTTTGCCTCGTCAATGACAGCGTTTTTTGTGGGAAAACGCATACATCCGTAGCCCAATACGGACAGTTTATCGCCTGTCATGGGCATTGTTCTGTATTGCATGGTATTTTTCATTAAATCACCTTATATCAAAACGCAAATACGTTGTATTTTTCTCAATAGCAGTTTAAATATTACGGAAACCGGGTGTAATTTTCCTCATTATACTAAATTAATTACCTCTTTGCAATAATACCGACATAAGTTAAAGTAAAACTAAAGTTACAACAAAAACCAAGCACTATGTTAAAATAGTAACAAAATTATATTACCTTAATCTGTTTTTTGTTTATATTTATTTTCTATTAAATTGTATAATAATCAATCTTTTTACCCTAAAAACTCTCATAATCTCATGGATTTTATATAAAACTTTGTTTATTTTTTAACTTTTCAAAAATAGTATTGACATACTTGTTGTATAATGCTATAATTTGCAAAGTAATAATTATACATTTTGTTTAGTACCGTGCATATATTTAAATATAGTAATATTGTATTTAATTTGCGGCTACTTTACAATTTGCATTACAATTGAATATTTATTTTTCCTACAGAGATTATGAGACGTTAGGATTAAACCGATTTGGTTTTTTCTTAGTGTCTTTTTTGTTTTTTCAGAGAAGGAGGCGGTGTTAATGATAGACGTAATTATAATAGGCGGCGGTGTAGTGGGGTGTGCCGTAGCCAGAGAGCTTTCCAAATACAAGCTGAAAATTATGCTATTGGAAAAAGAAACCGAGATTTGCTGCGGTGCTTCCAAGGCAAACAGCGGTATAGTTCATGCAGGGCATGACTGTACCCCGGGCACTGTAAAAGCCAAGGTTAACTTGGAAGGCAGTAAAATGTTCCCAAAGCTTTGCCAAGATTTAGAAATACCTTACAGACAAAACGGCTCGTTGGTTCTTGGCTTTTCTCAAGAAGATGACGAATCCCTTAAGAAAATTTACGAAAAAGGCATTAAAAACGGAGTAAGCGGACTTGAAATTCTCACGAAAGAGCAAGTTCAAGCCATCGAAGAAAACATCAGCGACAACATAACCTCCGCTTTATATGCTCCTACCGGCGGTATAGTATCTCCTTACGAAGCAACCATAGCCTTTGCGGAAAACGCCTACGAAAACGGCGTTGAATTCAGCCTTGAAACCCAAGTAACAGGCATAGAAAAAATCACCCAAAACGGTGATACCCATTACAAAGTAATAACAAACAAAGGCGAATTTTTAACCAAAACCGTGGTAAATGCAGCCGGTGTATATGCAGACGTTATGAATAACTTCGTGTCCGACACCAAATACGAATCCTACCCCAGAAAAGGAGAATATCTGCTGTTTGATATGGCTTCCTCCGGGGTGGTAAGCGCCACAGTGTTCCAAGTGCCTTCCGCTTACGGCAAGGGTGTTTTGGTTACTCCCACAACTCACGGCAATTTAATGTATGGGCCCAGTTCCGAAAACACCGAGGACAAGGACGACAAAGCAACCCATGCAGATATTTTGGATAAGGTGACAGAAACGGCAAAAAAGTCCTTGAAAGCCTTTCCACAGGGTGTGATAACCTCCTTTGTGGGTCTGAGAGCCTGTGTGAAAGACGGCGACGACTTTATTATCAATCAGCCCGACGACGCAAAGGGTTTTATAAACGCAATAGGCATTAATTCACCGGGTTTAAGCTCCGCTCCGGCCATAGCCGTTATGATTAAAGATATGGTCATAACCCTGCTTCAACCGGAAGAAAACCCGGATTTTATAAGCAAACGAAAGGCTATCACCGTATTCAGAGAATTATCCAAAGATGAGCAAAACCAACTCATATCCCAAAACAAATCATACGGAAAAATAGTCTGTCGTTGTGAAACTATTACCGAAGGCGAAATTATAGAAGCCATAAAACGTCCCGTTGGTGCAACCACCGTTGACGGCGTAAAAAGACGCACCAGAGCCGGCATGGGTCGTTGCCAAGGCGGATTTTGCAGTTTGAAAGTAATAGAAATTCTTGCCGACCAACTTGGCACTTCTCCCAAAGAAATAACCAAATTCGGCGGTAATTCCAATATAATCGTAAAGGGGTGATGACATGAAAAACGTTGATATTTTAATAATAGGCGGCGGCCCGGCAGGTTTATCGGCAGCCATAGGAGCATATGAAGCCGGTATGCGTGATATTTTAATCGTAGAACGTAACCAAGTTTTGGGCGGCATCTTAAACCAGTGTATACACAACGGTTTCGGCCTGCACTTCTTTAAAGAAGAACTTACCGGCCCGGAATATGCCCAACGCTTAATAGATAAAGTTGAGGAATACAAAATTCCTTATATGCTGAAAAGCATGGTACTTAACGTTTCTGATAACAAAGTTGTTACCCTTCTTTCAACCGGCGGGGTAGAGGAAATTCAAGCAAAGGCTGTAATTCTGGCTATGGGTTGCCGAGAACGTCCAAGAGGCGCAATTAACATACCCGGCGAACGCTGTGCCGGCATTTTTGCGGCAGGAACCGCTCAAGAACTGGTAAACATGAAGGGCTATCACGTGGGCAACGAAATTGTTATCCTCGGCTCCGGAGACATCGGGCTCATAATGGCAAGACGCCTTACCTTCGAGGGTGCAAAAGTAAAATGCGTTGTAGAACTAATGCCCTACTCCGGCGGCTTAAAACGTAACATAGTACAATGCTTGGACGACTATGACATTCCCTTAAAATACAGCAGTACCATAACCAATATATTCGGAAAAGACCGTGTAACCGGCGTAACTATCGCAAAGGTAGACGAAAACAGAAAGCCCATAAAAGAAACCGAGGAATACATTTCCTGTGACACCATTCTTTTATCCGTAGGGCTTTTGCCGGAAAACGAGCTTTCAAAAAGTGCAGGCGTAAGCCTTTCTCCCATAACCGGCGGTGCTGTGGTAGACAGCAGTATGCAAACCGACGTGGAAGGAATTTTCTCCTGCGGCAACGTGCTTCATGTGCATGACTTGGTAGACAATGTTTCAATGGAGGCCTTTGAAGCGGCAAAATACGCAGCAGACTATGTTAAGGGCCTGACCAAGGAAAAAGTCCTTATGCCGGTAGCTGCCGAAAGCGGAGTCAGATATACAGTACCCCAATTTATAGACAAAGCCGCCGAAAGAGATTTCATGGAGATTAAATTCCGTTCCGACGATGTTTACAAAAACAACTACGTTAGAGTTTATGCGGACGATGAAAGAATTTTTAATCACAAAAGCCGCATTATAACTCCCGGAGAAATGGAAAAGGTAAAAATTCAAGGCGAAAAGTTAAGCAAACTGCTTAATGCCAACAAGGTAACCGTAAGAATCGAAGCGGAGTGAGGTGAGAATATATGGGTGAAAAAAAGGAACTTATTTGTATAGGCTGTCCCATGGGTTGTCCCTTAACGGCCGTTCGTGAAGGCGAAGAAATTAAAATCAGCGGAAACCTTTGCAAAATCGGAGGTGAATACGGCGTTAACGAATGTACCGACCCTCGCCGTATCATTACCACTTCAATTAACCTTACGGACGAACACGGCCATACTGTACCGGTCTCCGTAAAAACCAATAAGGACATACCCAAAAATATGATTTTCGAATGTCTTAACCTAATCAAAAACTTTGCACCCCAAAAAGGTCAAAAGTTTAATATAGGCGATGTAATTATCCCGAATATTTTAAACACCGGTTCGGATATAGTTATAACAAGGCAAATTTACAGCCTTGGTTAACACAATCCATTAAGAACCCGGCGGAAATAAATCCCGTGGCAAATTCTTGCAGACTGTACTATAATGTATTTGCTTTGTCTGCAATGTAAAACCATAACAAGACGTTTTGAGGAGAGTTTGAGAGAAGCTTTATCTCCGGAAAAAGTTTCTCTCTAAGTTAATACTCTTCAAGATATTTAACTTATTGATAAAAGCTTTGTGGCTTTACTGCATGGCAGGCGATAAAAAAACGCTTAAAGGAAGATGTATTCATGCCCGAAAAAAACAGCGAAATTTTTAACGACCTTCTCATCGAAAACCCAATAATAGGAGCCATCAGAAACGACACTCAGCTAAAACGAATTTTAAAATCCAATCTAAACATAGTATTTTTACTGTACGGTACAGTTCTATCCATACCCGGCATAGTAAAAAAGCTTACCGACAGCGGAAAAATCGTCTTTATCCACCTTGATATGATAGACGGCTTAAAAAACGACGAAGCCGGTATCTGTTATGTCAAGGAAAAAACTTCAACCTACGGTATTATTACCACCAGACCCAATTCTGTAAAATACGCTAAAGAACAATCCCTATATACCATACTAAGGTTATTTATCATAGATTCAAAATCCTTAGCAACAGGAATAAAAAATGCCGAAGAATACAAACCCGATGCCATAGAGGTTATGCCCGGTGCATCCAGCAAAATCATCAACACAGTTTTAAAAAGTATAAAACTGCCTATTATTGCCGGCGGTTTGATAGACACTAAAGAAGAAGTCATCACCTCAATACGTTCCGGTGCTATTGCAATCTCCACCGGCAGCGAAAATATTTGGACCATGTAAACACCCTCTCCCATAAGCGGCGTACTTCGTTGTTGCGTTAGGTAAGTGCAAGAGGTACAGCATACTTTTTCAACTTCAGTATACATATTAAAATGCAAAATCAACTCCAACTCATTTTCATAAACAAACCGCTTTCAAGAGAGGTTTAAATACTCTTAAAAGAAGCCTGCAACCGTTCAAATGCAAAAAATAAAAGGAGGATATATTATGTCAAAGTATCTTATGGCTTTTGACCAAGGAACAACAAGCTCACGTTGTATTTTATTCAATGATTGCGGTGAAATCGTCAGTGTAGCTCAAAGAGAGTTTACACAAATTTTCCCCAAGCCCGGCTGGGTAGAGCATGACCCCATGGAAATATGGTCCAGTCAATTATCTGTAGCTACCGAAGCCCTTGCAAGAATAGGTGCAACCTATGCGGACATTGCCGCAATCGGTATTACCAACCAACGTGAAACCACCGTGGTATGGGACAAAAACACAGGCAAACCCGTTTACAACGCCATAGTTTGGCAATGTAGAAGAACATCCGAATACTGCGACTCCTTAAAAGCCAAAGGTTTTGATAAGGTTGTCAAAGCAAAAACAGGCTTGGTTGTAGATGCTTACTTCTCCGGCACAAAAGTTAAATGGATTTTGGATAACGTAGCCGGCGCAAGAGAAGAAGCCGAAAAAGGCAATCTTTTATTCGGTACTGTTGATACCTGGCTTTTGTGGAACTTAACCAAAGGCAAAGTTTTTGCAACTGACTACACCAATGCTTCCCGTACCCTGCTTTTCAATATACACGAACTTAAATGGGATGAAGAAATCCTCAACGAGTTGGGAATTCCTGCCTCTATGCTTCCGGAAGCCAAACCTTCCAGCTATATGTTTGGCGAAACCGACGAACATCTTCTTGGCGGTCCTATTCCCATAGCAGGTATAGCAGGTGACCAACAAGCGGCTCTATTCGGCCAATGTTGCTTTGATCCGGGTATGGTTAAAAATACTTACGGTACAGGTTGCTTTATTCTTATGAATACAGGCGAAAAAGCCGTAGAATCCAAAAACGGCTTGCTTACAACCATCGCTTGGGGTGCCGAAGGTAAGGTTGAATATGCTCTTGAAGGTAGCGTTTTTGTTGCCGGTGCGGCTATTCAATGGCTCCGTGACGGTTTACGCATGATAGACAGTGCCTCTTTCTCCGAAGCATACGCAAACAAAGTGGAAGATTCCAACGGTGTTTATGTGGTTCCTGCATTTGTAGGCCTTGGCGCACCTTACTGGGATCAATACGCCCGTGGAATAATCGTAGGACTTACCCGTGGCGTGGAAAAAGAGCATCTTATTCGTGCCACCTTGGAATCTCTTGCTTACCAAAGCAACGATGTTATCAAGGCTATGGTGGCGGACAGCGGCCAAGACTTAAAATTAATCCGTGTAGACGGCGGCGCTTGTTCCAATAATTTCCTTATGCAATTCCAAGCTGATATACTTAATGCCGAAGTTTGCAGACCTGCAGTTATCGAAAGTACTGCCCTCGGCTCAGTATTCCTTGCGGCCTTGCAAGTGGGCTACTACAAAAACAAAGAAGAAATACTCCAAAAGGTTAAAGTATCCGGCACATTTAAGCCTAATATGGATGATGAAACAAGAACTACACTGGTTAACGGTTGGGATGAAGCAGTAAAACGCTCATTAGGATGGGCTAAATAAGGAGGGGTTTCTTATGGATTTAAGATTTATTGCGGAATTTATCGGAACAGCTATTCTTGTCTACTTGGGTGACAGCGTTGTTGCAAACTGTATATTGAACAAAACAAAAGGATTTAACGGCGGTTTAATAGTTATCGGTTTTGGTTGGGCCTGTGCGGTTTTGGTACCTGCTACCATTTTCGGCAGTATCAGCGCTCATTTTAATCCGGCACTTTCGTTGGCATTGGCATCAATAGGTAGGTTCGATTGGGCCTTACTTCCCGGCTATGTAATATCACAATTTGCCGGCGCCATTATCGGTGCTGTTGCCGTGTACATACAATATAAAGACCACTTCGACGCTACTGAAGACAAAGACTGCAAACTGGGCGTTTTCTGTACCGGTCCGGCTATCAGAAATTTCCCAATAAACTTAATTTCAGAAATTTTCGGTACCTTCATCCTTGTTTTTACTCTTGTTGCCTTAGGTAAAGTTGATTTCGCAGGCGGATTAAGCAACTTCGCCGTTATGGCTCTGATTCTCTCCATCGGTATCTCTCTTGGCGGCACCACCGGTTACGCCATCAACCCTGCAAGAGACTTAGGCCCTCGTATCGCTCATGCAATTTTGCCCATTAAAGATAAACGTGACCCTGACTGGGCGTATTCTTGGATTCCCGTAGTAGGCCCGATTATAGGCGCTTTACTGGGTGCCTCCTTGGGAGCCGGTTTGGGATTCTAAATTAAAAATACTAGGGAGAAAACCTTTTTATACTTTTACTAAATAAAGACTGCAAAAAAAGTCCGACGAAAATATAATCGTCGGACTTTTTTTCAGTGGTTTTCCTCTTTTTTTGCGTCAGCAGCAGTTTCTTGAAGGGTGCAGAAGGGATGTTGCGGCGGAGCATATATGGAGTACATTTTTAAGGGTCGTTTGCCTGTATTGATTAGGTTATGCCATTTTCCCGCCGGAATTATAAAGGCACAATTGCTGCAAACAGGTGTTTGAAAGTCCAAATTATCTTTGCTGTCACCCATTTTTACCAATCCCTGACCTTCTTCTATACGAACAAATTGGTCTAATTCCGGATGTAATTCCAAGCCGATTTCATCCCCGGGGTTAATCTTCATTAAAGTAAGCTGTAGGTGTTCTCCGGTCCATAATGATTTGCGAAAAGAGTTGTTTTGTTTGGTGGCTTTTTCAATGTTCACAACAAAAGGCTCAGGGCCAAAATCTGTTGTGCATTGCTTACTTTGAGCAAAGTATTTGTTCTTGCCAAAACGTTTAAAATATCTTTGGTTTGGGTTGCCTGTGGGATACATCTTCATCTTTCCTTTCGCAAAAGATTTTTAGTGTTACTATATGTATATAGCTTATGGGAAGTGCCCGGAAATAATGGGTAGCCTTTTTCTGATGGGAAAAAAGCTAACCCAATATTTTGTCGTTGTAAAAAACCGGTGTTTAAACCTATGCATACATACCGATAGTTCCAAAGTCGTAGCACTTATTAAATTCAGCATTATCGGAGATAAACTGAATATATACCGGGGCATTGTCAAGCATAGGGTTATCTATAAACAAAAATCTATCAGCTTGACGCAATGCCTGCAAGGCGGTGGGCATTTCTTGCAGAAAAATCTTGTTTCGTATGTTTGCATTGCCGGTGATTTCTCCACCGTCCACCAAAACCTTTCCCATAAGATATAAACCCTTTTCATCCTTTTTCCAGTCCACAATAACTTCATCCCTCATGGAATTTATTTTGTCGTTGGCATATTCGTTACCTACGTAAACAAAAAGTTCACCGGTAGCATCCGAATGCAAAACGGTGTATTTCCTGTTAAAAAGCGGTTTATAGGGTTCAATATTATTTCTGTATTGCACAAGTACCTTAGCCGGGTCTAATTTTTTCATAGCCTTCACCTTATTATTGTTTTACAAACAATATATCAAGTCAGAGATATAATTGTTCATCATTTAACCGGATTATTTAACTCTCCGGTTCACTATGAACTACAGATTTTCAAAACTTGTAATTGGTGGAAAACCCGGTATAATGAAATCAGTATAAATATGAAAATTTAGGAGGACTTTTATGAACTTTCTGGAACTGGCAAAAAAAAGATATTCATGCCGTAAATATTTAAGCAAGAAGGTTGAGCAAGAAAAGTTGGCACAAATTCTTGAAGCCGCTCGTGTAGCACCCACAGGAGTAAATCGTCAGGCACAAAAGCTGATAGTGGTTCAAGAGCCCGCCGGACTTGAAAAAATCGGAAAGGCAGCAAAAATCTTCGGCGCACCGATGGCAATAATTGTCTGTTCGGATATAGAAAAAGTTTGGGAACGTCCATTCGACAACAAAAAATTAACCGACATTGACGCCAGCATTCTTACAGACCATATGATGATGGCAGCTACGGACTTGGGCCTGGATACAGTTTGGGTATGCTATTTCAAACCTGACATTATCAAAGCTGAATTCAACATCCCCGAAAATTACGAACCCATAAACATTTTGGTAATAGGTTACAGAGATTGCGAACCCCTTTCACCGGACAGACACCACGAAACCAGAGTACCTTTAAATGAATTGATAGTTGAAGAAAGCTTTTAATTACAGGCAATTCAAAACAGATTTGCTTAATTACATATTAAAACTTACAAAATTTAGGGAGAAAACCTTTTTCATCTGACAAAAAAGTTTTCTCCCTAAATGTTTTATCTAAAAGAAAAAACAGCTTTATGCTATTGCACAAAGCTGCTGATTTTAACCCTCGTATTGACCGGTAGCTTCCGGTTGTTGATTTTTGTTTCCGGTAAAAGTTTCTTTGATTTTGTTGATAAGCCCGGGAGCCATATCTATTAATTTGTTTATGCTATCTTGGTTCTTTATGTTAACCAATTGAACATCATTGCCTTTGATAACCAAAACCGCAGAAGGCGTAATTTTTGCACCCATACCGCCGCCGCTGGTTTCCTTTTTTTCCTTTTCTTCAACGTCGTCAACAGAGCCCAAGCCCATACCCAAAGACAGGTCTACCAAGGGAAGAATAATTACATCTCCAAAGGTATAAGGCTCACCCACAACGGTTTTGGAAGAAAGCAAGCCTTCCATTTTGTTGAACAAAGCGTCTATACTGCTGTTAAAATTTGTACTGCTCATTATAATCAACCTCCGTTAATATTGTTTGTTTATGGTGACTTCGTGGAAGTCGAACACGCATAAAGGGGATTTTTGCTGTTGCACTTATAGCCTCACATTGATTTATAGTTACGTATAACGTGTAAAACCGGTGGTGTTATCGCAAATTTCACCAAGGGTATTATTAATTGAAACACCATAAATCCGCCTTGAGCGTTAATCTTGTACCGGAATACCTTATTGTTATAATCTGCGATTGTTTCGATTTTAATACCTGTAAAAGCTTTAATTACTTCAATTGCTCCCAATAATTCTGCGGTGGTGGCCGGTTCGTCCAACCCGAACTCTATTTTTGCCTCGAATTTTTTGGGTTTGAATACGGCATAGAGCTGCTTCAGCAGTTTCAATAGGGCTGAAAATATCTCTTTTTTGTTGGGAATGGCCTTAAATCTTTTATTAATTTCTTTGATTTCTTTTACTTTTTCTTTTAGGCGTTTAAAAAACCCGGTTTTCTTTTCCTTGTTTTTAGCCTTAGGCTCGGATTTTTTATCGTCTTTTTTTTCTGCTTTCTCATTTAAACTTTCGTCGGCTTTTTTTTCGGGTATTTTGAGTTCCGGTTCAGATGTTCGGGTAACGCTTTCAGGAATTTTCTCCGGATAGGAAGTAGCGTTTGTCTCGGTCTTGCTTGGTTTGCCTTTATGCCGGTCCGGTTTGTATTCTTGTGGGTGTTTCTTTTTTCCCAGAGTTATGCCGAAAATTTTCAATACAAAATCCGTTTTATCCTCTGCCTTATCATAATCAAACAAGGCTTTGATTCCTCCAAACAACCAAGAAACACGGCATTTTACCAAAGCATCCGGATTGTTTACGGCGTAAACTTTATAAACAACCGGCACAAACAAAACTATCAATACAATCAGCAAAGTAAAGCCGATTATACATAGTAAGAGCCATAAAATAAATATCAAAACATCAAGAAACATACAAAACGCTCCCGAAAACCGAACCGCTTAGGCAAACTACAGTAAATAAACTCAGAATTGCGTAATATCCGATTCTCAAGTTATTTTGCTATACTATATTTTATTCTGCGGTATCGGATAATTTACGTTTGTAACGATTTAAGTAAATAAGAGAAAGCACCAGTACCAGAGCCAACAATCCTACGAAAAGCAAGGTAATACTTGCAGACATATTCGTAAAAAAGTTTAGGGGATACATATTAATCAGCCTATCTGTCAGCGGGTTTAACAGCCACAAATCGTTGCTAAAGAACAGTTCATGGAAGTAATTAAAAGCTCTGTTAAAGTCCGAACTTATTATTACAAACAACAACAGTGCTAACCCCAAAAGCGAGCATATTACCCATATATAAGTCTTAGCCAACAGATACATAGGTCTTTTCTTTAAAAAGAACATCAATGTGGCTAAAAAAACAAACAAGGCTGCCTTGCCCATAAAATCCAGCACCCGGAATATATCCTTTACATCTTTCATATGAGCAATTTCCCGGTCATTGAAAATCGGCAGGTTTTTGTCGCCTATGGTTGCATCTATTTGCAGGTCATTGTTTTGACCTTGCAGGTAATCCAACAGGTGGCCTGTTACCTTTGTCAGTTCGGTTCTTTCCATGGACATTTGGTTATATGTATTGTTGGTTTGGTATAAGGTATCATAATACCCTAAGTTAAAGCCAAAAAACGTTATGCTAAACCAAAGCAATATATACAACAAACAAAGCCCGTTGAGAATACCCAAAAATATAAATTTATCGAATTTCATCTTTATCCTTTTTCTGCCGAAAAACGCCTAAACAGCAAAGCAATTTCAAAAAACCGGCGTTTATTTAAAAGTAAGCTTTTTTAAATTGAGTAAAATCCTTGGTTTCCCGGATATAATCCTTAATAATTTCGGCAGCAGTCTCAAAAGCCTCTTGTTTGCCCTTGCATAAGCCTATTATTTTATAGGCTTTTGCCTTATTATATCCTTTTAAAATTTCGGAGGAACGAAATATCTCCATTAAATTGTTTCCGGATGATTTGACGCAAATCAAATAAATATCCGGCCGGGCTATGCCCTGGCCCAATTGATTAATTAATTCGTCCGGATTGTTAACCGAATTGCCCAACCGTATTTTATCGTGAAATTCCAAATTCATCCCTCTTTACCCAAACGGCAAGCTGTCCACGGGGCTTTATACTTTAAAGTAAACAAAAGTCCCTCTGTTACTGTACATTTTCAAACTGTGTTTTGTCAAGTTCTAGCTACATAAACCGGTCATTTCAATGTTATTATTGACAAATTCACATAATAAATACAATTTTTCCGATAAAGGGTAAAAAATAAGAGTGTGTCGGATAGAGGTTGTATAAAGAAATTAAATGTCTATCGTAATCACACTCTCTTTTCCTTAATAATCCAAAAAATCAATTCAAAGAAAACAATTTCTTACCGTTATTTAATGTAGATAATGCGATTTCTTCCGGTGAAACCTGTTTTATTTCCGCAATTTTCTCGGCTATATAAACCAGGTTGGTGGAATCGTTGCGTTTTCCTCTGTTTTGTTGGGGTGTTAGATAAGGGCAGTCAGTTTCAATTAGCAACCTGTCAAGGGGTACTTTTTGAACTACCTCAATCACCTGTTTTGCGTTGGGAAAAGTCACCACGCCGGTTATGCCTATATAAAAACCCAACTCTACATATTTTAAAGCCATTTCCCAAGAGGAAGAAAAACAATGCACAACACCGTTGCGTATTTTGCTTGATTTAATAATATCAAAAGTTTCGGCTGTAGCATCTCTGGAGTGAATTATTACCGGCAAATTAACCTGTTCCGCCAACTCCAACTGACGTTTAAACCAATGCCTTTGGTCATCTTGAGGTGATGAATTATAGTAAAAGTCCAGGCCGATTTCGCCCACGGCAACCACCTTGTTTTCCTGGGTGTATTGCCTTAGGGTTTCCAAGTCCCGGTCGGTCATTTTTTCCGTATCATGAGGATGAACTCCCACGGCGGCATAAATATAATCATACTTTTGCGCCAATTGCAGCCCTATTTTTGAGGACTGCATATCGGCACCGGCGTTGATTATATAGCTTATGCCCCGTTCGGGCAATTGAGCCAGCAGGGTATCTCTGTCTTTGTCAAAACGCTTGTCGTCGTAATGTGCGTGGGACTCGAAGTACATTAGCGTACCTCCGCACCGTGGGTCATGTCACCGTCCACAGTGACAACCTTTAAAGTTCCGGTGCTGTCTTCCGCCGCCAAAATCATCCCTTCGGACATTACCCCACGTAATTTTACCGGTTTCAAGTTGGTTACAACCACAACCTTCTTGCCTACCATTTCTTCCGGAGAATAATGCTTAGCTATGCCGGAAACGATTTGACGTTTTTCGGAGCCTATTATAATTTGAGATTTAAGAAGTTTGTCAGAGCCTTTAACCTTTTCACATTCCACCACTTCGCCTACTTTTAATTCTACCTTTGCAAAGTCCTCAATGGCGATAGCCGGTTTTTGAACAACTTCCTTGGCAGTCTCCTGTGCCGGTTGAGATGCTGCATTTTTTTGTGCTTGCAGTGCTTCCAATTCTTTAAGCTCTTTTTCCAAATCAATTCTCGGGAAAAGTACTTCACCTTTGTTTATGGTTATAGCCTTGGGAAGCAAGCCGAAAGTTTTTGCATCGTCCCATTTGGTAATATCCTTGCTAATATTCAATTGGCTTTCAATAGCCTTGGGAGTATTGGGCATTACCGGAGAAATCAGTATAGAAACTATACGCAGGGTTTCTGAAAGCATATACATAACGTTAGCCAGTTTGGGCTGTGCGGCGGGGTCTTTAGCCATAACCCAAGGAGCGGTTTCGTCTGTGTATTTATTGGCACGTCTTATTAAAGTCCAAATTTGGGTAAGGGCTTCATGGAACAAGAATTTATCCATGCGATCCTCTGCTATAGACACTGTTTCCATTGCAAGTTTTTTCAGGTCCTCGTCAAACTCTGTGGGTTCTTGAACCTCCGGCACTTTTCCGCCGAAATATTTGTCTATCATACCTACGGTACGTGACAGCAAGTTGCCCAAGTCATTGGCAAGGTCTGAATTTAAGCGGTTAATAAGCAATTCATTGGAAAAGTTTCCGTCTTGACCGAAAACTATCTCTCTCATTAAGAAATAGCGAATTGCATCCAAGCCGTAACGACCGATTAAAATATTGGGGTCTATAACATTACCCTTAGATTTTGACATTTTGCCGCCATCAAAAATTACCCAGCCATGACCAAAGATTTGTTTCGGCAAGGGTTCGCCCAAAGCCATAAGCATAATAGGCCAAATAATAGTATGGAAACGCACTATTTCTTTGCCCACCAAATGAACATCAGCCGGCCAGAAGTGTTTGTATTTTTGGTCGTTTTCCGTGTCATAGCCTAAGGCAGAGATATAGTTTGAAAGTGCGTCCAGCCAAACATAAACCACATGACCTTCATCAAATTCTACAGGTATACCCCATTTGAATGAAGTTCTGGAAACCGCCAAGTCCTCCAAGCCGGGTTTAAGAAAGTTATTGACCATTTCGTTTCTGCGGCTTAAAGGCATAATAAATTCAGGGTTTTCCTCTATATGCTTCAAGAGACGGTCTTGATAATTTGTTAATCTAAGGAAGTAGCTTTCTTCCTTAACCTTTTCAACGTCCCTGTTACAATCGGGGCATTTACCGTCTACCAATTGACGCTCTGTAAAGAAGGTTTCGCAGGGTGTGCAATAAAGACCTTCGTAGGAGCTTTTGTAGATGTCGCCTTGGTCGTATAATTTTTTGAATATACGCTGAACGGTTTTTTCGTGATAGTCGTCCGTGGTGCGAATAAACCAATCATATTCTATTTGCATTAATTGCCATAAAGACCTGAATTCTTCTGCTATGCTGTCTACGTACTCCTTGGGGCTAAGGCCTTTTTCCTTGGAAACACGCTCGATTTTTTGCCCGTGTTCGTCCATACCGGTCAAAAAATGCACGTCGTAGCCTCTTGCTTTTTTATACCTAGACATAGAATCTGCCGCAACGGTGGTGTAAGAGTGGCCTATATGTGGATTGCCGCTGGCAAAATAAATCGGTGTGGTGATGTAGTATTTATCCATTTCTGTCCTCCGAGATTAATCATAAAATAACTTGTAAACAAAACTTTTCCTGATAACAGGCGTGGTTTTTTCTGTAAATCCATGTAAGAATTTATAAGTTGCCGAGTCTTTTATTCTGAAAAAAGCAATTATACGTGAGATAAGTTTGCCCAAGCTTCTCACTATCCAATAAAAAAGCTTGAAAAACAAACTTCCCGATGCGTAGTTAATAGACTGCATTTTTCTGAAAAAAGTCGTGAAAACATTATAGAACAGTGAATTTTTCCATTGCTCGGCTATAAATTGAACAAACCTAAAGCAGGCTGACTTTTCGTATATTTTGTTCAAAAAAGACAAACAACCCATAATTAATTTTATTATAGCGGAATCAGTCATTTTTTAACCTTCTTTCGGAATATCTGTTGGGTATCCTTCAAAACCGCTTGGCGAAAGCAACACCGCCGGAATAAATCAGCTTTGAGATATATCTAATGCAGAAATTCTTCCGAAAAGCTTTGTATTTCCTACTCTCAAGGTTAAGCTTTGTCCCACGGCGTATACATTTCCGTTAACGGATAAAGCACCGCCTTCCAGTACCTGTCCGGTTGCATTCATGGTTATTTCGCAAGAAGAATAGTCTTCTTGATAGGATTTAATGCTGTTTCCTTCACTGTCGGAAGTATATACAACGCCCTTGCCCACTGTAAAATCCGTTACGGTTCCAAGGCTTACTCCCTTGGTATCGTCCTCGGCTTGCATATCTTTTGCCAACAAATCCACGGCGAATTTGGGTGAGCTTTCGCTGTAAAATTTCACAACCACAGCCGTTTGTTTTGCGGCGCTTTTCTCCGGTGACACAACCTTGCCGTACATAAACACGGCGGCCGCTATTAAAGCCAATAGGACAAGCAAGTCCAAGGGATTAATAATCCCAAACAATTTGCCTTTTTCGTCTATCATAAGAAACCTCGTTTTCTCTTTTTGATAACCGACAAAACCCTAAAACAGGGCGTTTGTCTAAAATTCCGGTTACGGTTACGCCACAGCTTCCAAAGCAGAGACTTTACCGAACAATTTTATCTTTCCGGCTCGAATGGTAATGGGTTGTCCCACGGCATAAACATTACCGTTAACCAACAAGGCTCCACCGTCCATAGACTGACCTTTCAGTTCCATAACCACTTCGCAAGAGGCGTAGTCCTCCATAAAAGCCTTTACGCTGTTTCCGTCCTTATCGTAATTATAAACTATACCCTTACCTATGGTATAGTCCGTTACCCTACCCAGACTGATACCCTTGGTATCGTCCTCGGCCGCAACGTCTTTTTCAACAAGTTTTACTGCATATTCCGGAGAATTCTCGGTGTAAAACTTCATTATATAAGTAGATTGTTTTGCCGGCCCTGCTCCGGGTGAAGCTGTCTTGCCAAACATATACACAGCCACCGCAACCAAAGCAAGTAAGATAAACACATCTATTATATTAACCAATCCGAAGATTCGGCCTTTTCTGTCTATCATATTGCACCTCTGTAAGCTTAATTAATTATTCAAAACTTTTTCATATATGTTAAGTGTTTGGGAAAGTTGTTGCTCTACGGAAAATAATGCTATTACCGTATTTAAGGAAGAATTCGAGCAGATTTCACGGTAGGCTTGGTCTGTCATCATTTTAAGCATAGCGTCCGACAAAGCTTGTACATCTCCGTAGTTTACCAAAATACCGTCTGCGGCCTTTTCACCTATAATTTCCGTATTTCCGCCTACTGCTGTTAAAATCAGCGGTAAAGACATACTCATGGCTTCCAAAATAGCAAAACTCATGGCCTCGGAGGATGAAGAATTTATAAAACAATCCCCGGCAGCCAATATATCTTCCGTATCTGTTCTGTAACCCATAAATATAACCCGATCGTCAAGGTTATTTTCTTTAACATAATTTTGACATACAGCCATTTCTTCGCCGTCTCCTGCCAGCAGCAGTTTAAAAGGCAGGTGGGTTAATCCCTTTAAGCGGTTTAAGGCTTCCAAAAGAAAGGGTATGCCCTTTTCCTTAGACATTCGTGCCAAGGTAACAAAAACAAACTCGTCCGGATGAATATTAAATTCATTTCGCACTTTTTGCGTCTTGACTGCGCCTTCCTTTAAAACAACACCGTTGTACACGGTGGTTATTTTGTCTTTGGGCATTTTATTTTGTATCAGTAAATCACGAATCATTTCACAGACGGCTATTATGGCATCGTTGTTTTTGTTCATAAAGCTGTTCATGATTTTCCAAACAAAATTGTTTCTCAATACTATATGAGAGGTATATATTACGCCCACCTTGTATTTTTTCTTGGCAAGAAGGGCTATATAATTTTCTCGTTGATATTGGGTATGGATGATGTCTATTTTGTGTTTCCGGCAATATTCCGCTACAGCACCGGCGGCTTTGGTATCAAAGGGGTTTTTCATTTCCAGCTTAACCGGTTTAATACCCATGGCTTCCATTTCGTCCCGTAATGCACCCGGGTGATTATACATGAAATGGATTTTGTGTTTTAAAGCAAGCATATATTCCGCAACCATACGGACATACTTCTCGCTACCGCCATTGCCGGCGTAATTCATTATATATAATATGTTCAAATAATACCCCCTAAATTGCTTTCTTAATCCCGTTTAATTCTATCATAATAATCTATATTGTCAATATTTTCAATAATTCGGTAGCTGTAGTGTAAAATATTGATACAGCCGCAGAGGTTCAGGACTAAGACGGTAAGAATTTTTACCTTAATAAAGCACCTTACAATCACAATCCGGCAACTGTTGACTTGCTTCGGTAATATTTGACAATTAATTCTTGACACTGTTGCCAAAATATGTTTTAATTCAGTTTGAGTTTAGAATATGTAAACATAGCGTTTAGTATAAATGTATTGCAAAGGTTCCTTGCCGGAGATAAAGACTTATCCGGCTCGGGTTACGCAAATCCTTTTAAAATACATCAGTCGGAATCATAAACGGTCCGAAAGAGTGGAATTATTATGAATATAGGCGAAAAAATTCGTCAATTAAGAATAAAAACCAACCTAACCCAGTCAGAACTTGCCTATCGCTGTGATTTATCCAAGGGATTTATTTCACAGCTGGAGCGTGGCTTAACCTCTCCGTCCATAGCTACGCTTATAGATATTTTGGAATGTTTGGGCACGAATTTAAAAGATTTCTTTAACGAGCAGGATAACCACAAACTGGTTTTCGACCAAGACGATGCCTTTACTCAAGAAAACACCGAATTAAACCACAGCATCTGCCGGATTATTCCCAATGCTCAAAAAAATATCATGGAGCCTATTTTGATTAAGCTTAAAAAGCACGGCAAATCCTGCACCTACGGCCCGCACCGGGGCGAGGTTTTCGGATACGTGATTCAGGGTATGATTAATCTAAATCCCGGCAACCAAAAAATCAAGGCAAAAAAGGGCGAAAGCTTTTATTACGGAGCCAATACCCAATATTTTATAGAAAACAGCGGTAACACAGAGGCGGTTGTCCTCCTTGTAAGTGCTCCGCCCAATTTTTAAGATTAATTACAGCCTAATAAGCCAACAATTTATACAACAAAAAATCCGGAATTTGGGGGTAAAAATGAGCCAACACCTAATAGACCTGATTAATATTTCTAAATATTTCGGTAAACACAAAGTTTTGGATGAAATCAATTTATATATAAGAAAAAACGAATTTCTTACCCTACTGGGCCCCAGCGGTTGCGGAAAAACAACTACCCTGCGCATTATCGGCGGTTTTGAACAGCCTACCTCCGGGGATTTATTGTTCGGTAACAAATCCATATTAAAAGAACCGCCAAACAAGCGGAACTTAAACACCGTATTCCAAAAATACGCCCTTTTTCCCAACATGAACGTTTCCCAAAACATAGCCTTCGGTCTGAAAATAAAAAAAACCGACGATAAAATAATAAAGCAAAAAGTAGCCAAAATGCTTGAATTGGTTAATTTAAAGGGCTTTGAAAAACGCTCCGTAAAAACCTTAAGCGGTGGCCAACAACAAAGGGTTGCCATAGCCCGTGCCTTGGTAAACGAGCCGGAAGTACTGCTTCTGGACGAACCCTTGGGTGCCTTGGATTTAAAACTCCGCAAAGAAATGCAAATGGAACTGAAAAATATGCAAAAAGAATTGGGCATCACCTTTATATATGTAACCCACGACCAAGAAGAAGCCCTTACCATGTCCGACACCATAGTGGTAATGAACCAAGGCTCCATAATGCAGGTAGGCACGCCTCAAGATATATACAACGAGCCGAAAAACGCCTTTGTGGCAGACTTTATAGGCGAAAGCAACATTTTAGACGGAATAATGCTTGAAGATTACACCGTAAATTTCGGCGATACCGTTTTCAAATGCATAGATGCCGGCTTTGCCAAAAACGAAGCCGTAGACGTTGTTGTGCGGCCGGAAGATATAGATATAGTCTCCTACGAAGAAGGCGCCCTAAAAGGAGTAGTAAAAAACGTCATTTTCAAAGGTGTACATTACGAAATGCTCATAGAATCCGGCTCCTTCCAATGGTTGGTACACAGCACAAACGAAACCCCGAAAGGCACACAAGTAGGGCTATGCATAGACCCCGACCTAATCCAAATTATGAAGAAAAGTAATTAAATTTAGTAGATAAAAATTACCTTATAATGACAAAGTCTTTTTGAAGGGAGTTTGAGGGAAACTTTTTCTTCAGAAAAAGTTTCCCTCAAGGTTTTTCTTTTCTTAAATTTTTCTGCGGAGGTGAGGGCTTGAGAAAATCCTTTGCGTATCCCTATGTGGCTTGGATGATAATTTTTACGGTAATACCTATGTTTTTAATAGTGTATTATGCCTTTGTAACCTCGGACGCTGCCGGGGTCGGCTTTTCCTTTGAACATATAATGCGAGCCTTCGAACCTGTTTATTTGAATATTCTTCTTCGTTCGCTGAACCTTGCCTTAATTTCGACTTTGCTCTGCTTCCTTATAGGCTACCCCTTGGCTTGGATACTGGCTGACAAGGTTTATGATACCAAAACAGCCCTGTTGTTCCTTTTCCTCGTTCCCATGTGGATGAACGCTCTGTTGCGTACCTACGCTTGGATGACCATACTGGAAAAAAACGGGCTTATAAACTCTGTACTGCAATTTTTCGGCATGGCACCGGCAGAAATGCTGTATACGGAAGGTGCGGTAATTCTGGGCATGGTGTATAACTTCCTTCCTTTTATGATACTGCCGGTTTACACCGTCCTAAAAAAGACAGATTACAGCCTTATAGAAGCCGCCCGGGACTTAGGCGCAAATCCCTTACAGGTTTTCTTAAAATTAACCTTCCCGTTAAGCTTACCCGGCGTTATTTCAGGCATATCCATGGTATTTATGCCGGCCGTCACCACCTTTATTGTGTCCGACCTATTGGGCGGCGGTAAAGTAATGCTTATAGGTAACCTTATAGAACGCCAATTCAAAGGCTCGGAAACTTGGAATTTCGGTTCAGCTTTATCCCTTATTTTAATGGTAATAATTTTGATTTCCATGGCCGTGTTTTCCTTGGTGGATAAAAATAATGAGGAAGGCGGATTGTTTTGAAAACACTTAAACGAGTATATATTTGGATGGTACTGCTGTTTCTTTATGCTCCCATAGGCGTTCTTATGTTTTATTCCTTTAACGCCTCTCGTTCCAGAGGAAAATGGACTGGGTTCTCCTTCGATTGGTATTTGGAATTATTCAACGACCCGCTTATAGCCGAAACTCTGTACAATACCCTGCTAGTGGGTGTAGTTTCGGCGGTTGTGGCTACCATAATAGGCACCTTTGCGGCCGTGGGCATACACGTTATGGGAAAATACACGAAAAAGCTGATTTTAAACGTCACCAACATACCCGTACTAAACCCCGATATAGTCACCGGTATTTCTCTGATGATTTTATATATTTTTGTATTCCGTATGTTTAATTTCGGCAGTTTGGGGCTTGGAACGCTGTTATTGTCCCATATAACCTTTAATATACCCTACGTAATACTTTCGGTCTTACCCAGATTAAGCCGGCTGAACAAAAACCTCTACGAATCAGCCCTAGACTTGGGAGCAACGCCCTCTTATGCATTTTATAAGGTAATTCTACCGGAACTAATGCCCGGGGTAATAACAGGCTTAATACTCGCCTTTACCCTGTCTATAGATGATTTTGTAATCAGCTTCTTTTCCGTAGGACCGGGAGTATCCAATCTGTCCATTTATATTTATTCTATGGCACGCCGGGGTATTAATCCCAAAATTAACGCCTTATCTACCATACTGTTTATAGTGGTATTGGCATTGCTGTTCTTTATTAACAAACGCTCAAAGAAGGAGAGTATGACTTATGAAAATTATTAAGATTATTGCATTCTGCCTTGCTGCAATTACCTTGTTTAGCTTTGTGGGCTGCGGTGAACAAAAACCCGTTCTTAACGTTTACAACTGGGGCGACTACATGGACCCGGACGTAATAACTGAATTTGAAAAAGAATACGGCGTTAAGGTAAAATACGACACCTTTACCTCCAACGAAGATATGTACGCAAAAATCTCCGCCGGCGGAGTAAATTACGATATAGCCATTCCGTCGGATTACATGATAGAAAAAATGATTAACCAAAACTTGGTGGAAGAAATCAACCTCAATAATGTTCCCAACTACAAAAACATAGACAGCCGTTTTAAAAACCTTGCCTATGACCCGGACAACAAATACTCCGTGGCTTTTACCTGGGGTGTGGTAGGCATTTTGTACAACAAAACAAAAGTCACCGAACCGGTTGACTCTTGGAATATTCTCTGGGATGAAAAATACGAAAACGAAATATATATGTACAACAGCCAACGAGACTCCCTTGCGCCGTCATTTAAACGCTTGGGCTATTCATTAAACTCCGTTAACCCTACGGAACTGGAGGAAGCCAAAAACGAACTGATAAAACAACGACCCTTAGTTCAAGCATATTTGGACGATGCCGTTAAAGATAACATGATAGGCAACCAAGGTTCCTTGGCGGTTGTCTATTCCGGAGATGCGGTTTATTGCATGGATAAAAACCCCGACTTGGCCTTTGCTTTCCCAAAAGAAGGCACAAACGTGTTTTATGATGCCGTTATAATCCCCAAAGGAGCCAAAAACAAAGAACTTGCAGAAAAATTTATAGACTTCCTGTGCAGAGACAACATTGCCCTAAAAAACACCGAATACATCGGCTTTTCCACCACCAATGCCGAAACCTACAAACAACTTCCTATCGAACTGAAAGAAAACCCTGCCTACTGGGTTCCGGAAGACGTTGTGACGCAAGGCGAGGTTTATAAGGATTTGGGTGAGTTTATCAAAGAATATGACAAAGCTTGGACAGAAATTTGTGCCCAATAGATAAATTTGTTCGACATTATTCATTCATATTCGTGAAATTTAAAAATCCTTGAAAATGCAAAATAAAAAAAGGAGAACCGGCGATTTTGTAGAAATATATAATATTCAGGTTAAATAATATAAAAGTTAGGCCATAATTATAAGAATATTTAACCGATTGATTAAGTTGCCTTAATGTGTTATAATACAAAGGCAACAACAACCGATAAACTTAGGCTAAATGCAATCATATATATCGTATGTTTCAAATTGCCTAAAAAGTAACTAACAAAGTCGAGGAGGTTCAACAATGAAATGCTATTCTGCAAAAGAAATCAGAAAC
>CAYMOU010000001.1:0-57668 GCA_964392115.1 uncultured Defluviitaleaceae bacterium | reverse complement strand
GACTGCCCATACCCGCAGCCATTACCACCAAAATAGGTTCGCTCATAATATCTCCTTTTCAGACCGAGATTATTTACTGACAGGTCTAAATATATACTATGCTTCAAAAACAACCGGTAAACACGTCTGTAATTTTAGAATGACATAAATCAACCGTAATTATTCAAGTATGTCGGATTATTGTTGGGGTTTCATAGTGGGGAACAACAATACGTCACGAATGGAGTAAGAGTTTGTTAACAACATAACAAACCTGTCAACTCCAAGACCTAAACCACCGGTAGGAGGCATACCGTATTCCAAGGCAAGCATAAAGTCCTCGTCTATAAGGTTGGCTTCTTGGTCACCCATGTTGCGCAATTGTTCTTGATGCTCAAAGCGTTTGCGTTGGTCTATGGGGTCATTAAGTTCGGAATAAGCATTTGCAAATTCACGGCCTACGATAAACAATTCGAAACGTTCGGTGTAATCGGGGTTTTCCGGTTTTCTCTTGGTAAGCGGAGAAATTTCAACCGGGTGGTCCATAATGAAGGTGGGTTGAATTAACTTATCTTCGGCGTATTTCTCGAAGAAAAGATTGAGTATATCGCCCTTACCATGATGTTTTTCAAAATCTACGTGATGTTGTTTCGCAATTTTTTGAGCATCTTCAAGAGTTGCTACTTGTGTGAAGTCAACATCGGCATATTTTTTAACAGCATCTATCATGGTTAATCTTTCAAAGGGTTTGCTGAAATCTATGGTATGTTCACCGTAAACTACTTGTTGGTCGCCTAAAACTTGATCAACTACGGTTCTCATCATGGTTTCGATAAGTTCCATCATACCGTGATAATCTGTGTAGGCTTCGTACAGTTCTATCATGGTAAATTCAGGATTGTGCTTAATACTCAAACCTTCGTTACGGAAGATACGTCCCAATTCATAAACCTTCTCCAAACCGCCAACTATAAGGCGTTTTAAGGGCAACTCCAAGGCTATTCGTAGATACATTTCCATATCCAAGGCGTTGTGGTGAGTTATAAAAGGACGTGCAGCCGCACCTCCGGCAACGGTTTGCAATACCGGGGTTTCCACTTCTATATAGCCTCTGTCGTCCAAGAAGCGTCTGATGGCTTTGATTATGGCGGAGCGTTTTAAGAAGGTGTCTTTTACGTCCGGGTTTACGATTAAGTCAAGGTAACGTTGGCGATAACGCAATTCTTGGTCTTTCAATCCGTGCCATTTTTCCGGGAGAACTTGAAGGCTTTTTGAAAGTAAAACCAGTTCAGTTGCTCTGACGGATACTTCGCCGTGTTGGGTTCTGAATACTATGCCCTTAACACCGACTATATCGCCTATATCCATCTTTTTAAACTCGTTGTAGCTTTCTTCGCCCAGTTCGTTTTTTCTGACGTATATTTGAATTTTGCCTTCTCTGTCACGGACATCACAAAAAGACGCCTTGCCCATTACTCTCTTGGTCATCATACGTCCTGCAATACAAACTTCGTTATTCTCCAATTTTTCAAAGTCTTCGTGAATTGTTGCCGAATTTGAATTAACCGGATATTTAACTTGTTTAAAAGGGTCCTTGCCCTCTGCTTGCAGTTGAGCCAATTTTTCACGGCGAAAGCGTATTTGTTCATTATATTGCTCCTGAAGGAGCTCCTCGGTAATTTGAGGTTCGTTTTCGTTCATTTCATTTACCTCTCTTGTTATAATCGGAAACATAGAGGGTTCCGGAGGCTGATAATGATTTAAAGAAAAAGACCTTGAGGGAAACTTTTTCTGAAGAAAAAGTTTCCCTCAAACTCCCTTCAAAAAGATTTTAGCATAAGTAATTCATAATTACTCCGGAATATTATGTTTCTATGTATATTTTAACCGGATTTTTGAGAGTAAAATACAGGTCCGATAAATAAAGATTTAAGGAGATAGAGGAAACTTTAAAAAAAGTTTCCTCTATCGATTAATGCTGTATGAAAGATAAGTCAAGATTGATTATTTCTTTAACCAGCTCATCATTTTTCTTAATTTTGCACCGACTTTTTCTACAGGATGATCTGCTTCAAGTTGACGCATAGACAAGAAGTTAGCACGACCGGCAGCTTTGTTTTCTGTAATCCAGTTGCTTGCGAATTTGCCTTCTTGGATTTCTCTGAGAACTTTTTTCATTTCTTTGCGAGTTTCTTCGGTGATAACTCTTCTGCCTGTTACATAGTCGCCGTATTCTGCTGTGTCGGAGATGGAGTAACGCATGAAGGAGAAACCGCCGCTGTTAATTAAGTCAACAATTAATTTCATTTCGTGTACACATTCAAAGTATGCCATTTCCGGAGAGTACCCGGCTTCAACAAGAGTGTCGAAACCTGCTTTCATAAGCTCGGTTACACCACCGCATAATACAGCTTGTTCGCCGAAAAGGTCTGTTTCGGTTTCTTCTTTGAAAGTAGTTTCAAAGATACCTGCACGTCCTGCACCGATAGCTGAAGCGTATGCAAGCGCATAATCTTTGGCTTTGGTGGAATAATCTTGGTGAATAGCAATAAGTGAGGGTACACCTCTGCCTTCAAGATATTGGCTTCTTACGGTGTGTCCCGGTCCTTTGGGAGCGCACATACAAACGTCTACGTCTTGGGGTACTTCAATTTGTTTGAAGTGTACGGAGAAACCGTGAGCAAACATTAAAACGTTGCCTGAAACAAGGTTGGGTTGAATGCTTTCTTTATAAATATCAGCAGTAACTTGGTCGGGAACCAACATCATGATAATATCTGCAAGTTCAGCAGCAACAGCTGTATCATAAACTTTAATGCCGTCATTTTCTACAACACTTCTGCGAGCGGAGTTGGGAGCAAGACCTACGATTACGTTAACACCGCTGTCTTTAAGGTTTTGAGCATGAGCGTGACCTTGGCTGCCGTAGCCGATAATGGCTACTGTTTTGCCTTCAAGTAATTTGGGGTTGCAATCTTGTTCGTAAAGCATGGTTATTCCTCCAATTAATTATATTGTAAGTTATCTTTAAGTATAATGTCTGTTGCACTGCCGCCCGGCGGAATAATGGGAAAAACATTGTCGTCTTCGTGAATTACACAGTCAACTATACAGGGTTTTCCGCAATTTAAAGCCTCGGAAAGCACAGATTTAATGTTGGATACATCGTTTATTCTGTAGCCTTTTGCACCAAAGGCCTCTGCCAGTTTTACATAATCCGTTTGACGGTTTATGCTTGTGTTGGAAAAGCGTTTATCATAGAACAATCTTTGCCATTGACGCACCATTCCCAACACGCCGTTATTTAAAATAACTACCGTAATGGGAAGATTTTCGCTGACACAAACCGCCATTTCGTTCATATTCATATGGAAACAGCCGTCACCCGTAAATAAAACCACTCGCTTGTCCGGATTGGCAACTTTTGCGCCTATGGCTGCACCAAGGCCGTAACCCATGGTACCCAAACCGCCGGAGGTCAAGAAAGTTCTGGGTTTTTTAAATTTATAATATTGGGCAGTCAACATCTGGTGTTGTCCCACGTCTGTAACGATAATGGTATCGTCGTCGGACAAATCCGAAATTGTTGTAATTATCTCTCTGGGGTTTACAAAATCAGCGGATTTACTGTCCTGCATGGGGTGTTTGGCTTTGTAAGCCATTAATTCGTCTATCCATTTAGAGCTGTTTGGTTTGAAACAAGTACGTGTAAGCTCTGTAAGAATTTGTTTTGCATCGCCGGTTACGGACATATAAGAAGTTACGTTCTTATTAATTTCCGAAGAATCTATATCTATGTGTATAACCTTGGCACCTTGAGCAAAACTGCGACGGTTCAAAGCAACCCTGTCCGAAAAGCGAGAACCTACGGCTATGAGCAAGTCACAATCGTGAGCCGCTTTGTTGGAAACAGGCGTTCCGTGCATTCCTACCAATCCCAGCAATAATTCATAATTGTAAGGTATGGCCGAAATGCCCATTATACTTGAGCAAAGAGGTATATTAAACTTTCGAGAGAATTCTATAAGTTCTTCACAGGCTCCCGAAGTTATTATGCCACCGCCTGAGTATATCAAAGGTTTGGTACTTTGTGCAATGATTTCTGAAATTTGTTTAAGTGCTTTGGTGCCGGCCGGTTTATTAGCCCGCTTTTCAACAGGTTCTGCGGCTACAAATTCTGCGTCTTTTGCTGTAATATCTTTTGGTATGTCGATAAGCACCGGGCCGGGTCGGCCGGAAGTTGCTATAATAAATGCTTTACGCACAGTATCAGCCAATTGATTTACATCTTTAACTATAAAGTTGTGTTTGGTAATGGGCATGGTAATGCCTGCCGCATCTACTTCTTGGAAGCTGTCGCGTCCTATCAAATCCACGGCTACGTTGCCCGTAATGGCAACCATAGGTACGGAATCCAAAAAAGCCGTGGCTATGCCGGTGACCAAATTGGTTGCCCCGGGACCTGATGTTGCCAATACCACGCCAACCTTGCCCGTAGAACGTGCGTATCCGTCGGCCGCATGAGCAGCACCTTGCTCGTGAGAAGCAATAACATGCTTTATTCTGTCTTGCGCATGATATAAAGCATCATATATGTTCAACACGGAACCGCCCGGATAACCGAAAATAACGTCCACGCCCTGTTCAATTAATGTTTCGACAAGTATTTTTGCACCGGTCATGGGAATTCTCCTTTGATTAAAACTGCCGATGGAATTACTGTTAAACAGCGGAAAATCGGCGAATTAAATTACAGTATTATATCATAGGAATTTTTGTTTTGCAAGTTGAACATCTTGAATTTTTTACCGAATTCATACTGATTTTAACGAAGAATGTTACTTCTTCGTCATGTTTGTAACTATATGTAACCTAATGTACCGGTAATCCTTTTTTGTTGATAATAATTCTCTGTGCAATAATATGGCATTATTATGACTGTTGACTATTGAATGTTAGGTTTCTTTATGGTATTGTAAATTATTGATGCATTAACAACTTTAACTATATTAAAGCTATAATTGCATATTTAATCATTTCTGTAAATTAAGTTATGACAACTGATTCCTATGATTTATTTTTAGTACCGGACCACCGGTTTTCGCTTACTTAATACATTAAATTTTGTAGCAAAATATACTATAAGTCAATTATCAATAATAACCAAAATATTAAGGAATTTGGGAATATTTTTAATGTGCCGAATAAAAGGAGGCATAAAATTTGAGCTTGGATGAGTTTTTGCAGGATTTTTTGGACGAAGCCAAAACACATATAGAAGAAATCGAAACCGCCTTTTTGGACACAGACGCTTTTGTTAAGGACACGGAAAAAATAAACGACGTTTTCAGGGCCATACACAGTATAAAAGGAACGGCCGGCTTTTTTCGGCTTACTACCATAGTAACCCTGTCCCACGCTATGGAAAACGTTTTGGGAAAAATTCGCTCCAAAGAGCTGGAATTTTCGGACGAGGTTTTGGATTGTCTTTTGTTCTGCAACGATATTCTGAAACAGATGGTTTACAACGTTGAACAAAGCGAAAGTACGGACATTTCCGCTTATTTAAAACAGTTGGAAAATCTGGCCCAAAATAAGCCGATAAAAACATCGGAACCGAAAAACGAAATACCCGAACCACCTAAAGAAATGCCTCAAGACACTTCAACCAAACCACAAGAACCGGAGGTTTCGCCTGAACCTATAGCAGTCATAGAAGAAGCACAGCCGGAACCGGAAATTATCAAACCTGTTTCTATGAATATTTCTTCCCACATAGACGATAGATTTTATCCCGAATTAAAAAAACTTATTAAAAAAGGGAAAAAGATATTTAAAATTGCAGTTCCCTACAATAAAAATTTGCAGACATATTACAAAAACATTGACAAACTTTTCGATGAAGTCAGCGAAATCGGTGATATTCACGATGTTTTTACAGATATAGACCATTCCCATGGTACTACGGACGTAACCGCATTGCTTAATTCCTATGACGAAAAAGAAACCGTAAGGCTGGAAATGCTTATTACAAGCATTTTGGAATACGATTTGTTTTTGGAAGCTATGATGTTTCCTCCGGAGTGGGTGCTGCATATTAAATCCGGGGCTTTGGCTAAAAAGCAGAACCGGGAAATAAAACGAGATGAAACGCCTACAAAAATCCTTTCAACAGAAGAAAGTATAAGGGTCAGCATAAAACTGCTTGAAAATTTAATGGCTTTATCCGGTGAAATGGTTCTGGCAAGAAATCAACTTTTAAATGCCTTTAGCAATAAAAATACAGAACAATCGGTTATGTCGGGAATTTTGCAAAATATAGACAGCCTAACAAGCAAAATGCAGCAAGAAATAATGATGACCCGTATGCAGCCCATAGGCAATATCTTCAATAAATTTCCAAGGGTTATAAGGGATATTTCCAAAGATATGAATAAGGAAATAACCCTTAATATAGAAGGCAAGGAAATAGAACTGGATAAAACCATGATAGAAGCCCTTGCCGACCCTATAATTCATCTGGTGAGAAACTCTGCCGACCACGGACTTGAAAGCCCGGAGGAAAGAGAAAAGACCGGCAAAAACAAAAAAGGCTGCATCACTTTAAGGGCCTATCACAAAAGCGGCTTGGTTGCCATAGAAATCCAAGATGACGGTGCCGGCATAGACGTGGACGCTGTTAGAAACAAGGCAGTGGAGAAGGGCATAATAACCCGAAAACAATCCGAAACCATGAGCGACAGCGAAATCCACAAACTTATTATGGAGCCGGGCTTTTCCACCGCAAAGTCAGTTTCCGATATTTCGGGCAGAGGTGTGGGCATGGATGTAGTCCGCAGTAATGTGGAAAAACTGGGCGGCGTGGTAGAAATAACCTCAAAAAAAGGTTGGGGCACTACAATAACACTGCTGCTACCTCGTACCCTTGCCATTATGAAGTCTCTCATAGTCGGCTGCGAAGGACAGCGTTATGCCATACCCCAAACAAGTATTATGCAGGTGGTTAGTTTAAAGGAAGATGAACTCTCAACTAAGCTGGAGCATATTAATCGCTCAAAAGAATTCCGACTTAGAGGTAAACTCCTTCCCATAATTAACCTATCGGATATTCTAGGTCTTAAAAAATCCGGTGAAACTGCCTCTAAGATTGTAGTATTAAATGTATTTAAAAAACAAATGGGCATTTTGGTACACAAACTGTTTGATACCGAGGAGACTTTGGTTAAACCCTTGCCTGTGTTTTTAAAACCCTGCATAGCTTATTCCGGGGTTACCATTATGGGTGACGGTAAAATTTCTTTGATTTTAGACCCGGAAGGTCTGGCAAAAAAATCGAAAATCAACTTTAAGCATGAAACGGAAGAGGACAATTTAAGTTCTGCCGAACGAGAAAAAATCATGCTTGAATATCAAAGCATGATGCTCTTCAAATGCTCCGGTCCTGAAAATTACGCCATAGACATTAACATGGTTTCAAGGGTAGAAACCATAAGCGTTTCCGATATAGAGGACATAGGCAACGAAAAATTTGCAAAAATCCGAGGTAAAACCCTTAGGGTAATCAGACCGGAGAACTATCTGCCCGTGCAAAAACACGATTACGATTGCGATAAGTTGACCGTTATCATACCCAACCTAATCAGTCATCCCATAGGCATACTGGTGAAAAAAATCGTTGACAATACCAAGGCGAATTTTGTTTTAGATACGGAGCAAATCAAAGCACCGGGGATTTTCGGTACAATAATTCATCAAAATCGCATAGTTATTATACTAAACCTATATGAATTATTTGAATTGGCCGACCCTATAAATCATCCCAAGGTAAACAACGATATTATTATTTCAAAACGTGTTTTGATAGTTGAAGACACACCGTTCTTTCAGCACATAGAAAGAAAATACCTTGAAGGAACCGGTTGCACCGTTACAGTTGCGGAAAACGGAAAGGAAGCCCTAGAGATACTTAAAGAACAAAATTTTGACTTTATTATCAGCGATTTAATTATGCCGGTTATGGGCGGTTTGGAATTTATACAGAATGTGAGAAAGGATTCCAAGCTGCGTGATATACCTGCCATAGCCCTTACCTCTATGACTTCGGACAGTTATATTAACAGAGCCCTGGACTACGGTTTTGATGCCTTTGAAAACAAGCTGGATAAAGTCTCCCTGTTAAAAACCGTAGACAGCATTATGAAAAATAAGTTAAGGAGTAATGCCAAATGAAACTGTTGAGTTTTCGGCTCTGGGGTGAACTGTTCGCCGTAAACATTACTTCCGTTAAGGAAATAAACAGGCAAATCACCTGTACGCCTACTCCCACGGCATATCCTTTTATTATGGGTCTTTACAATATGCGAGGACAAATAGTAACCGTTTTTGACCTGCCTCATATGCTGGGTTACGAGCCTATAAACAAAGACAAACCCATAAACTGCATTATCCTAAAAACCCGAAAAGAAATGCCTGATATAGTGGGCTTCGCCGTGGATGAACCGGAAGATGTTTTGGTGATTGATGAATCTCTCTGCGACAATCCGCCGGCTAACGTTGATGAGCAGGTAAAAGAAAAATTGCTGGGCGTATACGAACTTGATAATGATTTGCTCCTGATTATAGACGAAGACAAGTTATTTTTCGGGGATAGAAATCTGAAAACAGAAATTTGAAAAAGGAAATCTAAAATCCGAAAACAGTCTGTAACTCTGTTTCTATATATCTAGATTTCTATACATCTAGATTTCTATGTATTTTGTATCTCACAAATTAATATACAAGAATTCTTTAATTTTTTGGATTCATACTCTGACAAAAGGAGAGTTGAGATGAAATTTATAAATAATCTGAAAATTTCAATGAGAATGATAACCGGGTTTCTTATTATTGCCCTTATCGGTACCGCCATCGGTACATACGGTGCCCTTACCTTGGAAAATCTAAGAAACCAATCCGACAGAATATATATGCATACTGTTAAACCTCTGAGCCAAATTGCACAAATTTCCACACTGTTTCAAAAATCCAGAATCGAATTGAGAAACATTGTACTGAAATCTACCGCTTTAGATAAAAAAGAAGCTTATGAAAAGCTTCTGGGTGATTTCAAACAAATTGATATACTAATCCCTCAATTTGATGACAGTTTGGAAACTACGGAAGCCCGACAAATTTTCAGTGAATTTATCGAACATTACAGTAAATACAAGCAAACCATAAAAGACAGGTATCCTGAACTGCAATCCGAAGATAAGGAAAGGGTATTCGACGAAATAAGCCGGGAATTGGCGGATTCTTTGGCTGTAAGCATGGATAATATAGACAGACTTTTCCAATCCAAAGTAAACTTGGCACAAAACGTTATTAATGAGGTTACCGAAACAGCCGGCACAACCAAAACCTTTACAATACTGTTGATAATACTGGGTATTTTAATTTCTGTTGCTCTGGCCATACTTATTTCTCAAAGCATAATAAAACCGGTTGTTAAACTCAGAGATTTAATGATTTTTGCCGAAAACGGTGACTTTACCGTTAGGGCAGACAGCAGCTTAGGTGCCGAAATCGGCGAACTAAACAGGGCTTTTAACAGTTTGTTGGGCAAAAATTGTTTAACTATTGAAAAGTTGCTCCAAACCTCAACCGAATTAAAAATAACCGCCGAAAACATGCTTAATGTATCCAAGGAAATGTCAAAAAACGGTAGCGGAACCAGTGTAAAAACCGGCATAGTCAGTGCAGCCGTAGACGAAATTTCTGCCGGTATGAACCAAAGCTCCTATTCACTGTCCTCCACAACCACCAATATCAATACCATAGCCTCTGCAATTGAGGAAATGAGCAGTACCATACGTACCCTTGCATCCGCCGCAGAAGAAACCTCTATGGGTGTTAAACAGGCTACAAATTTGGTAACTAATATTACAGGCAGCATTGCCACTGTCTCGGACTCCGCCGGGAATGTTACTGATGTGGTTAAAAACGTAGTGGATTCGGTTAAGGAAATTAACAATTCCTTATTGGATGTAAACAAAAAATCCCAAAACGCTTCCATTATTATGGAAGGAGCAAGGAACAAAGCCGACAGTACCAATACCATAATCAACAACCTTAATATTTCTTCAAAACAAATCGGTAAAATAGTGGGCGTTATCAGCGAAATAGCCAACCAAACCAATATGCTGGCGTTAAATGCGGCCATAGAAGCTGCCGGTGCAGGTGAAGCCGGTAACGGTTTTGCAGTTGTAGCAAACGAAGTTAAGGAGCTGGCTAAACAAACCGCCCATGCTACAGATGAAATTGCAGAACAAATCGAAGAAATGCAACAAAACATGGCACAGGCTGTTTCGGCTGTAAGCGACATTACCGGCGTAATTGCGGAAATGACCAATTTTACCGAGGATTTAACCGACGCTATTAATGTACAATACAGCCGTGCGGAGAGGATTAAGGACGACTCGGTAAAGGCTTCAGAACGACTGGCTGAAATATCAAAAGAAATAAGGGTTATCTCCGACAATTCCAAGGACGTAAATCAAAGCGCCACAGAATCAGCAAAGGGTGTTACGGAAATCGCAAAATCCACCGCCGAATTGCTGAAAGCTTCGGAAGAAGTAGCTATGAATACCGAAAGAGCCTCTACCAGTATTATTGAAATTAACAGAACTACAAAGGAAATAGCCATTGGTGTTATAGATATTTCCAAAAATATACAGGAAATTAATGCCGATACCTCCTCTATTGCCAGCATAGCCTCATCGGCCAATGCCGGTGCAGAAATAGTAACGGATGCAGCCAATACCATGGATAGCCTATTACAGCAATTCAAGATAAAATCCTAGAGTGTGAAAATTATGGACATTACTAATGTTTTGTTTGTTTCAAGTTCAATACTTTATAAGAAAATTGTAAAAATAGCCTTGGCAGAGCTTGTTCCTCAAGCCACGGTTTTTACTGAAGGCAAAGAATCTGTTGCTCTTACCTTGCTAAAGGATACTCCATTTGATTTGGTCATTATAGACTCCGCAACAGAAGATTTAAACATTTTTAATATACTGGAAGCTCTGGAGTATTCCTATCCTGAACTGAAACCCGTTCTGCTTTGCGACGAAAAAGCAACAGAACCGGGTGAATTTTCCAGGCGAATTAAAGAATATGACTTAATAATCAAGCCCATAGACGAAGGTTATACAGAAAACTTTAAAACCGTTAAACGAGGCCTGCGTTTGGCAATTTTAAAACTGATACGTAAGCATGGTTCGAACACCGAAACCGAGAATAAAGTTCTTGCAAAGGAGGATGGCAAAAAGCCGAAAGGCGGTAATAACTACGACCTTCTGCTTATTGCCGCCTCTACAGGCGGGCCTACAGCCTTGGAAAAAGTCCTAACAGGGTTAACCATACCGCCAAATATACCTATACTTATAGTTCAACATATGCCTGCCGGTTTCACCAAAAACTTTGCGTCAAACCTAAATAACAAACAGCTATCGGTAACGGTTTCCGAAGCTGTTGCCGGAGATATACTCCGCAGCGGTCATGTTTATATAGCCCCGGGCGGTTGGCATATGCGTTTGAATTCTAAAAACATTATTATTCTGGACGACGGAGAGTATGTAAACGGCGTTAAGCCCTCTGCCGATGTTTTGTTTGCTTCTGTTGCAAAGCATTACAAAGGCAAAAAAATAATGGCCGTAATACTGACAGGTATGGGTTCGGACGGTAAAGAAGGCGTTCGCCTGCTGAAAGAGGAATGTAATTGTTACTGTATAGCGCAGAACGAAGAAAGCTGTACGGTATACGGTATGCCCCGGGCTGTGGTAGAAGCGAACCTTTGTGACAAGACAGTGCATTTAAACAATATAGCGTCCAAAATCATGCGTTCGATTTCATATATTTCCGAAAGCAAGGAGGTGGACTAAATGGATGTAAGTCTCTCAGATATGGAGTTTCAACTGTTTAAAAGATTTATAAAAGAAAAATGCGGTATAGAAATCACCGAAGAAAAGGCTTATCTTATAGAAAGTAGGCTTACGAAAATCTTGGTTGATTCTAAGTTGTCTTCTTTTGGTGATCTTTATAATCACATAAGGTATTCCAATGACGATTCACTGGTGGGTAAGTTGATTGATGCCATTACCACAAACGAAACCCTTTGGTTCAGAGACAAAACGCCTTGGTCTGTGCTGGAAGAAATATACTTACCTAAATATATTAATATGCTGAGAACCGGTGAGCGCACCATGATACGTATTTGGAGTGCGGCTACTTCTACCGGCCAAGAGGCATATTCTACCGCTATTTGCATACACAATTATCTTAAAACCAGATTTATTAAAGATGTCAGCCTAAAACAGTTCGAAATTTTAGGCACGGATATTTCCCAATTGGTTCTTCGAGTTGCAAAAAATGGTAGATACGACAACATATCCATAAAACGGGGCTTGGATAAAACATTAAGAGACAGATATTTCACCGATTCAGGTAATGTCTGGGAAATTTCCGAAGAAATTAAAAATGCCGTAAGCTTTAAACAATTTAATCTACAAAATACTTTTACCCAACTGGGTAAATTTGATATAATATTCTGCCGTTATGTATTAATCTATTTTTCAAATGAATTAAAGTCCGAAATAATATGTCGTATGTCTAATAATTTAAGGGATGATGGGGTTTTCTTTTTAGGTGCATACGAAATGTGCAGTCATTTGGTAAATTGTTTTAACTCAAATCAACTTGACAACGGTACTTACTATACTAAGATTGCGAAAAAGGAGGGCGTGTAAACCGATGAAAATACTTTCCATAGACGATTCCGGTATTATCCGAAAAATAATAAAAGCATCTGTCGGGGTTTTGGGCTACGATTTTATAGAAGCTGAAGACGGCGAAGAAGCTCTGAAATTACTGGAAAATGAATACGATGATATTAGCCTTATATTGCTGGACTGGAATATGCCGGGACTGGATGGTTATGAACTGCTTCAAATGCTAAAAAGTGACGATAGATACAAAGAAATTCCGGTTATGATGGTTACAACCGAAAGCGAAAAATCAAATATTATTCGTGCCATAAAAGCAGGAGCCATAAATTATTTAACAAAACCTTTTTCAAACGAAGATTTGATTACAAAAATAATGGAATGTTTGGGGGTAGATTAAAATGTCGGACTCCAAAGATATTTTGCAAAAGCTCTCCGATATTTTCGAAAAAGCTGTAGGAGAAGTCATTTCCACGGTTTCCGGGATTATGGTAAATAAAGCAGAAGATGCCCAAGAGGATACCTGCAATTATGCCGGTATTCTACCCTTATACGGTGATATAAACGGTGTGTTTATCGTAAAATCCGACGAAAACAGCTTGAGAACCTTAACTGCCGGCATGACAGGCGCCGAAGCCGAATGTGTTGAAGAAAGCGAAATGATGGATTGCATAGGAGAACTGGCAAACATGATTTGCGGCCTTACCAAGGCAAGGGCATACCCCGGAGGTACGGCATTTTCTTTATCCACACCTTTTTCGGTAAAAAGCAACGAAAACATGACTTTTTCATACAAGAAAAAAACAAAGATGGCAGTCTTACCTTTTTCATCCGAAGAAATTAAGCTTAATGTAAGGATAATTTTGGTATAAAGGGGCCTACTATGTTAAATGATTTTTTAGACGCAAAATTCACCGTAATGTTGGTGGATGACAGTCCGGTTATTCATAAAATAGTAAAAAAAGTTCTGCAAGATACTTATAACGTGGTTTCCTTCACCTCTGGAGCGGAAGCTGTGGAAAAATTGGACAGTATAAACCCCGATTTAATTTTGCTGGATGTTGAAATGCCTGAATTGGACGGATTCCAAACCATAAAGTTAATGAAGCAAAATAAAATCACCGAAGATACCCCAATAATATTTCTTACAGCAAAAAATGATGTTAATTTTGAATTCGAAGCCTTGGAACTTGGGGCTGTGGATTATATAAACAAACCCTTTGCAAACCCCTTGCTGTTAAAAAGGGTAGAAATCCACCTTTCACACGCCATTCAAAAAAGAACCCTATCCCATTACAACGAAGACCTGCAAGCCATGGTTCAGGAAAAAACAAAGATTATAAAAGAACTACAGTACGCCATTATTTTTACCCTGGCAGACTTGGTGGAAATGCGTGATAATTCCACCGGCGGTCACGTATTGAGAACCCAAACTTATTTTAACCTTATTTTGGACTACCTAGAAGAACACAATATTTATCAAGATATACTTAAAGACATGGATAAACGTATGCTGCTTGAGGCCTCTCAATTGCATGACGTAGGTAAGGTTGCAATTTCCGATGCAATTCTTCTTAAACCGGGAAGGCTTACCACAGAAGAATTCGATATTATGAAAACCCATACAACCATAGGCTACAATGCCATAGTAAGAGCCATGGAGCTTACCCACGACAAAGAATTCTTAAAACTTGCCGCCATTGTAGCCATTACTCACCACGAAAAATGGGACGGCTCCGGTTATCCCAACGGTCTGTCCGGCGAGGATATACACATAGCCGGAAGGATTATGGCTATAGTAGATGTATATGACGCACTGGTTTCGGAGCGTCATTATAAAAAGAAAATGAGCCACGAAGAGGCAATGAAAATTCTCCTTGAAGGCCGAGGAACACATTTTGACCCGGTATTAATAGACGTGGTTGTGGCGATTAACGATAAATTCGAAGAAGCCAGCCATCAAACGTAATAATCACAAAAACCGTTGATAATACAGCTAAATCTACTAAATGAAAATCGTACCTGTATATTTATCATTCATGCCGTAAAACTAATATTGTAAGCCTTATGAAAGGAGCAATATTATGACAAAAAGCAACGCCAACATGAAGGATACGAAACAAAACAAAAAACAAGACGGAAGCTTTCATTCTAAAAACATTAAACACGATCCGAGAGCAGAAAGTGCAAGGGCGGTATTCGGATTAAACATACCCAATCAAGAAAATGAGCACTGATATTAAGTCCTTATTTTCGGAAATCAATCAACACTTACTGTATAATCCAAAACCGTCCGAATATTTAAACCAATTATATTATCATCCGCTTTTTAAGGAAAATCCTTACAATATGCTTCACTGCCTAAAAGACACCAACCAGTCGCCCAAGCATCATCCGGAGGGCAATGTTTGGAACCATACCCTTTTGGTGGTGGACGAAGCTGCAAATGTTAAATCCAAAAGTAAAAACCCACGGGTATTTGTCTGGGCGGCGCTTTTGCATGATATAGGCAAGCCGGCAACCACGAAAAATCACAAAGGCAAAATCACCGCCTATGACCACGATAAAGTGGGTGCCAAATTAACGGAGGAATTTCTCTCACAACTGACGGATGAAAAAGACTTTATTGCCGCTGTTACTCAACTGGTAAGGTGGCATATGCAAATTTTATTTGTGGTCAAAGACCTACCCTTTGGGGATATACACACCATGAAACAATCATCCGATATTAACGAAGTTGCCTTATTGGGGCTTTGCGACAGATTAGGTCGAACCAATGTGAATAAATCTGCCGAGGAAAACAATATACGGCTTTTCCTTCAAAAATGCAGTAAAGTCAGTTAATACTAATTCCATTTAAAACAGTAGATAAAAATTTGCAATTTAGACAAAGATTTAAGGATAATTTGCAAATTTTTATCCTTAATTAAATATGGAATTAGTATAACAACTATCAGCTTCTCGGTTTTCCGAGAAGTTTTTGTTTGCCTAAAAATTCAGTATTACCGGTGACATGAAATTTTCACTATGCTATACTTATTTTTTCGGTCTAGTATTACGGTGGGTGAAAAATGCGAGAGGTCTTGTATAAAAACACAGCCATAAGCTATAGCTTGGTTTATAAAAAGGTGAAAAATATTAATCTGCGTATAAAATCAGACGGCAGTATTACAGTATCGGCTAACCGCAGGGTATCTGCAAAGAGAATAGATGAATTTGTTTTATCGAAGGGAAAATTTATACTTGAAGCTTTGGAAAGATTCAAAGAAAGAAAGGCTGACAGTCCAAAGCCAAAAGAATATGTCACAGGCGAGGAATTCGCCTTCTTGGGCAAGTTTAGGGTGTTACATGTGGTCGAATCCGTCAAAGACGAGGTTTTATTTAACGAAAATAATATTTATTTAAAGGTCAAAGATGCATCTGACTTAAGCCGTAAAAAGAATTTGTTGCAAAAATGGAAGCGAAATATGTGCAAAGCTGTGTTTACTAAAATTGCAATAAATATGCACAAACATTTTCAACACTTGCCCTTTCCCGAAATAAAAATTCGCAGCATGAAATCACGCTGGGGTTCTTGCAGGCCTCTAAAAGCGGTTATTACTTTAAACGATAAACTTATAGAAACACCCATAGAATGCATTGAATATGTAGTACTGCACGAGTTTTGCCATTTTATTCATCCCAATCATTCGAAAGACTTTTATAACCTTATGGATAAGCTTATGCCTGACCGCAAAAGCAGGAAAAAATTGTTGGAAAAATCACCTGTTGGTACTTTTGAGCCTTCAAAGGCTTAAATTGGCTACATAAGCAAGCTACGGTTTGTAATGTTTGCGGTATTTACAGCTGAAAAAGGCACGAAAGTACAGCAAAATATAATTTTAGGAAACGTAAAATCGTAAATACGTAAAATTTGCACAGACATTTGCTTTCCGCAAACACACCATAGTATAATTAAAGTAATATTTATTGCCAAAAGGCTATATATACTTCGGTATAGAAAACAGTACTTAAAAAGTGGTGATGTTAGTGAGAAAGTATTTGTTGGACATTGCAATTATTTTGTTTTGTACCAAAGTTTTCGGATTGATTACCCGGAAGGTTAATTTACCCCAGGTGGTGGGTGCTTTGTTGGCGGGGCTTTTGCTGGGCCCTACGGTTTTTAATATTATATCCGGCTCGGAATTGATAAATGTTTTGGCTGAACTGGGTGTTATTTTGCTTATGTTTACGGCAGGCATGGAAACCGACTTGCAACAGCTTAAAAAGACCTGGAAGGCTTCACTGCTTATTGCCTTAATAGGTATACTTCTGCCCTTGTTCGGTGGAATTTTCCTGGCCCAATATTACGGTGAAGGAATTCTGCAATGCATATTTATAGGGGTAATACTTACGGCTACCTCCGTCAGCATTACGGTGGAAACCCTGCAAGAAATGAATAAGCTAAAAACGCCTACAGGAACCGCAATTTTAGGTGCGGCAGTTATAGACGATATTTTGGGTATAATTATTCTTTCGGTAATAACTGCAATCTCCAAGGAACATAGTTTTTCAGCGAGTATAGTATTTGTATTGCTTTTAAAAATTGTAGGATTTTTTATATTTGCTTTAATTTGCGGATTTGTTATTATAAAATGGTTTAAAAAAATAAGCATGACCGTTGGGAATGTACATAGGCTTTCAATATTCGCCTTGGCATTTTGCCTGTTTTTGTCCTTTGTTTCCGAACAGTTCGGCATAGCCGATATTACCGGTGCTTATATAGCCGGGCTGATTATAAGTAACAGCAAGGCTGAATCCTACATAGAATCTCGAACGATGGTTTTATCCTATATGTTTTTCTCGCCGATTTTCTTTGCAAGCATAGGTTTGAAAACGGTGTTGTCTCATTTTAACTCAAACATAATGATGTTCACGCTGTTACTGCTGATTATTGCGGTGGCTACCAAGATTATAGGCTGCGGATTAGGTGCAAAATTAAGCAAATTTTCCGGGAAAGAATCCTTGCAGATTGGTGTAGGAATGGTTTCTCGGGGTGAAGTTGCTTTGATAGTGGCCGATAAGGGTATTCTTGTAGGGCTGATGAACCCTGTGTTGTTCAGCGGTGTTGTTGTGATGGTTATAATAACCACCTTAATAACGCCCATACTTTTAAAGAAGGTTTACAGTTAATATTGTTTGTATTTATTCGCCGGATAACTGATTAGTTCAAGTTGGCGGAAAGAAGTAACTATGAGAGAATTCACATTACAGAATCCCGGAACGATTGGGGTTCTTTTTTTATGGGTGAAAAATTCAGCAATGTGAAAGTTAATATAATAGATTTGTGTACGTTTAGACAAAACAAATGTTACAATTTATTAACTTTACGGCAAGTAAAACAAACCGGTTTTTGAAGCGTAATAGCCCTAAAACATACGTTTTTCTGTGAAATTTTTTGAAAAAAAACCCAATGGTCAGACCATAAGATATTACGGATTTTTAAACAAACCTGTACTTTTTGTAGATTAATCCGGTTACAAAATGTCAAATATACATTATTTTGCTACGATTGCGTTAGGGCTATTGATATAGTTGTCGAAAAATGTTATTTTTTTATAGCCTTAGGGGCGAAAATTGCTTTAGTTAGAAGGTGGACTATATAAACCCGGAAAAATATACATTATTAATAATTGAGGATAATAAGGAAATGTGCAGCCTACTTGTCTCAAACCTGGAGAAAACCGATAGGTTTGAGATAGTCTCCGTGGTTCATAACGGTTTGGATGGCTTAAATGCCATTTACCACTATCAGCCTGATGTTGTGCTTTTGGATATTATTCTGCCCATAAAGGACGGTATGGAAGTACTGTTGGAATTAAGCAACTCCGGCGTAACCAAGCGCCCTGCCTGCGTAGTGCTAAGTTCTGTCAGCAAAGAAGAAGTAACCCAAGAAGCTATGCTGCTTGGTGCAGACTATTTTATTCTCAAACCATTTGAGATGAATATGTTGGTTAAACGGTTGATACATATTTGTGAATACAGAGAAAACAATATAAGCTGCTATAATTTCAACAGATTTGACATTAATGCCTTTGTGGATGATATGCTCTACAAACTTGGCATCCCGGGCAATTTAAAGGGTTATTCTTATCTTAAAAATGCTATTTTAATGTGCTATAAGGATAAGAAGGCAATGGACGGACTTACAAAAATAGTCTACCCCGAAATAGCAAAACATTTCGGTACAGACTGCGGTTGTGTAGAGCGAGCCATCAGGCACGCCATAACCTCATCTTGGACTAAAGGATATTCCAAGAAATTCAACGAGATAATCGGCTACAGGTCGCTGGAAAACAAAAAGCCCACAAACGGAGCCTTTATCAATGCTGCCATCAATTCGATTACCGATACTTACTCCAAAACCCAATCATTCTAAGTAATTTCCCATACCCTGCCGCCGGTGGGGTTTTTTGTATTTCATACTAATTCCATATTTAATGCAGGATAAAAATTTGCAATGTATCCTTGAATCTTTGTCAAAATTGAAAATTTTTATCTACCGGTTTAAATCGAATTAGCATCAATTACCCGTGGGAATAAAAAAACAGGTTCGGAATAACCGACCTGTTCTGTGTTTACATATAATCAAAATTATTTAATAACCCTTGTTGCTCCAACGTAGTTTCGGGAATTATAGTCAGTGCCAAGACTGGCAATTGAAATGCCTTTTCTACCGGGGCTAGCGGAATGTATAAATTGATTACCGCCTATATACATACCAACGTGAGAGATAGCAGAATTTTTTCCGGTGTTAAAGAATACCAAATCGCCGGGTTGTAAATTTGCCTTATCTACACGGGTTCCGTTGTTATATTGATCTCTGGATGTTCTGTTTAATTTAATACCAAAGTTGGAAAAGAGTGCATAAGTGAACCCGGAGCAGTCAACGCCTTTGGTAAGGCTGGTTCCGCCGTAAACATAAGGAGTTCCGATAAATTGTTTTGCGTAATTAACAATTTCTTGACCCTTTGAAGCGTTGCCGGTGGGCTTTTGACCAACTTTTACATCAACAAATTCCGATGAAACAAAGCCTTTGTTGTTTCCGTAAGACACATTAATCCAATCTCCGTTTTTTTGTATCACATCCAAAACGGTGCCGTAAGACAACACGGTAATTTCTTTGGAAGAAGTGCTTGCATCGGGACGAAGCTTCAAACCGTCTTTGGAATTAACAACAGCATATGTAACCTCGGGAGCAGACGTAGTTTGGCCTGTCATTACCACTGTTGTAACGCCTTCGTCAAATGATTTTACGTGCTTGAGCAAGTCGCCGTCAATAAAATCTGCATGAATATAAGCGTCGCCGTTATTGTAACGTACAGTATACCATTCGCCTTTACGAGCGGTGACGTTGATTTTTTCGCCTTTGTCCAGTTTGGTAATAATACCGGCAGAAGTTGAAGGAGAGTTTCTCAAGTTAACTTTATTGTCGTTAACAACAGCTTCTGCGGATAAAATATCCAAAAATTCCCCATAAACATAGGCAGAATTAACTTCTCCGTAAGATACCTCAAAAAAATCGGTATCCAGTTTTTTTACAGTCAATTCTTGACCCTTGTTAAGCTGGGTCAAGACATCATAATCTATGGACGGACCCTTACGTACGTTAACATAATCGTCATTGATTACGGCTTTTGTATCGGCAAAAACCGTTCCGGACATTGTGCCCAGCATTACTATTGCTGTAACGGTATGGCGAAATATGTTTCCAAGCTTCATTGTATACCTCCGAAAATTGTATTAAAAACAAAAGTCTTTAAACTCGTTTTGTCATAAGTTAAGTTGAGAATAATTCCAAACGAAAGATTTCAAAACCTTCCCCGGGAAGCAAGTCTCAAAGGCTAAAAAACCCATAAGAAAGTGTTAATAAACTTTTACGGTTTTATTATACAATAACCGGCATGTTTTGTCAATATAATATTACAGAATTATGAAGTGATTTATCATTTACCCGGGATATAAGTATTATTACAGTTTCAGGCGGTATTTTCAATAAAAATTCTTGTTAAAAACTACAGTGTTTGAGCAATTGTCCTTCTTTACAGGCAAAAACTCCAAATGATTTGTACCGAAAGAGAATACATCGACAAATTATATTCGACATAATATGACGCAACTTAACAGTTATATTACCTGTTCGTATTAATAATTTTAATAAATATTAAATTTTTATTAATAATAGAGAAAAATTATTACAACAAAATAATTATATGGATTAATGAATTTTTATAAGAGACTTGTCCAAAGGAAATTTCGTCGGCCAATAAGTTCCGGTTCTCGCTGAATTCATCCTTAATACAACGATGTTTCAACAAATTCAATTAGGTTTATAGATATTTAGGAAGAATTTCATTTAAAGCCACAGCGACTCCATCCTCATCATTGGAGCAGACCGTATACTTACTTACGCTTTTTACCTCGTCAAATGCATTTTCAACCGCAATGCCCACTCCGCAAAATTCCAGCATTTCAATGTCGTTTTCACTGTCACCTATACAGAGTAAGTCCTGAGGGTCTATATACAGTTTATCGCACAATATTTTCAAGCCTACAGCCTTGTTACAACCTTCGGGTACTATTTCTATGAAATTATCTTTTGAACTCAACACGGTCACATTTTCCAGTGCTGAGAGCAATTTTTTTAATTCTGCAAGTTTATCTGTATTGGAACAAGCGATGAAGAATTTAATTATCTCGTTTTTAAATTCCCTAACATCATCCACCACTGTAAGGTGGCCTTTAAATTGTTTAATGTATTCGTCCGAAAGACCGGTTTCGTCCATCTTTGATATGGATACTTGATTGCACATTACCTTGTTGCTTGTATATGACTCGTAAAAAACCCCTGCTTTGTCCAAAATATCTGCCGCTTCACAGATTAAGCCGGCAGGAATTCTTTTACTGAAAAGCTCCTCTTTTGTTTCCAAATTTATGGTCTGGCATCCGTTCATTCCTATAAAATACGGCCTTGCGTTTATTTTTTCAATTGCATTTCCCGATTCGCAAAGAGGCCTTCCGGTGGCTATAATCGTCATTATCCCTTGTGCTTGTATTCTTTTAAAGGCTTCTATAGTTACGTCGGAAATACTGTCGTCGGAACGCAGCAATGTTCCGTCAAGGTCAGTTATCACTGCTTTTATAGGCATTGTTTTTCTCCTTATATAAATACTCTAAGCCGGGTCACAGCCGGTTTGGATTTTTAAATTATACGATTAAAGTCAGTTGCGTTCAAGAAAATTTATCTTTACAAAACCCCTGTTTAAAATAAAACTACCCTAATACCGGCAACTTTATATACTGTATTTGGCAATTACTCAGGTTTTATGAGTTTACAAGTTTTGCATAATAAGTATTTTGAAATAACCCGGGTCAATTTATGCACCCAAAACGTGCAAATCTGCCGAAAGTTTACAAATAATTTGATATAAATAAAAAGAGGGAACTTTCTTATTTTAAGAGAAGTTTCCCTCGGCAGTTTTAATTCTTATACAGTATTTTCCCCTTAAAAAACACTATAAATGCATAGTATACCACAGCACTGCCCACAACTTGTACCAATCCCAAGGGAAGAGCATATAATGAGGCGACAAAGTTGCCGAAAATTAAGCTTTCGTATAAATAATACATCGCCAAGCCAAAAATACCGGAAAGTATGGGTGCGGACATATTCCTGATACTTTTAAAGATATTGCTGTATTTCGATGTGAAAAACAAAGCCATTAAGGGTTTTATAATTACGGTGGCAGGTAACCAAAACATACTGCCGGAAAAGAAATCTGCCAATCCGGCACCTATTGCACCCACGAATAAGGCATAAGGAAAAGGCAGAATAATTGCCGCAATATAAATAAACGCATCACCGAAATGTATGTAACCGCCGTTAACCCCTATGGGTATGTGTAAAAAATAGGTTGTAAAGATAAATACCAGGCCTGAAAATAGGGAGGTAAGTATCAAAGTTTTGCTTTTATTCAAATTAAGTCACTCCTAACTATTTCTATTAACTTGCGATTAATCACAGGTCAATGATTCATATAAGGTTTATCGGCAACGCATTTGGATAAAGCTAATAGTTCGTTCAGAACGGTCGGAGCAGAGCACCGACCCTACAGCTTTACATAAAATATACCGTAACAAAGTTTCAAGCTTAGTGTCGTAATAAAAAAACAACCTTGAAATAATCAAAGTTGTTTCGGTAATTATTGAGCGGAAGTTTCGGTTTCTTTTGAAGAACCCAATTTAGGTTCACGAACCGCCAAAATATCTGTTTTGTTTACGGGAACACGTACACCTTTGTTGGTTCCGAATTCCACTACAAAGCAGTCTTCGCCTACGGAAACAATTTTGCCGTAGAAACCGCTGGATGTGATTACATTATCACCGGCTTTGATAGCCGCCTGCATTTCTTTAATGCTTTTCTCACGTTTTTTCTGTGGACGAATCCAGAAGAAATAAGCAGCAGCAATAACAACGGCATACATTATAATAATGTTCCAGAAGTTAAATCCTTGTTCCTGTGGTTGTTGCTCTGCAACAGGTTGTTGTGTTGCGGTTTGGTTAGCCTGTGCATTTTGGTTTCCGTTAATAACGGTAGGGTCGTTGCCGGTTTCGGCAATGGGGCTTGGTGCGGCATTCAAAGAAATAAAGCCGTTTGCATCAAGGATTACTGTGTTGTCAAGCATTACAACGTTTTGTGTATTCATTATACATCCGGTTACCTGAAAAATAAGGTAACTTCTCCTTTCTGTTGTTCCCTATCATGCTCCGGCACGAGCCTTTGCATGTTTTGTGCAGCGGGATTGCTGTATTACCTTTTTATATTAAGCCGGACAAACGTCCAAAAGTCAATCTAAAGTTATAAATTTTGGTATTATTTTTCCGGATTCAATATGGATTAAAGCGTAACCCGCCTTGGAACCGTCTCTGGGAAGGGACAAACTGCCGGGGTTTATAAACAGAACGTCGGATATGGTGTCTGTTTCGGGACGGTGTGTATGGCCAAAAAGGCACAAATCGGCGTTGTTTTCCTTGGCGGCGTTAAGAAGTGTGTATAAGCCGGATTTTACTCTGTAATGGTGGCCGTGAGTTATGAATATTTTTACACCTTCCACGGTAATTATTCGGTAAGGAATTTCCTTGCAACAATAGTCGCAATTGCCGGTAACCATAACAAAGTTTATATCTGTAAATACCGTGGTGTAGCAGTCAATATCCGTAAAACAATCTCCCAGATGTATCACATAATCCAGTTCAGTATGCAAGGATTCCAGAAGCCTGTAAATCAATCCGGTTTTTCCGTGTGAATCGCTAAGTACAAGAAGTTTCAATTAATACCTCCCAAGTATAGGAAGAACAATTTCAAGAGGGAAACTTTTTTGGCAAAAAGTCTCCCTCAAACTTGTTTCAAATATTTTCTTAACTAACTAAAAATTTCGAACTTTTAGCACCTAAATGCTGTAACCGCTTAACATCTCTTTCATTTTACGCAGTGCCTTACCTCTGTGGCTGATACGGTTCTTCAAATCTCTCGGCATTTCTGCTGTGGTCATGCCAAATTCGGGTACAAAGAAAATGGGGTCATAACCGAAGCCGTTTTCGCCGCTGATTGTATGAGCAATATAGCCTTCCAAAGCACAGGTTGCAACCAGAGAGCTGTTATCGGGAAATACTGCCGCTATGGAGCAAACAAAGCGTGCTTTTCGTTGGTTGTTTGGAACGTCCTTTAAAAGCTCCAGTATATGATTATTTTTTATATCATATGCGGTATCCTCACCCAGAAACCTTGCAGAATGAACCCCGGGGCGGTTATCAAGAAATTCTATTTCCAAGCCGGAATCATCCGAAAGTGTGGTCAGGCCGGTTATTTCCATAATGGCACGGGCTTTTTTTAAGGCATTTTCTTCGTAGGTTAAGCCGTCTTCCGTAACATCTATGTCTATATTTTTATCACGCATGGAAACCACGGTAAATCCCTCAAGGACTTCTCGTATTTCCTGCAATTTATTTTGATTCTTTGTGGCAAACAACAATTCCATTCTAAAACTCCGGTTCTATATGTCCAAACGTGCCGTCTTTACGCTTGTAAACAACGTTAACTTCTTCTGTAGTGCTGTTAAGAAAAACATAGAAAGAATGACCCAAAAGCTCCAGTTCCATAACCGCTTCTTCGGCGTCCATGGGTTTAAGCGCAAAGCGTTTGGTTTTTTCAATTACCGGGTATTGGGAATCGGTTTCCTCCACATTGTCCAAAAACTGAGACAACTCGTTTTGGAATTTTACATCCTTTTTGGACTTGTTGCGCAAACGGCTTTTGTACTTAACCATTTGTTTTTCCAACTTGTCCACTATTTCGTCTATGGATGCATACATATCTTCAGTGGTTACTTCAGCACGCAAAATACGTTTGTTAAGAGGAATGGTGACCTCTACGGTTTGGTCCTGCTTAACAACGCTGAAAGCCACTGTAATTTCTGCGTTTTCCGGCAATAATTTTGCAAGTCTGCCCAATTTGGCGGAAGCCTTATCTTTTAGGGATTCGGTCAGAGAAATATTCCTTCCTGTGAATGTAAATTTCATGCTAAAACCCCTTTCCGGTTTTTTTCACCTATACTCAAATATTTGTTACCGCTTAATTTGGGTATTCGGTGGATTGCATTTCGTCCCACGCAAGAACGAAAGCGTATATTCCGGCATTTGTGTCTCATTTGTGAATGTATGGATTTTTATACCGGAGTAATATTATACCATATTGCCCACTTATTGCAACATAATTCTTTTTATACCCAAATACCAAGTAATATTTGAGTATACATATAAAATTCGCCGTTAAAACGGAAAATCCTTTAAAAGTTTTCCGCTCCGGTGATTTTTTTATACAAAATATCTATGTTTTTTCCGGGAACATTCATATGCTCCAGATAACTGCGGGCTGTGCCGAAATTATCGACGATATAGTCGTAAACACCCTTTATCCACAAAGGGTCGGAAAGATTGACGTGCATGGGCATATCGGGATAACGGGCTCTGATGGAATCCATAGCCGGTATCAGATATGTATTGGAAACTTGGTGGTCCGCCATTATGTCCAACAAAGATACGCCGGCAAGCATTAATAAGATACAGGTGACCACTCCTGTTCTGTCCTTGCCTGCAACACAGTGAAACAAGGTAATACCCTGACTGTTTTCGGCCATAGTGTTGAAAAGGCGTGCTAGCCCTTTGTGATTTTTAGCGACTTCCAAGTACATTTGAGGCATATCCAAGCTGAAAAAACTTTGCTCGCTTACAAAATCGTAATTTTCCGTAAGGGTCACATTGAAATAATTTATACCTTCCATATTGCAAAACAAGCTTTCCGAAAGCTCTATTTCGTCGGTATTTCTTAGATCAATAACGGTAGTCAGGCCGTATTCTTTAAGGTATTCAATGTCCTCACGGGTAATTTTTGACAAATCATCAGAGCGCAAAAAAGCCTTATACCCTGTATGATTGAATTTTCCCACGGGAAAACCGCCAAGTTCTCTGGTATTCATGGTTCCTTTTAAACACAATCTTCTAAGCATGGGGTACTCCTTTGCTTGTATAATGGTTAATCCGGGAAATCACTTGGTGTCGGGTGTAAAAAAATTAAAACCTTGAGGGAGAAAACCTTTTTTTACACTTCAAAAAAGGTTTTCTCCCTCATACTAATTCCATATAAAAGTATATAAAATATGGAATCAGTCATAAACTGCATCTTTCCAAAAAAGCCGAATATTAAAGAAAATCAAAATAGTTTATATATTTATTAAAAAAACAATTCTGTTCTTAGGTAGTCTATATGGTTATGATTACATTCTTTGTTTAGGCGTCTGTATATTTCTTCAACCAATAATTGGGGTTTTAGGTTGTTTTGAGAACCTGCGGATAGGGTGGCTTGAAGTTCCGGGGTTTCGTCTGTACCTGTTACGGAGAGGTTTTTAATATGCTCCCTAATATTAACGGTTGAAGTTTTGGTTTTTGTTTTTCTTTCAACAAGAATTTCTTCTTGGCTTAGAATTTCAGCTGTAACGGATTTTAATTCTTCCGCTGAAACGGAGGGTAACTGAATTTTGTAGGTAGCCGCTGTTACCGACGGTGCTTTTTTGTTGCTCGGCAACAAGTTTGCTTCTGTTATAGTTAGTCCTTCCGGTAAGACGGAATTCAAGCTTTCAACAATATGCTTCAAGTCGGTTTCTTCATTCAGCTGAATATTAACATACTCACATTCCGAGCCCATTCCTACAGCTAAAGGCAGGGCAAAGGAAATAATCTGATGAGGGTTAAAACCTTGGGAATATTCTATGGGTAGACCTGCACGTTTAATTGCACGCTGGAATAAAGTCTGCAAGTCCAAATGACCGATATAGCGCATTTTGCCAAGCTTGTTGAATTTAAGCTTAATAAGTTGCAGGCTCTTTTCCTTTTGCTCTTTGGGAATTATTACGGGCATGGTGCCGGTTTTTGGTTGCTTGTCTTTACGGCATAATTTTAGTTCTTCCAAGCCGCAAGCAGAGCATTTTTCTCGGCAGTTTCCGGTTATTTCCACGTTCTTTGCTCTCTGTAACTCCGCTTTAAGGAATTCCTTGCCTACGCCTATGTCTATATGGTCCCAAGGTAGGATCTCGTCAAGGGCCTTACCGGAAGTGTAGACATCAAATTCCAAGCCGCATTCCTTAAAGGCTTCTTGCCAAAGTTCAAAGGAGAAATGTTCAGTCCAACCGTCAAAACGAGCGCCCTTTTCCCAAGCCTTAATCAAGGCACGTGTTACTCTGCGGTCGCCACGGGAAATTACACATTCCAAAATACTCATGTTGGGGTGGCTGTATATAAATTTAATTTGTTTCTTTGTAAAGTTCCTTTTAATCAAACTTTGTTTTGCGGAGTATTCCTCCACCGTATTTTGCGCTTCCCATTGGAAAGGCGTAAAGGGCTTTGGCACCAAACAGGACACACTTACAACCACACTTAACGGCCGTTTTGATTTTGTGGTGTAGTATTGTTTAACTATGTCTTCGGAAAGCTTTACTATACCCAATAAATCCTCGTCGGTTTCTGTAGGCAAACCCATTAGGAAATATAATTTAACCCTGTTCCAGCCGCCTTCAAAGGCAAGTTTGCAACCACTGAGAATTTCTTGCTCGGTAATACCTTTGTTGATTACGTCTCTTAAACGTTGAGTACCTGCCTCCGGGGCAAAGGTAAGACTGCTTTTGCGTACTTCTTGTACTCGTCCCATAAGTTCCAGGGAAAAAGCGTCTATACGTAAAGAAGGTAAGGAAATATTTACTCTTTGGTCTTTAAAGGTATCCAAAATATTTTCGGTCAGTTCTTTAAATTCCGAATAATCTCCGGTGCTTAAAGAAACCAGAGATATTTCCTCATGCCCGGAGGTTTCCAGTAATTTTCCGGCCAGTTCCAACAGTCTTTCTGCCGGTTTTTCTCTGTAAGGTCTGTAAATGTAGCCGGCTTGGCAGAAGCGGCAACCTCTTACACAACCTCGGAAAACCTCTAAACTTACCCTGTCGTGTACGGTTTCGGTCAAAGGCACAAGAAGTTCTTCGGGGTAAAATACTTGGGCTATGTCTTCTACCATAACCTTTTTAATGGTTTTGGGCGCTTCGCTGATTGTCGGTTCGAAGGAACTGATTTTGTCGTTTTCATAGGTTACTTCGTAAAATTTGGGTACATATACGCCTTTAACGCTCAGAATTTTACGAAGGAACATATCCCTAGTGCCGCCGTTTTTCTTGTTTTCTTTATATATGTCCAAAATTTCGTCATAAGAAACTTCGCCTTCACCTATATAGAAGAAGTCGATAATGTCAGCCAAAGGTTCCGGATTATAAGCACAAGGCCCACCGGCACAGATGATGGGATGTTCGTCGGTTCTGTCCGCAGACAATATGGGGATACCGGCCAGTTCCAACATATTTATTATATTCGTGTAGCTTAATTCATATTGCAAAGTAAAACCCACAATGTCAAAGGCAGTTAAGGAAGTTCCCGTTTCCAAGGAGGAAAGGGGCATATTGTTTTCTCTTAAAACCTTTTCCATATCCAACCAGGGAGCAAAACAACGCTCGCAATAGGTATCTTTACGTCTGTTTAAAAAGTAATATAAGATTTGCAAACCCAAATGGCTCATACCTATTTCATAAACATCAGGGAAACAAAAGGCAAAACGTATATCTGTTTCTTCCGGATTTTTGCGAACCATATTAATTTCGTTTCCGATGTATCTGGCGGGTTTTTCAACTGAAAGCAGTAAATTATGGGGTATCATTGTATTCTCCTTGGTTTATATGTATGTGGGAAAGATCATGCTTTTCTGTCTATATGTTTTCCTAAATTTGGAATTTTAGTCTTTTTACAAGTTCATGAAAACCTATTATAACATACACCGGCAAAAAGTCTAAAATTTTTTAGAGCAAAATAATTTTTCCGGACAATAAAAAAACGCAAGCCCTACGGACTTTCGTTTATGATAACCCCGAAATGCCGGTCCTATATTTTGACACCTAGCTATTGCTAGGTGGGTATCCGCGTCATGGTTTCCGCCTTCCGCTGCCCAAAGGGAATTATCTTGCGGTCTGACGTACACCACGAGTAAAGGAAACCCGTTGAAGAGATGTAGGTTCAAAATGATAGGTTATCGAACATTTCAGGAACTTTTATTTTTGCGATGAGATTATTATATTACACTTCTTAAAAAAAAACAAGAGGAGACAAACTAAAATTTTTACAAAGATTTTACCATGTATTTTAGCACTTTTTGTTTATTTTATAGTGCATATTTTCAAGAACGGGCAACATATGCCGGATATCCGGGCGAAATAATGACTTAAAGGATGATTAGGGACCGGCTAAATCGTAAACAAAAGCTATCTCCGGTTTATGTTAATTTTTTATGCATTAAACATAAATGTTTTTAGTTCCCTAAAAAAGAAAATTAAGGCTCCCACGGCTATAAATATATCAGCCAAATTAAAAACAGGCAAGGGTTTTGATGATTTTATGCTAAGGTAATCCGTTACATATTTGTTTCTTAAACGGTCAATAATGTTAGAAATACCACCACCCAAAACCAGAGCATAGGCTACTGTAGACAGAGCGGAGTTTTGTTTTCTTTTTATAAGCAATAAATAAGCAAAGGTAAACAGCAATAAAGAACCAACAACCAAATACATGATGACTTTTGGGCTGTTTTTCAAAAATCCCAAGGCTACGCCTTTGTTCTTAACATTGGTTAGGTAAAGTCTTTTATAAAGATGAACCGATTTACCCTCAGGGATAATTTTTTCCGTAATCAATTTAAGTAATTGGTCACAGAGAATTACAGAGGCTGTAACTATAATAACCGGCAACATAGTATCACGCCTTTGCGGGTTGTTATTGTATGATAATAAAAAATATTATTTTATGATAATAAAAAATATGTTAAATAATTAGCTTAGTTTTGTAAAGTATTAAAAATTTGCCGAAAAATGTATGGGCAAAATTGCTTTTTAACCGGGACAAGCCAAAAGCGAATTGGTAAATAGCAATTAAGTTGATATTATATCAATAACTTGGGACAAAGTAAATATAAAAATTATCATTGATTAATATATTTTTCCGGTTTATAATAGTAACGATAATATTTGAAATTCTTGGAAGGAGCGTTATTTATGGCTTTGGTTACAACCGAAAATATGTTTAAAAAAGCTTTCGCAAACGGTTATGCAATCGGTGCTTTTAATATTAACAACATGGAGATTATTCAAGCGATTTCTTGGGCTTGCAAGAATAAAAATTCTTCTGTTATCATGCAAGTAAGCAAATCTGCTTTGAAATATGCCGGTCCTTTATACTTAAACGGAATGGTTAAGGCTGCTATCGACGAAACCGGTATAGATATTGCTTTGCACTTGGATCACGGTGCTGATTTTGAAGTTTGCAAAGAAGTTATCGACAACGGCTTTACTTCCGTAATGTTTGACGGTTCTCATTACGATTATGAAGAAAACGTTCAAAAAACCATAGAAGTTGTTAAATACGCTCATGCCAAAGGTGTTACCGTTGAAGCTGAATTGGGTAAACTTGCCGGCGTAGAAGACGAAGTTAACGTTTCTGCTGCAAATGCAACTTACACAGACCCCGACCAAGCTGTGGATTTCGTTTCTCGTACGGGAATCGACTCTCTTGCGGTTGCTATCGGAACCAGTCACGGTGCTTACAAATTCAAAGGCGAAGCTAAGCTCGACTTTGACCGTTTGGAAACCATCACCAAGAAACTTGAACAAGCCGGATTTAAAAATTTCCCTATAGTTCTCCACGGTGCTTCCTCCGTAGACCCTAAATTCATCGAAACTTGCAACAAATACGGCGCTACCTTGAAAGGTGCAAGCGGTATGCCTGCAGAAATGTTGCGCAAAGCTTCTTCTCTTTCAGTTTGCAAAATCAACATGGATACCGACATCCGCCTTGCTATGACTGCAGCTATCAGACAACGCTTGGCAGAAAAACCCGAAGACTTCGATCCTCGTGGTTATCTGGGAGACGCAAGAAAACTTCTTCAAACTCTCGTTGAAGAAAAAATTACAAATGTTTTAGGTTCCGAAAACTCAATGAACTAATTAAATAACATATACCTGACTTTTAAAAAATGCTTGTAAGAAATTACAGGCATTTTTTGCAATGTTAATAAATAATTTTTGCTGTGCTATTCTTTAAATTAAATAACGGTTTTTATTCGACTTTTTTGGAAAGATCAATTAATAGTAAGAAAAAAGGTTTTATCCTTTAAGGTTTAAAAAAATTCACTTAATTTTCACATAACTATCATAAAATACTCAAAATCATAATTATAATTGTTAGTATAGATAAAAAGCCGGTTACAATTACAAACAAAACCTGTTTGCTCATATGAATATAAAAATACACAGCAAGGCGATTATTTTAGGAGGTATCTCTATGAACGACTATCCAAACAACAATTCCGAACCCAATAACCGGGGATTTAATTTTCCAAACAATGACATAAACAATAATTACAATGCAAATGAAATCAATAATGAAATGAATTACCAAATTAACAACGACAGCGTTAATACGTACAACAATCAAAACACCGGCTCATTCGATACTTATTCAAATCAAAACCATATTCCGCCAACTCAACCTGTGGAAACGGGCTTTGTGATTATTAATGAAACCGGCAACACAAACAACGCCATACAAAATACCGTTCCGAATCATACGGCCAATCCAACCCCTATAATTCAAGACTTTAACAATCAACAAAACACCGGCAAAACCAAGTCTAAAGTCAAGAACACATTTAAGCGCACTGTGGCTTTGGCAAGTATTTGTTCTGTGCTGGGCGGTCTGTCAATAGGGTTGGGTATTCCCATAGCTCAAGAATTAATAGTACCTCAATTTGTGCAAAAAGAAAGCAAGACCCCGGAACAACCTTCATATTTCTTTACCGAATCCAAACCCGAAGACAAGAATACCGAAACCGTAAGCCCTACAGTTAATTCACCAAACGTAGAATTTACCAATTTTGCCGATGTTGTTAAAAAGGTAGAACCTTCGGTGGTAAGAATAACATCAGTTGCGGCAGCCTCCGACCGTTTCTTCGGCTTTTCCTCTGAAAAAACCGGTCAAGGATCAGGAATTATTTTCCACGAAGACGAAGATAAAATATATATTGCAACCAATTTTCACGTGATAACCGGTGCAGAATCCATTATGGTTAACATAACCAATAAAGAGCCTGTACCTGCTAAGGTAGTGGGTAGCGAGGCGACTGCGGATATAGCCGTAATTATCGTACACAAGGAAGAACTTAAAAAAGTAGGTATAGACCAAGTAGTTGTGGCAACCTTCGGCGATTCCGACAATATGCAAGTGGGCGACGTGGTTTTGGCCATAGGTAACGCACTGGGTGAAGGAAATACCGCCACCAACGGAATTATCGGTGCAAAGGATAAAGAAATCCGTGTGGAAGGTCGCAGCCTTAAGGTAATACAAACCAACGCCGCCATAAACCCGGGCAATTCCGGCGGCCCTCTTGTAAACATGAAGGGTGAAGTTATAGGTATTAATACCGCAAAACTTCTGCAATACGGCTACTCCGGCCAGTCCATGGTAGAAGGTATGGGTTACAGCATATCCTCAAACATCGTTAAACCCATAGTAGAGCAACTTATGAGACCCAGACCTTACTTGGGCATTACCGGCAAAAATATCACCCAAGAAATGGCTGAAATGTTTAACTTACCGCAAATCGGCGTAATGATAGAAGAAGTACTTCCCGGCGGTGCAGCCGAAGCCGCAGGCCTTCGCAGTACAGATATTATCACTGTATTTGACGGCAAAGCCATATTTAACATGGAACAACTCCTTGAAGCCATTAAAGAATGCGAAATAGGTCAAAAGATCGAAATTAAATTATTAAGACAGGGTCAAATGCCCATGACTGTAACCGCAGAATTAAAATCCAGTATAGAATCTTATCAATAGTAGCAAAAAGCTTCCGAAACTCTATGGTTCGGAAGCTTTTTTATTTAACAACCACAAGTTTTTAATAAAACTCGGTCACAAAAAAGACTGTAGCACAACAACTATGCTACAGTCTTTTGCGATTATTAGGTACTTGAATATGTTAATCGTATCCAATTTTACAAACTCAGCCTAATGGGGGTTGTGTGTACTCAAAAATTTGAGTATAAGCCGGGTTTATCAATAGTACACGATAACAATTTGACGTGTGGAGTTTAACCAGTCTACAGCACAGCCCAGATTTTCAGCGGAAAAACGAATAGGTACGTAGGTTCTGCTGTTTATGGACTCGGGAGCCACGTCCATAGGTTTTGAACTGCCGTTAACTGTAAGGTTTTTGCTGTTAAGGGTCATAACAACGGATTTTGAATCGTAGTTTAAATCGATTTTGCGGGTATAGTCGTTCCAGCCTACAGAGCCGCCCATGGCCTCTACAATAGCACGAATAGGTACAATAGTACGGCTGTTCTTAATAATGGGCGAAGTACCACGGCCGGGGTCTATTTCTTGCCTTACACCGTTAACGCTCATATAAGGGTCATCAAGAGCCATCAAAATAAAGTTTTTATGCCTGGAGGAATCAGAGGCGTTACCTCCCAAAATAGTAGAGCCGGTACGTACCTTCATTGAAGCCGATACAGGCCCCAGTTCTTCCGGCAGACCGTCAAATGGACGAGCCTCTTTAATAACACGGCGAACGGTATAGTAATAAGTTTTGTTGGCGTCTACGTTAACATCCATAAATTCGTTGGAATCAATGTAAAAGTCCGTAACGGAGATACCCTCGTCACCGGAACTTGTGCTTCTGTATACACGATAACCCACTCCGCCGGAACTTGGCATCCACCAAAGCTTTACACCAACAGGTATGCTTTCCGCATCAAATCCGCTAACAGCATCACCGGACGAAGGAGGCGGGGTCGGTTTAGGAGATGGGCTTGGAGACGGAGAAGGAGTTGGTTTGGGCGTTGCCGTAGGTCTTGAGCCTGTAAGCACGAATTTATCCGTGGCAGACCATGACATGGCAAGATAGCCCACCGGGTCACCGTCGTAAACCGTATATTCTTCGCCGTAATCGTAAGTCATACCAAAGTTGCTTATAGAAACATCGGAATATTCGTTGGCATTATTAATTTTACAATCCAGATATACGCTGCCGTCCTCGCCGTGGTCCGGCCATGTAAGCGAAAACGTACCGTTAAGCGTGGCTATTTCGTCACCTAAGTTTACGTCAAATATAAATGTCTTTCTATCGAAGTTGGCTGTGAAATAGTTTTCTACGGAATAGGTACTCATAGTATTCTTATAGGTTTTGGTGCCCGTAAGTTTTGGGAACGATGACGTAGGCGTGGGAGACGGAGTGGGATTGGTAGTAGGTCGTGGCGGAGTATAGCTGTCCGCTCCGTTTACTTTAAGAGTATAATCCTCATTACCGGTTGTGCCACCGTACGTATATTCCATCTTCACATAATAAGTTCCTGAACTTACTTTAATAGGGCTGGTAGTAAAAGGAAGCGGCAGATTAACCAATCGTTTTTCATACAACTTCTTATTTGAGGAATCGTACACTGCCATATAGTGGTAGGGGTCACCGGCAGTATAGTTGTATGTCAAGGTTACTTCCTCGGCTCCGGACACGGAAAATTTATAGTAATCATCGTCGGAAGTGCTTGTAATATTGGCGGTAATATTTTGACCGTCAGACAATTCATTTGCCGTTGCAAAAGATCCATTGTATTCCTTTTCGTAAGGCCCTCCGGATTCGTCTGTGTAGTCAACCCTAAGGGTGTAAGGTTCTATGCTTGTGGTGCCGCCGTAGGTATAGTCTATTAAAATATAATAGGTTCCGGCAGGAAGGCGCATTTTGTTGGTGGTGAAAGGATAAGGAATGTCGGTTAGACGTTTTTCATTGATTTTGTTTCTGTTTGAATCGTATAACGTAAGGAAGTGATAGGGTACACCTTTATCAAAGTTGTAGGTAACCCTAATGGAGCCGTTGCCCGGTAAGTTAAAACGGTAATAGTTCAAGTCGCTTGTTTTTTCCAACCGGCCGGTTACGGTTTCGTTTACTCCTATTGCCCTGGCTGTTGCGAAACTGTTATTTGCAGAATCGGCAAAAACTGAAATCTGAACAATGCTCAGTGCCATAAATAACGCAACCGTTACAGCAATAAATTTTGATAATCCCTGTTTAGTCAATCGTGTCATGCAATTTCCTCCTTTAATAATTGTATACTATAGTCAAGATTCATACAGTTATCATAACATTTTCGACGGGTTATACATATGGATTATCCTCACACACATATGGATTGGATTAAGATAAATGTAAAATCTCCGTAAATGCGTTCTTTACGGAGATTAAGGATAGAACGTATGAAAAAATCGGCGCTTAGAGCCTGTTTAATATCTCGCTTTAGGAGGATTTTCGAGCAAATTTTTAGCTAGACAAGGAAGTTGTGACGAAGCATATTCGGAGAATATATGCTAGGAGCAACTGACGAAGTATAGCGGAAAATTAGCCGAAAAGACGCCTGAATGAAGATACTAAACAGGCTCTTAGGAATTTAAGGCGTTTTCCGCTCTCTTTCCGCCAGAACTTTTTCCCAAAAAGCGAGTATTTCGCTGCGATGCTCATAAACATAAGAGCCGTCTGTATAAATAAAGTCAGCATCATCAAGAGCAAAGGTTGACTCGCTTTTTACATCAACACGGGTAGACCATGCTCCGTTTTGCAGAAATGGTTTATACCCTTCTCCGGCACCGTCGGTTTCGCCTAAAATCCAGCGTATAAACAGTTTTGCGGCACTTACGTTTTTGGCACCTCCGGCAACAGATATGTTTACAGGGTTGACAAAACCATTAAAAGGCACGGTTTCGTAACTGATTGCAATATTGTATCCTATTTCTCGCAGCCTGATTTTGCTTGATACAATAATGCACACATTATCCTCCGCAAAACCCGGGGCGCCGATTGCCTCGGCTGCTTCATCGCTGGAATTAACTATATTCAACCCGTTTTCAAAAAGCCTACGTATAAAGGTTTCTGTGGCACCCTCGCCGTTTTGGGATACTAATTTTTCTCCGTAGCGCTCATAGTAAGCCTTTTCAAGCTCCTGTTCGTATTTCTGCATCATAGAAAGAGCGGCTAGGGTTGTGACACTTTTGGCCGGATTGGGTGCATATACCTTGCCTCGCCATTGTTCCTCGGTAAGTTCCCACCAATTGGAAACGGGTGACTTGCTATGTATTAGATCATTATATCCTATTACTATAACTTCACCCAATACCGATAAATACTCCTCGTCATACCCCGGCAGCATTTTATCCGCTATATCATAGGGCGTATACTTAAAAGCTAACTTATTGGGAATCAAATCCTTTGACAGCGAACCGTCCACATCAGTGCAGAAAATAATGTCGCTTTCATAAACGCCGCTTTCACCGTTTTTCTTCACCCTTTCAATCATCTCGTCCGCACGCAGGTCCAAAACCTTAGTAACCAAGCCCGGATACTGCCTTTCAAAGGATTTTGCCACGTCCATCATCCGGGTTGATACTGTATAAATGGTTAAAATCCCCTCTTGTTTCGCCTTTTCATACAACATTTCCGGCGTTTCTCTTGCCTGTAAATCAGCGGCTCGCAACCAATCATCCATAAATGATGTTTCATTTTCCTTAGCCGTAAAGCAACCACTAAGAACTACGAGAATACAAAGCATGATGAAAACAATTTTTTTCATCATATCACTTCCTTTATTTGAGTATAAAGTCCCACCAAATATCTATGCATTTATTCGTCTTACAGAATCCACATCGGTAATCAAATATAAATAAGGTGGGATATGTATAGTGCTTTGACAATTACAAACCGGGCAATGCATTTACTCGTATGAATATTGCATAATATTTGTTTGTAATGTATACTTAATTATTGTTAACCCATAGCATTTTTCTGTCTTACGGTTAATTACATATATTCGTTTTGTATAAAGAAACGCTATATTTACAGCTTGTTTTTATGTTATCACCATATATTTAAACTGTAAAGACCATATCGGTAAAATTTATGTAAAAGAAATATACATTGGCGGTGAATTATGTACGGAGTTTATATAGTTGACGACGAGGGATTGATGATTAAAAGCATAATGCAGACCATTAGTTGGGGTGAAAACGGATTCGAGGTTATAGGATCAAGCACAAGCCCGGCGGTTGCCCAACAAGAAATAAAGGAAAAGCGACCTCATTTGGTTTTTTGCGACTTAAAAATGCCCACTATGGACGGTGTTGCGTTGATTAAAGCCTGTCGGGACGACGGACTGGACACAGAATTTATTATGCTCAGTGCCTTCGGCGAATTCGAGGCAGGCCGGAAGTTTTTTTTAATGGGTGGCTTTGATTATTTACTAAAGCCCTTGCAAGCCCGAGAAGCCGAGATTGTGCTGGAACGTCTTTCACGTAAACTTGCGGAAAAATATAATTTACATCCGTCCACTGTATTTGCGGCTACCGGTAATAAATCCTTTGATGATTTGGTGCGGTATGTTACTGTGAACTTCAAGAAAAAATTCACCCTTGCCTCACTTGGCAAACAGTTCAATTTATCCGAAAATTACATATGCAACCTTTTTTCCAAACATTATCAATCCACACTGACCATTTTTTTAACCAATATCCGTATGCAGGAAGCCGCCAGGCTAATGACCTCCACCGATAAAGCACTAAAGGAAATTGCCCTTATGTGCGGATATTCCGACTACTTTTACTTTTGCAGAATATTTAAGGGCTATTACGGAGAGTCTCCAACGGAGTACAGACAAAGAGGTGCCGGGTGATGAAACGAGGTTTAAAAAACGAATTCACCCTGCTGTTCTCTGTTTTGTTTATAGTAATTCTTACGGTGTGGGCGTTTTTTTACATAGTCATGTCCAATCATATTTATGCCAACACCGAACGGCATCTAACCGCTACGGCAGGTCAAATCGTGGATGATTTGGGTAACGAGTTTGCCAATCTTGAGAGAGTTTGCTACGCCTTATCCACGCAACCGGAAATGAACCTGTTTGTATCCGTAAAGAGTACGGAAGAGCGGTTACATATAGCCGGTAATATTGACAGGTTGCTGCAAAACGGCAACTTCCGGTCGGATTTGGCTAGCCATATTTTAGCCGTAAACAAAGACGGGCGGTTTTATCGCTTTAGAGGGAAGTTATCAAACACCTCTGCCGCAAGGCTTTGTATACTTGCTGACACCATGAATATTCCCACTCACATTTCCATAGAGCTTGAAAATACAAAATACGTGGGCTACGCTACAGATATTTATAATGATAAGGGCGTAAAATCCGGCACTCTCATGATGTTTACCGAGGAAGATAAACTGCTTGATATGTTGTATATGTATTCTCCGGATAATTCACTTTTCATTGGTATAGCCGCCGACGGAAAAATCGTCAGTGCCAATTCTCATATTATTCCGGATTTGCAGAGCGAAAATCAAAAAAGACCGGCTCTTATCAAAAAGCATATAGGCATTACGCCCTTTGAAATTATTGTTGCGGCTGACAAATCTCAACTTTCCGCATCCACCTATTATTTTTCGGTTGCGGCTGTGCTTACGGTCGTTTCCTTTATGCTGGTTTTATATGTTTTCGCACGAATTCAAAACCGGCGGTTTCTGTCGCCTATGCTAAAAATTATTGACAGCACCGAGAGCGTTTCAGCTAGAAACGGCGCTGTTCTGCCGCTTTCCGGAAGCTTGGAATTTGACAGATTAATCGAAAAAATTAATGCCATGCTTCAGCGTATAGAAAAACAAAACGAAGAAATCATAGCCTCGGGAATGCTGCTTAAAAACGCCGAAATTGCCAAGCAAAAGGCGGTTATATTTTCGCTGAAAAAACAAATTAACGCTCATTTTACCATTAACACTTTAAGTACCATAAAAATTCTGCTGGAACAGGAAGACTACGAAAGAGCCGACCATATACTGGCAGGCCTTTCGGCCATGATACACTACGCCTTTGACAAGGACGAGTTTATCAAGGTTTGGGATGAAATGTGTTTACTGGAAAAGTATGTTGATATTATGAACGTACGTTATAACAATAAAATCACATTTATTCTTGAGGTTGACGACCGTTTGATGGATGTTTGTATGCCCAGAATGTTATTGCAACCCATTGCGGAAAATTCAATTATTCACGGTTTTCATGATAAAATCGAAGGCGTTATCGAAGTGATTGCTGTTTTGGAAGGTAACAGAATGAGAATTACTGTTCGAGACAACGGACACGGCATACCGGAAGATACTCTGCAAGAATTAAACGCCGGGCTTCAAAACCACGCCCATGAAAACCCTGCCGGGGTAGTGAATATTGCTCTGTTAAACATAAAAAAACGGCTTTATTCGTATTACGGCAACGACGGAACAATTACAATAACAAGCACCAAAGGCGATGGAACAGAAGTTGTGTTATCAGTTTGTCTTTTAACCGGGGTTGCTCCAAATCCGGCCCTTATAAACGTTTAATACCGGTCATGACTTACAGTGACTAAAAGCAGACAATGTTAAATTAAGACTTTAAAAACCGGCTGTTACACGTTATACTATGTAACAACCGGTTTTTACTTTTAAAGGAGGTTGTTTTTTATAGATAAGGAAATAAACACACAAATAACGACTGCTCAAAATATACTGGGTCATCTGGAAGAACTATACAAATCTTTCTCGGAAATAAAGCATAAAACTGCAAAAGAGAGAGGATCAAATCTATTTTCCGGCTGGTTTTCCGGACCGTCGGCAAACCAATATGAACACGAAAATTTTCATGTGAAGCAAAAACAACTCCTGAACGAGCTTTTGGTTATTCTTAACGATATTAAACTACAAAACCCGGAAACCTGCGACGAACTTGCAATGTCCGCAGCGGATATTGTTTTGGCTTCAAAAAGTACCGATAAAAAAACACCCGAGCAGTGGTTTATGCTGGCTGTAGAAAGTGAGCTTATGGTTTTTGTAGAATTTTACAGCAAAAGCAGCTTAGAGAAGATTAAAGACAGAATATTAACCGTAACTCCCAGACGTATGTTGTTTCCCAACCAAAAGGCATTGCTAGAGGCTGTGGAAAAGGCTATTATAGTCAAATGAACAAGGAATAGTAACAAAAGCTATTCTTCGTAAACGGTTCGCTCATGTGTTTTTCAAGGAAAACCACCGGTCGCTCACCACTGCGAATAGACGCTTTTGTTACTCTTTAACTAGCATTTGACTATAAAGCTAAAGAGGAATAGGAATACAATGGGCGTTTTAAAACAGAAAAAAGGTTCGATAAATCTAAATAATTTATCGAACCTTTTTCTTAATATACCAATTTATCCAATATTCCGGTTAATTTTGAAATTGCTACACCGTAATTGGTCATGGGTAGGGATTTCTGCTTGCATTGGTTGATACGTGAAAGCATATATCGACGATTAAACATACAGGCTCCGCAGTGTATAACCAAGGCGTAATCTTGGGTATGGTTTAAGAAATTTTTGCCTGACGCAATCTCGGTAATTATGCCCGGGACGGCTTGATTTAACAGTTTGGGTAGAAGTATTCTGGCTATATCGCCATCCAGAGCATTGTGGGTACAGGCTTCGGCTATAAGTACTCTGTCTCCGGCTTTTAAATTGTCTATGGCGGCGGCACCCTGAATAAATGTTTGTATATCGCCTTTGTAGCGTGCCATTAATACGGAAAAGGTGGTAAGCGGAACTTTACCCTGTATTTTGTCATAGACCTGTTTTACAACTTGGGAGTCACAAATTACCAAATCCGGCTGTTTTTGAAGGCCTTCATCCAACATTTTTGCGGTAACCACCGTTACCGAGCAATCTCCGTCCAGTAAATCTCTGATGACCTGTTGTTGAGGTAAAATCAGGCGACCCTTTGGGGCTTGAATGTCTTGAGGAGCAACCAACAAAACATGAGCGCCTTTTTCTACAAGGTGGGTAGCTATTTCAGGCAATTCAAAATCTGTTGGAGCGTTTTCTATAATCAGACGTTGAAGTTCTCCCAATCCTTGGCCGGTTAGGGCACTGACGTTACATACGGGAATATCCAGTTGCTTGGATAGGCATTTTGCATATTCTTCATAGTTTGTATGCAAATCGCAGGCGTTTACGGCGGCTATAGCCACTGTGCCCTGTTTTTTTGCGGATTCCAACCATTCCGTTTCAAAGCTTAAATCACAGCCCTGTCTTAAAACCATAACGGCAACATCTGTTTTCTTGAGGGCGTTGCGGGTTTGTGCTATGCGTGCCTCGCCCAGTAAGCCTTCGTCGTCAAAGCCGGCGGTGTCTATAAGCGCAACCGGTCCCAGAGGGTGCAATTCCATGGATTTTGTGACAGGGTCGGTGGTTGTGCCGGGAATATCAGAAACGATGGCTACATTTTGGTTGGCAAAGCGATTCATCAGCGATGATTTACCGGCGTTGCGTCTGCCGAAAAACGCTATGTGCAATCTGTTTGCCTGTGGAGTGTTTTGCAAAGACATAGTTATTCCTCCATGGGTAGTTTTTAAAAACCTTGAGGGAAAGCTTTTCTGAAGAAAAAGTCTTCTCTCAAACTCCCTTCAAAAAGACTTTATAATTTAATGTAGGGTAAACTATAATGTAATTTTATACTCTGAAATCTCTCTCTCCGCTATCCATTTTATCAAGCCAAAGTTCTGTTTTAGTACGCATGATGTTGTTATCTATATAGTTTAACTGATTTTCTATAAGTTTTAAACCGGCAATTTTGGTTTTTTCGTCTGCATAGTCCAAAAGGTATTCCTTTAGAGTGAGCAGAGCGTTAGGAAGGCAGACGTTGGAGATTTGTCCGGTTTTGGCAAGTCGCATAAACCTTTCGCCGGTTCTTCCTTCTCTGTAACAGGCTGTACAAAAGCTGGGAATATAACCCGATTCGGATAGTATGCCCACCATATCGTTTAAGCTTCTGTGGTCGTGGATTTCGAATTGGGGTGCTTGGCTTGCTTCTAAACTGTAACCGCCTACGCCTGTTGCGGAGCCTGCGGAAATTTGAGAAATACCCACTTTCAGAAGGTCATCACGGAAGTCGCCTTGTTCTCTGGTGGAAAGGATTAAACCTGTGTAGGGTACGGCACAACGTAATACGGCTACTATACGCTTAAACTCTTTATCGTTAACAAGATAAGGAAATTCATCAGTGCTTACTCCGGGTGCCGGGCAAATTCTCGGAACACTCATGGTATGAGGCCCTACGCCGAAGGTATCCGATAAGTGTTCTGCGTGCATAAGCATGGCGACGGTTTCGTATTTATAGTCATACAGACCGAAAAGTACGCCTACGCCAACATCGTCGACACCGCCTTCCATGGCTCTGTCCATGGCTTCGGTGTGGTAGTCGTATCTGTGTTTGGGTCCTGCCTTGTGGAACATTTGATACGTGGGTTTATGATAAGATTCCTGGAACAAGATATATGTACCTATGCCGGCATCCTTTAATTTAGCGTAATTCTCTACAGTTGTTGCGGCTATGTTTACGTTTACACGCCTGATTTCGCCGTGTTCTGTTTTCACGGAATATATGGTTTTAATGGACTCCAATACGTATTCTATGGGACAATTCACCGGGTCTTCTCCGGTTTCCAGCGCCAGGCGTTTGTGTCCCATACGTTGCAGGGCCTCTACTTCTTTTTTGATTTCATCTTGGGTAAGTTTTCTTCTGTTAGTCTTGTTTGAACAACGATAACCGCAGTATCCGCATTCGTTAACGCAATGGTCTGAAAGATATAAAGGCGCAAACATTACTATTCTGCTACCGTATATTTTATTCTTTATGCTTGTAGCCACAGAACAAATTTGGTCTTCGAATTTGTCGTCCGCCAGCAACAATACAGCTGCTTCTCTATGGGTTAAGCCGCCAAACAAAGCAGCCTTATTCAGTATGTTTTGTACTGTTTCTTCATTTTTTCCTGCCTCTACGGCGTATTCTAAAGTTTCGATGATTTCGCTGTTACAGATAAATTTTTCGGCGGTTTTGGATTTGGAGTTATACATTTTATCACCTCAGGATTAATTTTAATGATGTAATACTGATTCCATTTAAAACAGTAGATAAAAATTTGCAATTTAGCAAAGATTCAATGATAATTTGCAAATTTTTATCCTTCATTAAATATGGAATTAGTATAAACCTTCATAAAGCAAGTTTATAAGCTTATAATACAGCTAAAAATATATTTCCTACCCTGAAACCGCCTTTTCCTTACTTACAAAACTTTATTGAGCATTATCCGGGGCATAGGTTACTTTTGCAACCACATTTTTGATTCTGCCCAGTTTGCCCGAAAGACCGCTGATTATAGGTTGAGGTGCATCCACCACTACAGTAATAACGTTTTTTTCAAACTTGGGACAAGGCAAACCAAAACGCCCGATAATAATATCTCCGTGATTATGCAGTAACTCATTTACAGCATCGGCACTGTTTCTGTCTGAAAGGATAAGGCTTATAACGGCAAGTCTGTGATTCATGATTAACTCCTTTTAAAAATAATAAACCCTCGCAAGGAGGGTAAAAATTGTACGCAAAAAAAGCATAACAAAAATCAACCTACCTTGCTGCTCGGAAAACTTTGGAGGGCGCAAAAAACCCTCCTTATTATACAAGGAGGGTGAAAAATAGCACGACAAAAAAGGTTATGCATTCAGACCCTACCTTGCTGCTCGGAAAAAACCTTGCCGTCAGGTGTTGGGATAATATATTAAATTATTATGAAAACAAAAGGATATTTTGTATACTTTTATAGTAACACTTAATTTACCTTTAGTCAACCTTTTTAATGCAAACCTTGTTCCGCATATACCACCCCGAGGTACCTGAAAATGATTGTGGTTTAATATAGTTTGTAGTAGTCTCTTTATAAAGAAAATTACTTAAACAACAGGAGGACAAATGATGTTTATAACATTTGCTCAACAGCAGGATTTAACCGGTTGGATGGACTTACTGCACCTTGTAAAAGAAAATTTCCCGGGTTTGGATATGGAAGAATACAAAATAGCTCTATTGGAGTGTATTCATCATAAACAGGCTCTGATAGCCAAAGTAGAAGATACTGTAGTTGGCGCCTTGGCGTTCTCACGCAGTACCGGCGAATTGAATTTTTTAGCTGTGCATCCACTATATCGTAAAACCGGGATTGCAAAATCGCTTATTTTAGAATTAATTTCTCAATTCACGCCGGGAACAAGACTAAAAGTTATAACTTATCGTGAGGGTGACCAACAAGGTGTTGCTGCAAGAAAACTATATCAAAACATGGGCTTTCAATGCGGTGAACTTTTGACTGTTTTTGATTATCCATGTCAAGAGTTGTATTACATAACAAAATGAGCGCAATCCTGTGATTAATTACCAATATTCCCACCGTTACTCTACCAACCAATCCCCAAAATCAAAAAACTTGACACACTCCCCAAGAATATGTCAAGCTTCCATTTCTGCTATTAAATTTAGCCCACAAGCATAGGTTGCAATTGTTTTCCAACCAACGCCTCACATACTGCATCCATCATTTTGGTTTCACGCAAAACCAGTGACTTTTCTTTATTTACAGGGTCGTCTTGTCCGAAGGGTATAAAGTAGAAATTTTTTGTGTTAAGCAACAATCCCAAATTTTTTGCACAGGCTCCCAAACCGTCGTTTGTTGATATTCCTATTACAACAGGAAGATTATTGCGTAAATGTGCCTTAACAGCCATGGTTACCGGCGTATCGGTAATACCGTTGGCCAGCTTTGCCATGGTATTTCCGGTACAGGGTGCAACAACCATTATATCAAACAATTTCTGAGGGCCTATGGGTTCGGCCTTAGAAATGGTGTTTATAACATCATTTCCGGTGATGTCCTTCAGAACGGTCTTAGTGTCACCGGCGGTAATAAACCTGGAATCACATTGGTCTACAACAGAAGAAATTATGGGTGTAACTATTGCTCCCTCGTTAACCAAATTTCCTATTTCTTTAAAAACTTTAGTAAAAGTACAGAACGAGCCGGTCAGGCAAAATCCAATTTTGATATTTTCCAGCCTCATAAGCAGCCCTCCAAATTACATTTCGGCTTCAAGTCGGTTTCCTAAAGATGCTACTGCCGAAAATGCCGCTGAAAACGACATTATACAAACAAGCCCTTGTTTTTCACATAAAATTAGCAAATCAAGCCTGTAAGTATAAACAGCAATGCCGACTAATACCAACCCTCAACGGTCGGCATTATATATTACAAATACAAGCGGGTTGCCTTCGGGAGTTTTGCTTTTGTTTACATATCCTTTAAAATACTGTAGATTGTTTCTTTTATATAATGACCTACAGTTGCCGGAGCAACCTTTCCCGGCAAGGAATTTGCATACAACACATTTAAACCGAAATCCTTACTGTGTTCGAAGTTTACTCCGAAAGGTGTGGATGCCAGGTCTATAATAAGGCAGTTTTTGTTTATATACTTCATATTAGCGTTGTAAAGCAGCATCTTGGGTACAGTATTGAAAATAATGTTCATATTGCCCAAATAATCGGTTAATTTTTCTACGTCTACCGCATGATAGCCGTAGCCGGAGGCTAGAGCGGCCTTGTCGTATCCGTTTACCGCCATATAAACGTTTGCTCCTATGCCCTGCAACATTTTTGCCAGGATTTTTCCTATTCTGCCGAAACCGATTACCATTACATTACTGCTGTGCAGGGTAAAATCGGTGTTCTGCATGGCTATTTGTATTGCTCCTTCGGCAGTGGGTACTGTGTTTGGGAAAGAGGTAGCGTAAATTATTTTTTTAGGAATTTCCCTTTAAGAAAAATTCCATATTATCTCGGCTGTGAATAATGATTTTTTCCAAAACACTCTTGCAAACTTCATCACTGAAAACCCTGCAATTCACTATGTTTTCTATCTCTGAACGAATAATACGTAAAAGTTCGTCCGGATTTTGTTGTTGATTATGTAGATTCGCTGCTTTTTCTAAATCCGTGGTGTATAATTGGGATAATCTCAATAATTCATTGTTTGTTTCTTGAAATTCCTCTTTTGTTATCATCTTATCCATATATAGTTCAACTAGTTTTTTCTTTTTGGATTCAATGCGTTGGATGCTGTCTTTCAGATTTTGGGTTTGTAAATCTTCGTTCGTATTGGCTGATAATACTTTTGTTAAAATTTTTACGATATTATTAATAATTTTTTGCTTATCGGGAAGGCAAATATCCAAAGCATTTAATAAGCCCAATTTTAAAGCTTCTTCTTTTACAAATTTGTTATCGCAGCCCACTTCTAAACCTGCTTGGTTTATTTTCTTTTTTCCGTACCTTACGGAAGCTCCGCATTCCCATACGGTTTGGGGATTTTTTGCTTTACGGTTGTAGCATCTTCTTTTAAATCTAGTTCCGCATTGACCGCAAATTATTTTCCCGGAAAAATAATATCTGTTGGAATACTTGGTTTTGTCAAACTTATGGTTAAGTCGTCTTTTTAGCTCCTCCTGTACCCTTTGAAAGGTGTCTTTTTGGATTATTGCCGGGTGATGATCTTGTATTATTACAAAGTCCTCTTCGCCTTCGTTGCGTTTTCTGTAATGATTAAGATAATCGGTGGTGATTTGTTTTTTTTGTTTTAAGACGCCTGCGTATTTTTCATTTTTTAGAATCCGCAAGACTGTGGCCTGTGTCCAGTGCTTGATTTTGGTTGGAGTGGTTATACCTCTTTCGTCCAATTCCCTGGCTATGATATTTACCCCTTTGCCTTCGGTAAGGTACTTGAAAAAGATAAGTTTCACAACCCGGGCTTCTTCCTCATTCACAGACAGTTGACCGCCTACCAAGCTGTATCCGTAGACCTTTGCACCGAAAACCACGCCTTTTTCCATAGAACGCCTTTGACCCCATTTTACTCTGTCGGAGGTCTTGCGGCTTTCCTCCTGGGCGATGCTTGCCATTATGGTTAACCTTAATTCGCTGTCCGGGTCCAGGGTATTTATATTGTCGTTTATAAAATATACCCCGATATTTTTAGATTTCAATAAACGGGTGTAATATATGCTGTCCAAGGTATTTCTGGCAAAACGGCTGATTTCTTTGGTCAGAATCAAGTCGTAAAGTCCGGCTTCGCCGTCTGCTATCATTTGATTGAAGGCCTTTCTTTTTTTTGTACTTGTGCCGCTTAATCCCTCGTCCACATATATATCAACGAATTCCCATTCCGGGTTACGAGAAATATATTCTGAAAAGAATTTTCGCTGATTATCCAAGGAGTTCTTTTGATCCTCCTTGTCTGTGGAAACTCTGCAATATACAACTGCTTTTTTCACCGGAAAACACCGCCTGATTAAATAATCCTATAATATAGGTATTTATTCATTCCTTGTTTGTCTGTATTCGCTTAATTTTCAGAATTATCTACGGAGGGTAAATCAGCATAAAAATAACCCGTACCAAAAGATACGGGTTAGGAATTACTGTTTTGTACTATACCTTACTATTACTCTACTATACCGCCTTCAACAACCAAGCTATCGGGATTTACGGCGTCTCCGTAAACTCCGGCAAGGGTTTCGTTAAAGTTATTGTGGAAAAATTCTTCGTTTGCCAGAGCTTTTATTTGGTCATTTAACCAGTTTAAAAGCTCGGTGTTGCCTTTTTGAACCGCCGGTGCAATAGTATCGATATTACCCAGGGATTCAACCCCTACTTTAAAGCCTTGGTTTTCCAATGCCCATGCCAACACTTCTGTGTTATCTGTAGAAAGAGCATCTCCACGACCGTCCAGCAAGGCGTTAAAGGCTTCGGAATATTGGTCAAATTTTAACAGCTTAACATCGGGGTAATTTTTTGTAAAGTAAGTTTCTGCTGTTGTTCCCTTAGAAACTATAAGAGTTTTGCCGTTTAATTGATCAGGGTCGGTTATCAAAGAGGCTTCGGGAGATACCACACCCAGAGCAACTTTCATGTAGGGTAGAGCAAAATCAACCTTTTCGGCTCTTTCTTCTGTTACGGTGAAATTTGCCAGAATTATGTCTACTTTACCTGTAACCAAATACTCTACACGGCTGGCAGGTTCAACGGAAATTAATTCAAGTTCAACGCCTAAATCTTCGGCGATTCTTCTTGCAAAATAAATATCATATCCTTGATAATCACCGTTTTCATCCACATAACCAAAGGGTTTCTTGTCGCTGAATACGCCTATTACTACCTTACCGCTTGTTTTAATTTCTTCCGGAGTTCTTGCAAGAGTTTTTTCCGGAGTAGGTGATGCCGTTTTTTCTGTATTAATTTGCACATCATTGCTTGAGGGATTGGGACTGCCGCAGGCAGTTAAACCCGTTACCAAAATCAAAGTAATCAGCAGTGCTAAAATTTTCGTCTTCATATCCAGTCTCCTAACTGTAGTCAAATATATTGATAAATTTTTTCGCCCGTACCGTCTTGGGGTTTTGGAAAAACTCCTGCGGTGTGGTTATTTCTGCAATTTCACCGTCATCGATAAACACGATTTTATCGGCTATCGCTTTGGCAAATTGCATTTCGTGGGTAACTATAATCATGGTCATGCCGCTTCTTGCAAGTTCCAAAATTACGTTTAGAACCTCTCTGACCATTTCCGGGTCTAAGGAGGCTGTTACCTCATCAAAAAGCATAATTTTCGGGTTCATAATCAGCGCCCTGACTATGGCCACACGTTGTTTTTGTCCGCCGGATAATTCTCGGGGATAGGCATTTTTTTTGTCAGAAAGGCCTACTCTGGAGAGCAAGCTTTCTGCGGTTTTAATACAATCCTCCGGTTTAATCTTTTGGACCTTTGTAGGACCCAGCAGAATGTTCTGCATAACGGTCATATTGGGGAACAAATCATAGCTTTGAAATACCATACCTATTTGTTGACGGACTTTTCTCCAATCGGTGTTTTTATACATAAGGTTAACACCGCCCAGCGTGATTTCTCCGCCGGTCTCTATGGATTCAAGCCCGTTAATACATCGAAGTAGGGTACTCTTACCGCAACCGGACGGGCCGATTACCACCGCAACCTCGCCTTGGTTAACGCTGAAGGAGATATTTTTAAGGATATGGTTGTCCCCGAATTTTTTGTATAGATTGTTTATTTCCAGTAGTTTTTCACCGTTTTTCATGAAACCGCTCCTCACTCACTCTGACTTTTCTCAAGCTTCCTTGCCAACAAGGATATGGGGTAGCAGACCGCAAAGTATAAAGCGAATATAGCTGCATAAATCCATAAGGCTGACGTTGGCATTGTGAACCGAGAAGCTTCGATTATTTGCTGTCCCACTTTCAATACTTCTATAACTCCTATCAATGCAACCAAGGAGGTGGTTTTTATAATTCTTGTGGTAAGGTTAATAGCGTTGGGAATAAGACGTTTAAGGGTTTGTGGGATAATGATATAATAATATATCTGCAGGGTGCTTAGGCCAATAGACTTGCCGCTTTCCGATTGGTGCTTGGGTATAGAAATTATTGCAGACCGTACCAAATCACCCATTTCCGCCGTACCCCAAAACACAAAAACGATAATTGCGGAAATCTCGCCGGACAAGTTTATACCAAAACTTTTTGTCACCCCAAAATAAACCAAAAATAACAGCACAAGCTGGGGCATTATTCTGACAAAGTTTATATATAAACCGGTCAAGAGCTTTATCACAGGATTTTTTACTGTCATAATCAGACCCAATACTATGCCCAGCAATATGGAAATCCCCACAGACAACAGGGAAATCCTCACCGTCACCCATAAACCTTCCAGTAATCGCATAAAGCTATTGCCCTGAAACAAAACATTAATGCCCATATCCTGCATACCTAACCCTCCTTTCAACAGCAGCGGAAATTAGGGAAATAGGTAAAAGCAACAACAGATACGACATTACCAGCATAAATAAGGCTTCATCTGTTTTGTAATACAGCCCGATTAAGTCCTTAGCCACAAACATTAAATCAGCCAAGGCAACGGCGCTGAATACGGAAGTTTCCTTAATCAAAAAAATTATATTGGAACAAACCGCAGGCACCGAAACCGAAATGGCTTGGGGTATTACAACAAACCTTAAAATTTGCCCCGAGCTCATGCCCAAACACAGACCGGATTCATACTGCTTTTTTTCGACCGATTCCAGTCCGCTTCGGAAAGCTTCTGCCATGTAGCCGCCGCCCAAAAAACTAAGCCCTATTATTCCACACAGTTCCGAGTCCAAAACTATGCCTATCTTCGGCAATCCAAAATATAAGAAAAATAATTGTATCAATAATGGTGTATTTCTGGATAATTCAATATAAAGCCCGGAAATTTGTTTTAGAATTGGTATTCTACAGTACCGAACCACGCTGCACACTATGCCTGTTATTATGGAAAAAAATATTCCTATAGCAGCAATTTTAGCTGTTAAAACAGCAGCTTCTCCATACATGGGAGCGTATTCTTTTATAAAGTTCCAATCCATAATAACCATCCAGTCCATTAAACATATATGTTTAGTATGATTTAATTCTATACTTATGTTGGAGATTTGTCAATACATTTTCACACTTTCCAATTCATTATATTTCTAATAATATTTTCACGACTTTGTTTATATAAATTTTAAAAACTCGGCTCTTTGTTCGGCTTTTTAGGAAAGAGAGACTTTGAGGGAGAAAACCTATTTTTTATGCCGGAAAAAAGGTTTACTCCCTCAAAATTTTAATTCTCTTTATATTTTATACCTTTTTACCAAATGCAGTAGGAATTGCGTTTAATATGGATAATTCTTCTTTTTTCAATACATCCACTATATTAACCTGAAAACGCTCCGCCAGCTCCACCAGTTCACTTTTTATATAGCCCGCAAAATATACTTGGTGTTTTTTAATCAGCCGGAACAAATCTTCAGCAGATATATTGTCATTTTCATAAGGCATATTTAATAACAGCCCGTCGTTGCTGGCCGGTATACCGCCTATAATATAGTCCGCACCGTCTATTGTTTCGTACAACCCGCTTTGCCTATACAAACCTTCGCTGTCATATTTGGAAAAACCGAATAGTTTTACCGTATGTCCATCTTGCTTCAACTCGTTGGCAAGGTAATAATTTCGCTTGTCTCCGCCTATAATTGCAAACTTTTTGCTCTCCAACTCAATCCCTCCAAATTAACTCTAATTCATTTTATGTACAGACTTTTCGATATGTGTCATGTTCGGCGGGTTTGTTTTTGGGGTTTTGACGGACGGTTTAGTCAAATATTTTTGCATAAAAAAAGTAACCCGAAAGGGTTACAGGTAAAACTTCATATATAGTTGACGATTTTTGGATTACAACGTTACGCCAAGGTTTTTAATCCATCTCCGGTTCTTCAAACTCACCGAATTTTCTGAATCTTTCGTAACGTTCGGCAAGGAGGGTCTCTGTATCTTTTGAAGATAAATTTTTAATTTCTGAAATAAGATTTTGTTTTAATTCGGTGACAACCTGTTTAAAACCTTGAGCATCCTCAATATCAACGCCGTCTTCCGGCTCCGGAATAATCTTATCTATAATTTCCATGCCTTTAAGATCGGCTGCTGTTAGCTTCATCAGCTGTGCAGCTTTATCCGCCTTTGAGGCATCCTTCCAGAGAATGGAGGCATAGCCCTCCGGCGAAAGTATTGAATACGTGGAATTTTCCAACATCCAAACCTTATCCGCAACGCTAAGGGCCAAGGCACCGCCGCTTCCGGCTTCGCCTATAATTATAGAAATTACAGGCACCTTTAACAGGGACATTTCAAACAGATTGTTGGCAATAGCCGCACCCTGTCCTCTTTCCTCTGCTTCAATGCCGCAGAAAGCACCGGGTGTATTGATAAAATTGATAACCGGTCTGCCGAATTTTTCAGCCTGTTTCATCAGCCTCAAGGCCTTGCGATAACCCTCGGGATGAGGTTGACCGAAGTTTCTGTTTATATTTTCTTGTAAGTCGTGGCCTTTTTGTATGCCTATAACTGTTACAGGCATACCCACAAGGCTAGCTATGCCGCCGATAACCGCCGCATCGTCTTTATAATACCTGTCTCCGTAAAATTGAACGAAATTCTTAAAAATTCCGTTAATAAATTCGAAGGCCGTGGGTCTGGAGGGCTTACGGGATAGGTTTACTATATTCATTACTTGTGTACTCATATGAATCAGTCCTTAAATATCTAAAAGAACCTCTTTCAAAGTCTTTATGATAATTATCATTCTGCTTCTTGTTGCTCTTTGGGAATTTCTCTCTTTTGGTGCAATTTTAAAATAGTTGCCAAGGTGGACTTAATATTTTGCCTTTGAACTATTCTGTCAATGAAACCGTGCTGCAAAAGATGTTCTGCCTTTTGAAAATCGTCCGGCAGGGTTTGTTTTATGGTTTGTTCTATAACCCTGCGGCCGGTAAATCCGATTAAAGCTCCCGGTTCTGCCAGGATAATATCTGCAAGCATGGCAAAACTTGCTGTTACGCCGCCTGTTGTTGGGTCTGTCAAAAAGGCAATGTATAATAAACCGGCTTCGCTGTGTTTTGCAACCGCTTGAGAAATTTTCGCCATCTGCATCAGAGAAACTATACCCTCCTGCATTCTGGCACCGCCGGAGGCTGCAAATACCACTACCGGAAGCTTCTTCTCGGTAGCGTATTCAAAAGCACGGGTTATTTTTTCGCCTACAACGGACCCCATGCTTCCCATAATAAAATGAGAATCCATAACACACATTACACATTCGCTGCCGTTTATGCTGCAAGTGCCGGTTACCACCGCTTCTTTTAAACCGGTTTTTTTGGAAATAGCTTGGATTTTTTCAAGATATTGCGGATAATCCAAGGGATTTTTCGGTACCATATCTTTATTCATTTCCGCAAAACTGTCCGGGTCAGTTATTAAATTTATACGCTCCGGAGCAGACAAACGAAAGCATCCCTTGCAATGAGGGCAAAGCTTATACTGTGTTAAATCTTTGGAATAAACCGTTTTGCCGCATAACCCGCATTTTACCCAAAGCCCATCGGGTATTACGGGTACACGACCTTCAGGTGGTTTGTTTATGGGTACATATTTACGTTTTCCAAAAAGGTTCAAATGTACCACCCTTCTGTATTTACTTAGATAAACGCTTAAATCAACTATCAGCGTTTACTTTACTGTCAAGAATTCGTTGTAAAAAAGAGGTATCAAATTTTCCGTTCAAAAAGTTTTTGTTGCCCAAGAGGTCAAGCTGGAAATCCACATTGGTGTTTACGCCTTCTATAACCAATTCGGATAAGGCTCTTTTCATTTTGGCTATGGCTTCTTGCCTGGTACTGCCGTGAGCAATTATTTTTGCTATCATGGAATCATAGTAAGGCGGAATGGTGTATCCGGCAAACATTGCGGAATCCACCCTCAAGCCTAAACCGCCGGCCGGTAAGAACAAGTAATTAACCGTACCGGGAGAGGGAGCAAAGTCCAACTCGGGGTTTTCGGCATTAATGCGGCATTCTATGGCGTGTCCGGAGATCTTTACATCGCTTTGCTTAACGGACATAGGCATACCTGCGGCTATACGAATTTGTTCTTTTATTATGTCTATTCCTGTAACCATCTCGGTAACGGGATGTTCCACCTGTACTCTTGTGTTCATTTCCATGAAGTAGAAATTGTCGTTTTTGTCATATAAAAATTCTATGGTGCCCGCATTTTGGTATTGCGCCGCTTTTGCCGCCGCTACTGCAATTTGTCCCAACTCTTGACGCTTTTTGTTGGAAATAGCTACGGACGGAGCTTCCTCCAGAACTTTTTGGTTACGTCTTTGCAAAGAACAGTCACGTTCTCCCAGATGAATAATATTTCCTTGAGAATCACCCAGAATTTGAACTTCTATATGACGAGCGTTTTCTATTACCTTTTCAAGATATATTCCGTCGTCTCCAAAGGCAGTTTTGGCCTCGGTTTTTGCGGCATGGTACATTTGCACCAGTTGTTCGTAATCTCTTGCTATACGTATACCCCTGCCTCCGCCGCCGGCCGTTGCTTTCAGCATAACCGGATAGCCCAGCCTTTCCGCTTCTTCCTTGGCTTCTTCTATAGAAGAAATAAGCCCTTCGGAGCCGGGAATTACGGGTACGTTTGCACTTTTCATTAGCTTTCTGGCGTTTGCCTTGTCGCCCATAAGGTCTATGGTTTCGGCTTTGGGGCCTATAAAGGTAATGTTGCATTCGTTACACATAGTGGCAAAGGTTGCGTTTTCAGCCAAAAAACCAAAGCCGGGATGTAAGGCTTGGGCCTTGGTAACACAGGCTGCACAGATTATGTTTTGCATATTCAGGTAGCTGTCCTGCGGTTTGTTTCCTCCGATACAAATAGCTTCATCGGCAAGCTGGGTATGTAACGCACCTCTGTCTACTTCTGAAAAAACCGCAACCGTGCCTATGTCCAGTTCTTTACACGCACGAATTATCCTAACGGCAATTTCGCCCCGGTTTGCAATCAATATTTTGTTAAACATACATTCACCTACCGTAGGACTTTGGAGAAGTCCAAAAATCCGTTTAAATTAATCTATCATAAATGTAATGGTTGCTTCGGCTACTTTTTTACCGTTTACCGTGGCTACACCCTTGCCCACTCCGGCAACTTTCTTTATCTTAACTATCTCTATTTCCAGTGTCAACACGTCTCCGGGCACAACTTTTGCCCTAAATTTGGCGTCATCTATAGCTCCAAAATAAGCCGTTTTCCCTTTATAATCCGGATGGGAAAGCACGGCAACCGCTCCGGTTTGGGCTATAGCTTCTATAATTAAAACACCGGGCATTACAGGTTCGCCCGGGAAGTGACCTTGGAAAAATTCTTCGTTAAAGGTAACGTTCTTTTGAGCAACGGCTCTTTTTAAGGGGTCCAGCTCAATAATTTTATCAATCAACAAAAAAGGGTATCTGTGTGGAATGATTTCCTTTATATCTTGTATATTCATTTGATTCACCTTGTATTTTTATTTTATTTATTAATTAATAAAAGGTTAGTTTCCGTTCATTGTATCGTATAGTATTTTTGCTTGGTTGTCAACTTTTTTTGATATGTTTGGGTCATAGGACGGGTATGGGTGACAGAAGTTTGCGTAGAAATTCATATTAATACTGATTCAATTTTAAATAGAGGACAAAATAATTGATTTTTTCCGACGGTTCAAGGAAAAACAATTATTTTTGTCCTTCATCTTATATGGATTTAGTATAGGAAAAGTTCTTGGAGAAGTGACACACAAAGAACATTTTTTTAGAACATAAAAAAGGATAACGCTATTAACGTTACCCCTCTGAATATATTGCAGAATCAGCAAACGAAGCTTTCGATTAAATCCAAATCAAAGCCGATAAAGCTCCATCCGTAACGGGACCATCTGTAGCCGGAAACGGATTTTCTGCCTACAAATGTGGGATAGAACCAGAAAGAGCGTCCGTTTGTCAGCCATACATATGTGTAGCTGTAAAGACAAGGTCTTATTCCGCCGGGATCAACGGCACGAAGTGATGCTCTCTTTTCGGGAATTTGACTGGGTGGTGCTTGGGTCGGTTTTCTGTTGCCGGGTTGAGGAGGAAAAGCACCACCGGGTTCCGGAGGGAAAAATCCGCCCGGTTGAGGAGGAAACATTTCTCCCGGTCTTGGCGGTCTGCCCGGCGGAATTTCATTTTCGGGATAACCGCCGGGACGTCCGGAGAAAGGAGGCCGGTTATCTACGCCGGGACGAAATACGTCGCCTCCTTCTCCCGGAGGAAAAGTAGGTGGTCTTCCTCCTCCTTCGGGACGGTTTGAAGGCGGAAACAGAAATTGAGCCGCTTCCAAATCGGGTTCATGATAATGACCGTGATTTTGAGAATTACGGTCTAAAAAATACTCGTCTTGCTCATATTGTTCCGGACTGTAATGCTCGTGGGATTGTGCCGTTACATCCTGTTGCTCGTTGTTGCGTATATAATTGGACTTGTTCGGGAACATCAAACCACTCCTATGCATAATTTTCTATATTTATACTATGCATAAAACAGGTTATGGGAACCGAAAAATTACTCGCTCTTACCAAAGGCAAGGGAAATAATAAACCCTACTCCACAGGCTAAAGCTCCCGCAATCATGGGCATAGTATCCAAGCCGCATTTGTATGTAATCGGGCTGTTGAATATACCGTATACGGAGCCTAAAATTAAACCAAGTATTGCGAAATAGGTTTGAGTTTGATATTTGTCCAGGAATATTCTTATGAGTTTGGTTACTATTATTATTCCTATGATTACCCCTATACCCAAAGGTATTAGAACGCCTGCGATTTCCAACAACTTAGCCATATCCTTTGGATTAAGAAGATATGATTTTATTTGTGCTATAGAGTGAATAACCATGGGATAAAGCCCCAGCAACATTAATATGAAAGAACCGCTGATTCCCGGTATAACCATTGCGGCAGATGCAATAATACCTGAGAAAAGCAGCATAATATACATAGAAGGTTCAGGCCTGAAATCGGCTATTACTTCTGTGTTGTTGCCGGAGGATAACAATACTACAGCACCGAAAGCAATGAGCGTTGCCAATATATTAGCCGGTTTTATGGATTTTGCATTGGTTTTGCTGTAAATCAACGGTATAGAGCCAACCACCAACCCTACGAAAAACATGGAAGTGGGAAAAGAATAGTTATTTAGGCTGTATTCAATAGCCGAACTGAGTAATACTATACCAAAGCCGGCCCCGGCGAATACCGCCAGCAAAAACAGAAAATGTTTTTTAAAGTCTTTAAAGATTCCGTTAACAGCTTCCAGCAATCGCTCAAAAATTCCCAGTACCACAGCTATGGTGCCGCCGCTTACACCCGGAATAATATTGGCAATTCCGATAAATATACCCTTAAAAAAGTTAATAATAAATAATTTCATATCGAACTCCCTTTGTTTGATTGTGAAAAATAAACCTATGCAAAATTTACAAAATACTATCCATTGGGAAATATATCAAAACCTTCTGTTTTTTAATATATTTATTTTATTATAGAAAGTTTTGTGGTATACTAACTTTATTCCTTTTGTCAAATTCTGCAACTCTATTTTAATTCCTTATGAAAATAATTGCAATTAAAATATGTTGTGAATTTGACTGTTTGTTGACCCGGAATAATTGAATAAAGAGAGTTTTTCGACAGATAAGAATTTTTTCTTTCTCGGTCAAAATCTTTATAAAACAAGAGCAATCGGGGAACAAATATTCAGAACCTA